>CALJEH010000001.1 GCA_938074435.1 uncultured Alphaproteobacteria bacterium
ATAACCACATTGCCCTGCTTGTTCGTCTATCATTTCTTCCTGAAGAGGGTGAATTCCATTCACTGACAAACCTTCGATTGTTTCAATATTTTTACCATCTGCGGACCATATCGGTGTATCACATGAGAATATCGGCAACCCATCCATAATAACTGTACAAGCTCCACAGATCCCATCTCCACAGCCAAATTTTGTCCCCTTAAGTTTTAGATCGTTCCTCAGAATATATAATAATGGTGTGTCCTCATCGGACTCAATTTCGTGGGTTTGTCCATTCACATTTATTTTATATTTATTAGTCAAAGTATGCACCCTATTTGAATTAATGATGTATTTTTTTTATCATAGTGATAAATATATTTACAATATATTTTATTATAACTGTTATTATAAGTTTTTTCTGACTTTTATGAACAATTTTGAGTTAAAGCTATGACAACTATTGCATATGTAAATGGTACTTATGAGAAAATAGAAAACGCAAAAGTTTCTATCATGGATAGGGGGTTGTTATTTGCCGATGGTGTATATGAGGTTGCTGGTGTTTATAATGGAGTTATAATTGATAACGAGTCACACATCCTACGATTACAAAGGTCACTTAATGAGATCAAACTAATTCTACCTATAAAATTAGATGAGTTATTTCTTGTCCAAAAGAAACTTATTGAAATTAATAAATTAAAAGAAGGTACACTGTATTTTCATGTAACCCGTGGAATTGGTCAAAGTCGTGAATTTGAATTTCCAGAAGACCAATCGCCGAGCCTAATCATGTTTGTTCATCACAAACAGATAATGGATCTTCCACTTTATAGACTTAAAGCAAAAGTTATGACTCTCCCAGATTTGCGATGGAAACGTCGCGATATTAAATCGATAGCTTTATTGCCGCAAGTATTAGCCAAGCAGGTCGCGCATGAAAACAACTGTAATGAAGTCTGGATGTATGAGGATGGCTTTATTACAGAAGGTGGATCTAGTAATGCATTTATAATCAAAAATAATAAATTAATTAGTAGAAAAAATAATGAGAAAATATTGTCAGGAACTACCAGACAAGCAGTATTGAAATTGCTAGAGCTCGAAGGATTATCTTTCGATGAAAGACCATTCACTATCGAAGAAGCATATAATGCTGATGAGGCTTTTTATACAAGTGCATCTGTGTTTGTTATGCCTGTTATTTCGATTGATAATAAAGTTATCAACAATGGCATGCCCGGAAAACTGACTCTTAAATTGAGAAATCTATATGAAAACTTTGCAAAAAGCTCTATAAAAAAAGAAAAATAGAAAAAAATGACATTTGACAAAATTGAAGACGCCATAGAGGCAATAACTCTGGGAGATATAGTTGTAGTAGTTGATGATGATGATCGTGAAAATGAAGGTGATCTGATCATGGCTGCATCACTGGCTACCCCTGAGAAAACAGGATTTATAATACGTCATACAAGTGGCATATTATGTGTTTCAGCACCTCAAGATATAGCAAGAAAACTGCATCTTGACCCAATGGTGTCAGATAATGATGCGCCTTTAAGTACTGCTTTTACTATTTCGATTGATTTAAAGAAGGGTTTAACTACAGGCATTTCAGCTACTGAAAGAGCAAATACAATTAGGGCAATGGCAGATGAGAGCACAAAGCCAAATGATTTTGTAAGGCCAGGTCATGTATTCCCTCTAATAGCAAGGGAAGGAGGGGTTTTAATGAGATCTGGGCATACTGAAGCAGCAAGTGATTTAGCAAAATTGGGTGGTTTGCCTCCTGTAGGGTTGTTATCTGAGCTAATGAATGATGATGGGAGCGTGAAAAGGGGTGAAGAAGTGTTTAATTTTGCAAAAGAGCATAATTTAAAAATTATTTCGGTTGCTGACATCATTGAATACAGAGAGCAAAGAGAACAACTTGTAAGAAGAATTAATGAAACAAATATTAATACGTCAATAGGCGAAGCAACGATAATCACCTACAACACAATATTTGATGATGTTGAGCATTTAGCGTTGCTTTTTGGTGATATTTCAGATGGGGATGATATTCCAACTAGAATACATAGAGAGAATATCATTAAAGACGTATTTCAAGAGGATAATCTGATTGCAGCTGCATTAAATCATCTGCAGGATAAGGGCAGAGGTGTTATACTTTATCTGAGAGAAGGAGCCATCGGAGTTCAGGCAGAGAACAAAAAATCAGGTAGTGAGAATATAAGAGAAGAGCAATGGAGAGACATAGGTCTTGGAGCCCAAATTTTAAGAGATTTAAATATATCATCTATTGAGTTACTCTCATCAACAACAAGTCATTTTGTTGGTTTATCTGGTTTTGGTATAGAAATTAACTCTAGGTTACCAATAAAAAACTAAGTGGAATATTTTCCAATGACAAGAGATGCAAATTTAAAAGTAAGAGTAAAATCTGCTAAGGGAAGAAAGCTATCATCCACAAGATGGTTGGAACGTCAATTAAACGATCCCTTTGTAAGAGAAGCAAACAGGCTTGGTTTTAGGTCACGCGCGGCTTTCAAAATATTGGAAATTCATGAAAAATTTAATATATTTCAACCAGGTCAGTGTGTTTTGGATTTGGGGGCAGCTCCTGGTGGCTGGAGTCAAATTGCTGCAAAATATGTGAATAGTGGACAACAACTCGGGCAAGTTCTAGCGGTTGACATTTTGCCAATAGACTCTTTATCACAAGTTGAATCTTTGCAATTAGATATATTTCAAGAGGACAGTCTTGATTTGATCAGGGAGAAATTAGTAAAACCAGAAGCTGATATCATATTATCGGATATGGCTCCATCAACAACGGGTCACAAGTCTACGGATCATTTGAGAATCATAGCTTTACTGGAGAATGCACTTGATGTTACCGAGAATCTACTTTCAGATGGAGGTATCTTTGTGGGTAAGGTCTTTCGTGGTGGAACAGAAAATGATATTCTCAACAGAATGAAAATTAAATTTCAAATTGTAAAACATATAAAACCAAAATCAAGTAGAGCAAATTCAACTGAGTTATATGTTGTTGGATTAAACTATAAAAAATAATTTACACTGAATTTTTGCCTTTCCATAAAGTAAAATGGATGATAAACATAAATATGTTTGTTGAAGCCTTAACATTTGATGATGTTCTAATAAAACCCTGCGCATCAAGTGTGCTTCCAAATGAGACAATCATTTCCACAAACCTTACAAAATCTCTAAGCTTGAATATTCCTATAATATCAAGTGCAATGGATACTGTTACAGAAGCTAAATTAGCTATAGCGATGGCTCAAGCTGGTGGTATTGGTGTAATACATAGAAATTTAGAGCCTGAAGTTCAGGCTGCCGAAGTTGCGCAAGTTAAAAAATTCGAGTCGGGTATGGTTGTTAATCCTGTTACTGTTAATGAAGGCGCAAAACTTAAAGAAGCAATTCATTTAATGCAATCAAATTCAATTTCTGGAATACCAGTTGTTACGAAAGATAATAAATTAGTCGGGATATTAACAAATAGAGATGTTAGGTTTGTAACAGACTTCAATACATCTGTTAGTGAATTAATGACAAAAGATAAAATCATCACTGTTAAAGAAGAAGTTACAACTGATGAAGCAAAAGCTCTTTTGCATCAACACAGAATTGAGAAGCTGATCGTTGTAGATGACAATTATAAATGCGTCGGATTGATTACTGTTAAAGATATTGAGAAAGCAAAGCTCTATCCAGATGCCAGCAAAGATGCTTTTGGAAGGCTCATTGTTGGAGCAGCAACAACTGTAGGCAAGAAGGGGATGGAAAGAACTGAAATGCTCATTGATGCTGGTGTAGATGTAGTAGTAGTAGATACAGCTCACGGTCATTCATCTCGTGTTATCAAGGCCGTGGAGGATATTAAAAAAAAATACGATACACAGATCATTGCAGGAAATATTGCAACTAAAGAAGCAGCAAAAGCACTTGTCGATGCTGGAGCTGATGCAGTTAAAGTGGGTATTGGCCCGGGGTCAATATGTACAACAAGAGTTGTTGCAGGGATTGGCGTACCTCAGTTTAGCGCTATTTTAGAAACTGCTGAATATTTAAACAAAGTAAAAGTTCCATTAATTGCAGATGGAGGGATTAAATTTTCAGGTGATCTTGCTAAAGCGATTGCTGCAGGAGCAAGTGCTGCAATGATAGGTTCGTTGTTTGCAGGAACCGACGAAAGCCCAGGCGAAATATTTTTGTATCAAGGTAGAAGTTATAAATATTATAGAGGAATGGGCTCATTGGGTGCAATGGCAAGGGGTTCTGCCGATCGATATTTCCAAGAAGAAGTAAAGGAGTCTCACAAGTTAGTGCCTGAGGGGATAGAAGGTCAAGTCCCTTATAAAGGTCCTCTATCAGGTGTTATTCATCAATTAACTGGTGGATTGAGAGCTTCAATGGGTTATACGGGAGCCAAGACTCTTACAGATTTTAGAAAAAATGCTGTTTTTCAAAAAATATCAAGTGCAGGTCTCAAAGAAAGTCATGTACACGATGTACTTATTACACGTGAATCACCAAATTACCCATCAGTGCGTTGAAACTAGCGTCTCAAATACAATCATCAATTGAAATTTTAGAGCAGATCTTAAATAGACATAGAACTGTTCCAAGCGTGATGAAGGAGTGGGCGGTAAATAATAGGTATGCTGGGGTAAAGGATAGGGCGACCATTACAAATATCTTAAACGCATCATTGAGAAGGAAAAGCTCATCTAGTTATATTATGTCTGATGATAGTCCTAGGGCAATATTAATTGGCACACTTATTAATGAATTTCAATTTAATAACAATAAATTATACGATTTATTTAATAATGAAATGCATGCTCCAGAGTCATTATCTGGTGAAGAGGTTTTTAAAATAGAAGGGGCAAAAGACAGGCTAAAAGAAGCAAAAAATTGGATAAAAAATGATTTACCTGAGTGGGCGATAAGTGAGTACGAGAGAACATTTGATATTAACCAAGATAAGCAACTGCAACATCTATCGAATATGCCTGATTTAGACATAAGAGTAAATTCACTAAAAACGAATGTTTCAAAAGTTGAAAGTGAACTTCAAAAATTTCTTCCAATACATACTCTATATAGCCCCTACTCTCTAAGGTTTAAAGCGACCGGACTTTCTCATAAATATCCAAATCTTGAAAAAACACTCGCTTATTCAAAGGGGCATATTGAGATTCAAAATGAGGGATCTCAAATTGCAAGTATCTTATCAGGTGTTATTCCTGGTCAACAGGTTTTAGATTATTGCGCAGGTCATGGTGGTAAAGCAGTTGTGCTGAGCATGCTGATGAATAACAGTGGTCAAATTTTTTTACATGATATAGATGAATCCAGATTATCAAGTGTGCCATCAAGGATGCGAAGATTAGGTATAAAAAACTATCAAATCAAAGTTAATTTAGAAAATATTCAAAATAGTAATTTATTTGATGTTGTTTTTGTTGATGCACCATGCACTGGATCGGGAACATGGAGAAGAAAACCAGATCTTAAATGGAGGTCAAGCAAAGAAAAACTCAATGATAATATCAAAGCGCAACACGATATTATTCGTGAAGCAAGTAAATTTGTTAAAGTTGGCGGTAAGTTAATTTATGTGACTTGTTCAGTATTTGATAGTGAAAATGATAGCCAAATTTCAGACTTTTTGAGTAGCAACTCTACTTTTAAATTAATAAACTATCAGACTCAATGGAAATACGATGAAAATAATATTCCTAAAAATGCTAAGTCTCATAATGAGGATACATTATTATTGTCCCCAATGACCCACAATACGGATGGTTTTTTTGTTGCAATTCTCGAGAGATTAGCTTGATATAAAATTATGTCTGAAAATAAAGAAAAAATACTAATTATAGACTTCGGAAGTCAATTTACACAGTTGATTGCCAGAAGAGTAAGAGAATTTGGCGTCTATTCAGAAATAGTGCCATTCAATAATATTAATAGAGAGGATGCTATTGAAAATCTCTCTGGGATAATTTTTTCAGGAGGTCCTCATAGCGTAATACATGAAGGTTCTCCACAAGCACCAAATTGGTTGTTTGAACTTGATAAGCCAATATTAGGTATCTGTTATGGGCAGCAAACTATTGTCAATCAACTAGGGGGAAAAGTTATTAACTCTGGAAAAAGAGAATATGGTAACTCAAGCCTACTAATAACCCAACAATCACCATTATTTAAGGGGGTTTGGGAAAAAGATCAAAATTATACAGTCTGGATGAGTCATGGGGACTCAGTATCTCAATTGCCAGAGGAATTTGATGTTATTGCAAAAACCGATAATGCACCATTCGCAGCAATTTCTTGTGATGAAAAAAAATACTATGGATTGCAATTTCATCCTGAAGTTTTCCATACTGTGAACGGAAATCTAATAATTAAAAATTTTCTTGATATTTGCAGTATTAGTTTTAACTGGACTATGGCCAGTTTTTTTGAAGTTCAAAAAAAAATAATAACAGAGCAGGTTAAAAATGACCGTGTGATATGTGGTTTATCAGGAGGTGTTGACTCATCTGTTGTTGCGGTTCTATTGCATAAAATATTGGGTGATCAATTAACATGTATCTATATAGATAATGGGTTGATGAGAAAAAATGAGTCGGAGCAGGTTGTTGGGATGTTTAGAGAGCATTTTAACATTCCATTGGTGCATGTGGATGCGTCAAAGTTGTTCTTGAGAAAACTCAAAGGTATTGTCGATCCTGAACAAAAAAGAAAGACTATAGGAAATGTATTCATCGATGTTTTTGATGAAGAGGCAGCGAAAATAGGAAATGTTAAATTTTTGGCACAAGGAACACTATATCCTGATGTCATTGAAAGTGTAAGCTTTACAGGTGGCCCTTCTGTTACCATTAAAAGTCATCATAATGTTGGTGGATTGCCTGAAAAGATGAATTTAAAGTTAGTTGAACCTCTGCGTCAATTATTTAAAGACGAGGTTAGGTTACTTGGTAAAGAACTTGGGTTGCCTGAGTCATTTATTGCAAGGCATCCTTTTCCAGGTCCTGGATTAGCAATACGCTGCCCTGGTGAAATTACAGAAGAAAAACTTGAAATTCTGCGTAATGCAGATGAAATCTATATAAATGAAATAAAAAAAGCCGGTTTATATGATGAAATATGGCAGGCTTTTGCAGTGCTATTACCTACAAGATCTGTTGGTGTTATGGGGGATGCAAGGACATACGAATATGTATGTGCATTAAGAGCAGTCACTTCTGTAGATGGAATGACGGCTGACATATATCATTTTAATACCGAATTTCTTGCAAATTTATCGAATAAAATCATTAATTCAGTCAAAGGAATAAACAGAGTCGTTTATGATATTACATCAAAACCACCTGGTACAATTGAGTGGGAGTAGTTGTTTTTGAGTAAGTATTTTTCTGAAGCCAAAGTTGATAATCAAGTTGTATTATTCGATAATATACAAACTGCTTGTGGTAGATTATTTGGCCAAATTACATTAAATTCGCCTGATAAACTGAATGCACTGACATTACCTATGATGGATTTAATTGATCAACAGCTTGATGCCTGGGCTAATGACTCAAAAGTTGTAGGTATACTCTTAGATGCCATAGGTGATAGAGCCTTTTGTGCAGGCGGCGATGTTGTAGGCGTTTATAATGCTATTAAAAAAACAGCAAAAGGGCAAGTGCCACAATTTGCAGAAGACTTCTTTACGTGTGAATACAAACTTGATTACCGCATACACACATACAAAAAACCAATCATTTGTTGGGGGCATGGAGTTGTTATGGGAGGTGGTATTGGGTTGATGTCCGGCGCATCTCATCGTGTCGTTACACCAAAGACTCGTATGGCTATGCCAGAAATTACTATCGGGCTCTATCCAGATGTTGGTGGTAGTTGGTTTCTCCCAAAGCTACCTGGAAAGATTGGCAACTTTTTGGCTTTAACAGGAGCTAACATTAATGCAGGCGATGCCTTATTTGCTGGTTTTGCTGACCATATGATAGATCATGAGCATCACATTCAATTGATTGAGACGATTAAATCATCATCATGGCATGATGATAGTCAGAAGGACTCTCTTCAAGTTACGAATATTTTAGAAAACCTCTCTAAGGGAGTTCAAGTTCCTGAATCACAATTAAAGAAACATTTTGAACGTATTAACCAAGTAATCTGTAACGATGGTTTGTATGAGATAGCAGCTCGCCTCAGAGATATGAGTAGGGATGAGGATCCATGGTTAGCTCAAGCAGCATTGACATTTATGAAAGGATCCCCAACATCTGCCTTTCTGGGTTTAGAAATGCAAAAGCGAGCTCAACATTTGTCACTTGCAGACACCTTTAGATTAGAGCTACAAGCATCCCTTGGTTGCTGTGCACACCCAGATTTTTATGAAGGTGTAAGAGCACTTCTAGTAGATAAAGATAAAAATCCAAAGTGGAATCCTCCTAGTATTTCTGAAGTCACGCCAGATTGGATCGAAAGTCATTTAGAGTCCAGATTCGAAAATGGACATCCTCTTGATTGCCTGATAGCATAAACGTGAATGGAACCTTATGACTGAGTCTAATTTTGATTACATTATAGTTGGCGCTGGAACAGCTGGGTGTTTGCTGGCTAACCGACTGAGTACAGATCCTTCAAAGCGTGTTCTTCTTCTTGAAGCGGGAGGTAAAGATAACTACCATTGGATTCATATACCTGTGGGTTACTTGTATTGCATAGGTAACCCGCGTACAGACTGGCTATACAAAACAGCACCAGATAAAGGCTTGAATGGCCGAAGCTTGAGATATCCACGTGGTAAAGTACTGGGCGGGTGCTCCAGTATTAATGGGATGATCTATATGAGGGGACAGGCTCGTGACTTTGACCAATGGGCTGCTAAGACAGGAGATGATGATTGGAAGTGGGGCAATTGCTTGCCTTTTTTTGTACAGCATGAAGATTATCATGGAGGACTCAACGAATTCCATGGAGTAGGCGGCGAGTGGCGCATAGAGAAGCAACGTTTACGTTGGGATATACTTGACGCATTTTCGCAAGCATGTGTTCAGGCTGGCATACCCGCAGTAGAAGATTTCAATCGTGGAAGCAATGAAGGGGTAAGCTACTTTGATGTGAATCAAAAGAGTGGGCTGAGATGGAACACCACAAGAGCATTTCTACGTCCAATAATGGGACGATCAAACCTAGAGGTATGGACTCATGCGCAGGTTGCCAAATTACTGATATCATCAGACGCAAATGGACAATCACATTGTAACGGTGTCGACGTAGCCTTGCCGAGTGGTCGCATATCTATAAATGCACATAAAGCGGTTATATTAAGCGCAGGTTCAATTGGGACACCTCAGATCCTCCAACTGTCTGGCATTGGGCCAGCTAATTTACTGCAAAAATTTGGTATTACAACTATCGTGAACCTACCGGGTGTTGGACAGAATCTTCAGGATCATCTTCAAATTAGATCCGTTTATAAGGTGGAAGGGGTAAATACACTGAATACCCTGTCAAATAGTTTCTGGGGCAAGGCCAAGATCGGAATAGAGTATGCATTCAAGCGCAGTGGCCCTATGAGCATGGCTCCATCACAGTTAGGTGCTTTTACACGAAGCAGTGCAGATCAAACTTATCCGAATATTGAGTATCATGTGCAACCTTTGAGCTTAGATGCCTTTGGCGAGCCATTGCATGACTTCCCAGCTTTCACTGCGAGCGTTTGCAATCTCAATCCTAGTAGTCGCGGCGAAGTAAATATTATGAGCCCAGACTTCTTGTCTTCTCCTGATATTATACCTAATTATTTGAGTACTGAGGAAGATAGAAAAGTTGCAGCAGACTCCTTGCGTGTTACCCGTCGGATTGTCTCCCAGCCTGCTTTGGAAAAGTACAATCCTCAAGAATGGAAACCCGGTGAGCAGTATCAAAGTGACGAAGAACTGGCGCGTTTAGCTGGTGACATCGCTACCACTATCTTCCATCCAGTTGGAACAGCTAGCATGGGATCCGATGATGATCCATTAGCTGTACTGGATTCCAAATTACGTGTGCGCGATGGACGTGGCGGTGTGGTAAATTCTCTGAGAGTAGTAGATGCAAGCGCCATGCCAAGCATTACAAGTGGTAATACGAATAGCCCTACTTTAATGATGGCTGAAAAAGCAGCCCAGTGGTTGGTGGCTTAGAAATGAAATTTAGAGGATTTATATATGTCTAATCTTAAAGGGAATGTGCTTAATATAGCTGATCTGAGAGAATTAGCACGAAAGCGCCTAACAAAAGCACTCTTTGATTTTTGTGATAAAGGGAGTGAAGATCAAGTAAATATGCGTGCTAACCGATTGGCACTTGATAATATAAAACTTATGCCAAGGATGCTGCGAGACGTGTCTGCAAGAGATCCCGGCATAAATCTATTTGGGAAAGAGCACTCATTACCAATGATTATTGGCCCTACAGGACCCGCTGGTTTTGTTTGGTACCGTGGTGAAACAGAACTTGCTAAAGCGGCTGCGAAAGCAAATATACCTTTCACATTAGCCAGTACCTCCAACACGCCTATGGAGTATATATATAAAAACGGTGGGGGCACGCAATGGTTTCAGCTGTATGTTTGGCAAGATACAGAGGCTTCACTCGTAACAGCTAAGCGAGCCCTGGATACTGGATATGAGGCACTTGTGCTAACAGTCGACTCACCTGTATATAACAATAGAGAAATCGACATTAGAAACGGGCTTAAGTTCCCTCCCACCATCAATGCTCGCACTGCATTAGATGTCATGATGCATCCAAGGTGGTTATTTGGTACGCTTGCAAAATATTATCTGGCAGAAGGTCGTTTGCCAGCGTTTTCAAACATTCATATACCAGATGAACATAAGGAAAATGCCAAGACATATGTTTCAGCATCAACTAAGGGTTTCTTGAATCGAAATGAAACCTTGGACTGGGAGTTTGTCAAAAGACTTAGGGATGTTTGGCCTAAAAAGCTCTTGATAAAATGTGTTCTTCATCCCGATGATGCCTCCATGGCGGCGTCATGTGGGGTAGATGGTATTTTTGTATCTAATCATGCTGGCAATGTTAACGACAGTGCAATTACAGCGTGGGACGCACTTCCAGCTATATCAGATGCTGTTGGAAGTAAACTTACTATTATCGCCGATACTGGTATACGTCGTGGGAGTGATGTGCTAAAGGGAATTGCTCTTGGGGCAGATGTTATTGCTGTTGGTCGGGCAACGCTCTATGG
>CALJEH010000002.1 GCA_938074435.1 uncultured Alphaproteobacteria bacterium
TTTAAGTTTCCTACCAGTCCAAGATGCAAACGCAACAATTAAAATTGGTGCTTCTATGCCATTAACAGGTAACTTCGCTGTACCTGGTTCTAAGCATTTAGAAGGTTATCAAATGTGCGTTGATATCATCAACAGACATGGTGGATGGTTAGATCAAGAAGTTGAATTAGTCGTAAGTGATAATAGATCAGATACTGAAACAGCAATTGCTCAGTATGAACGATTTATAAATGTTGATAAAGTTGATTTAACTTTTGGAACATTCTCAAGTAAATTGACGTTTCCAATTTCACCTATATTAGCAAAATACAATGCAATCCATCCAATACCATCTGGTGGCGCTCTGAGAATTTTCTCACAAGGACATAAAAACCTATTTTATTTCCAAGCAAGTGCTGCTGAATATGTTGGACAAAACATGACAGGTCTTATTAATGATCTAGTTGGAGACAAACCATCAAAGGCAGCTGTTGTACATGCTGATGACTTCTTTGCAAACTCAATTGCAACCGGTCTTCTTGGTGAAAAAGTTGTTATGCCTGGTAGTGGAGAACTTGTTGAAGATATGGCTCCTGGTTATATTGCAGCAGCTGGCATCGAAGTTGTTTATCATGAGCAGTGGCCAGAAGAAGGGTTCTCAGATTGGCTAGTTCTTGCTAACTCAATCAAGAACTCAGGCGCTGATTTAGTGATTGCACTAATGGCATCACCAGAAGAAGCTACACAGTTCACTAGAGCACTAAAAACAGTTAGGCATAATCCAAAACATATCCTTCTTTCTCAAGGTACTCAGAAAGAGTTTTATGAAGGTCTAGGAGATGATGCAAATGGTGTTATCATTATGTCTGCATACCATCCAAAAGCACCTTTCAAAGGTCAGTTAGCTGGTCTTCAAATGAACAATGCTGACTTTGCTGCAGAATATAGCGTTACAACTGGGAATAAACCGGACGAAGACGTTGCTATTACTTTTGCTCTTTGCCAAGGGATAGATCAAGCAGTAAGAGCAACTGGTTCAGTTGATGATCAAACGATTATGGATTGGTTACATGCAAGAACACCAGAAGATCCTGTGAAAACAGTTCTTGGTAACTTCGCATGGGATGATAGAGGATTACCTCTCGGTAAATCATTCCTTATGGTTCAATGGCAAGATGGTGGTAATTTAGAATTTGTTTATCCTACAAATGAATTTGATACTGCAGACCTTGTTGATCCAAAACCACAATGGTAAAATTATAAATTATATGCGGTCAATTTATTGGCCGCATATTTTTTTATGGAAAATCAAGAATGATAACAATCAAAAATGTAACAAAGAGATTCGGTGGTATTATTGCTGTAAATGATTCCTCATTTAAAGTGGAAGAGTCTTCAATTTGTTCATTGATAGGTCCTAATGGGGCAGGCAAGAGTACATTATTTAATTGTATATCACGTGTATACCCAATAGATGAAGGTGAAATTTATTTAGGTGATAAGAGAATAGATACAATGCCTGCACATAAAATCGCTACATTAGGAGTTGGTAGATCATTTCAATTAACAAGAGTTCTAGATGAATTATCCGTAACTGAAAACTTATCATTACATACAGCTGCTGGATTTGATTTTCATTTGTTGAGAGCCGGTGTTACAAAAAGTGATAAAGAACGTGCAGAACAGATTATGGAATTTCTGAATATTACCCATATCAGAGACTTACCAATGAAAGAACTTTCATATGGTCAAAAAAAATTATTAGATTTAGGATCTGTATTAATGTCTGATCCTAGCGTTATATTATTGGATGAACCTGCTGCAGGAGTTAATCCAAGACTTTTAGAAACTATATTAGATAGAATATTAGTACTTAAAAAACAAGGTAAAACCATTTTATTAGTTGAACATAATATGGAATTAGTTATGGGGATAAGCGATAAAGTTGTTGTTATGGCAGCCGGTGCTGTTATTGCAAGCGGTCCACCAAAAGAAGTTCAAAATAATAAAGAAGTTTTAGAAGTTTACTTAACAGGTTGATAACGATGACAGAATGTATGCTTAAAATAGAAAATGTTGTAGCCGGTTATGGATATGGCCCTGATATCATCAAAAACATTAACCTCGAGCTAAACAAGGGAGATATAAAATGCATTATTGGTCCCAATGGAGCTGGAAAATCTACTGTACTAAAAGCAATTGCTGGGATTATCAAACCTAGAAATGGTAGTGTAGTATTCAATTCAGATAATGGTGAAATTAATTTATCTGGTATGGAAACATACAAAATCATGAAAACAGGTCTTTGTTTTATACCACAAGATAGATCCTTATTTGGAACATTAACTGTATCTGAAAACCTAACTATGGCTGGATATACCCTTAATGATAAACATGAGTTAAAAATTAGAACGGAGGAGGTTTTAGAGACTTTCCCTAGACTAAAAGAAAGATTATCTCAATACGCAGGCACAATGTCAGGTGGTGAACAACAGCAGTTAATATTTGCAAGAGCAATCATCCTTAAACCGCGCGTTATACTTATAGACGAACCGTCACTAGGATTGGCTCCTGCTATTGTAGAACAGGCATTTCAACATATTGAAAATATTGCGTCACAAGGTGTTTCTATTCTACTTGTAGAACAGAATGCAAGAAGGGGTCTATCATCATCAAATTATGGAACTGTAATGGATCTAGGTGAAATCGTCTTTGAAAAAGAAGCTAATGAAGTCTTAAATGATGACAGAATACAAGAGTTATATCTAGGAAAGAGAAAGAAATAATATGTTTATAATACAGACAATAATTTTAGGATTATGCCTTGGTTTTGTATATGCCCTTATGGCTACAGGTTTAACACTTATATTTGGCGTGATGAGAATAGTAAATTTAGCACATCCTATATTTATTTTAGTTGGTGCATTTGTGGCATATTACTTATTTGTTCTTTATGGCATTGATCCAATTATAGCAATACCACTATGCGCTGCTGTCACTGCTTTGCTAGGAGCAATTACATATAAACTCGTGTTTGAAAAAGATGCCGGTGCTCAAACATATTCAGAAATGACAGTGTTATTAACATTTGGTACAGCTATGGTGCTTGATGGGACACTATCTTATTTTTTTAAAAACACACAAAGAATTACATCACCGCCTTACGCAACAGATGCAATATTTCTTGGTGAATTATTTTTACCTACAGCACAATTATATTCAGGACTAATTAGTGTTGGACTTATAATTGCGCTTGGTTTGTTTCTTAAATTCAGCAAATTGGGTATCGCCATAAGAGCAACATCTTTAAGTAGAGTCAATGCAGAACTTGTTGGAATAGATGTAAAATTTGTTTGCTTATTTTCTTTTATCCTTGGTTGTGCTTTAGCTGGGGCAGCTGGCTCATTAGTAAGCTTTGTCTTTTCATTTTTCCCGGCAAAACACTGGGAATGGATTGCAATATTAATGTCTCTTGTAGTGCTAGGAGGAATGGGCAGTATATTGGGAGTTGTCATATCTGCCGCGATATTAACAGTAATTGCATCTCTTGTTGGAGCATTCATAGCTCCCGCCTGGTCAACACTTGTATTCTTTGTGGCATTATTCCTAATGCTTTTAATTAAGCCCCATGGAATGTTTGGTAAATATTTGGAGTAATAAAACTATGGACTCAAGAAAATCAATCCCAATTATCACACTTATTATTCTTATATTTTTTCCATTAATACAATTCTTTCCATCAGTATTTGGTGATCAAAATTATGTATTACATTTAATGCTGTATGCTTTCTATTATATAGTTATGACAAGTAGTTGGAATATTATCGGTGGATATGGTGGTTTTATATCTGTAGGTCACAATGCTTTTCTATGTATAGGAGCATATATAGCAGGTTACTACTCAATTATGTGGGGAGTTTCACCATTTTATTTAATATTACTAGCAGGTATCGGTGCCGGAATCTTTGGTTTTTTTGTTGGTTTAATAACATTGCGAGTCAAGGGACCTTCATTTATTATATCTTCAATTGCACTCATAATGATATTAAGAATTGTTTTTGATAGATGGGAATTAGTTGGTGGTGCTAGTGGCATAACATTACCATACAATTCATTATCTGTAGAGTTCTCAAAATTTCCGCATTATTATGGATTCTTAATTTTAGCAATAATAACAATATATATGAACTGGTATGTAAGACATTCGAAATTTGGTCTTGCATTGAGAGCAATTTCACATGATGAAATTAGAAGTGCTGTTGCTGGCATTAATGTAAAATACATTAAAGTAACTGCGTTTGTTTTATCTACTTTCTTTATTGGCTGTGCAGGTGCTATTTGGGCTGACTACTTAACATATGTTAGACCTAATATTTTTCTGATAATTCTTATTGCTGCAAATGTAGTACTTATGGTAATTCTCGGAGGAATGGGAACAGTAGCTGGTCCAATTGTTGGAACAATAATATTTATAGCATTTAATGAATTAATACTTTCCTACCTCGGTGCAACTGAATTAAACCTTTTATTTACTGGTTTGTTACTAGTTGTTACCTTGCTATATTTTCCAAATGGAATTGTTGGTACTTTAAGAAATAAAGGAAAGCTACCAAGATTCTTAGATTGGGGATAGGTTTCATATCTAAAAAGCAAAACCATGAGTACAGTTGGCACTACTGGATCAAAACTTATTAAAAGATTTTGGCAAGAATATATTTCTAAATATAGTCTATCCATTATCTTGACAATTTCCTTAATTATTATTGTTGCTGCTGGATCTGCTATTTATCCACTTTTGATAAATTGGAGTTATAACGCTATAGATACTGGGAATATTGATAAACTATATATCATAATCTTAATTATACCGCTGGTAGCATTTCTTAAGGGTGTAACTAACTACATTCAGATAAACTCAGCGAACAAGATTTCATTGTATATAGTTGGTGATTTTCAAAAAAAATTTTTTGAAAAAATTATGAAGTCAAACGTAGAACTGATTGAAGAGAATGGTCCTGCTAACTTAATTTCTAGAATAAACAATGACTCAAATCTAATAGTTCAATCTATTGAAAGAGTTCTTAATAGCTTATTTAAAGATGGTTTAACAGTAATTGTCCTTACAGGAACAATGTTTTACTTGAATTGGAAATTGGCTCTTATAACACTTATCTCATTACCATTTGTAATTATTCCTATTTATAAAATAGGACAGAAAATAAACAAAATATCCAAAGACTCACAAATACAACTTGGATTTCTTACAACTATATTAAATCAGAGCTTCCAAAACATTCAAACTATAAAATCATATCAATTAGAGGAGCGAGAAACAGATAATGTAAATTCTGAAATATCTCGAAGAATCAATTTTATGCACAATTTGTTCAGGATGCGTTATTCAATTTTACCGATAATTGAAATAATTGCAGGTATTTCTATTGCAATTTTAATAATTTACGCTGGAATCCAAATAAATAATGGCTCTAGTACACTTGGGCAATTAACCGCGTTTATTACAGCATTATTAATGCTTTCAGAGCCGATAAGATCCATAGGTACGCTAAATGCAATCTATCAGGAAGGGCTTGCTGCTCTATTAAGAAAATACAAACTGTATGATGATGCTATCATTATAGAGGAGAATGAAAATGCTATTAATTTTAATGACATAACCGAAAATATATTTTTTGATAATGTCTCTTTTCAGTATTCAAAATCTGATAGAAAAATTTTAGATAATATAAGTTTTAAAATTAGAAAAAATACCAGAAATTATATAATAGGTGAAAGTGGCTCTGGCAAAACCACTATATTTAAATTATTATTAAGATTGTACAATACCTCTAGTGGTAAAATATTTTTTGATAATACTGAAATAGATAAATACAAATTAGCTAGTATAAGAAGTAACATATCATCAGTCTTTCAAAATACACTTATCTTCAAT
>CALJEH010000003.1 GCA_938074435.1 uncultured Alphaproteobacteria bacterium
GCAATATTTAAAAACTTCTTCGCAACATCAGAGTCACTATTTGAATCAACTATTGGTATACCAGCATCTGATGACTTTCTTAATTCAATTTCAAGTGGAATGGCACCTAAAAAATCGACACCTTGATTTATAGATTCAAACTTTGCGCCGTCATGTCCAAAGATATGTGTTTCATGGCTACAATTTGGACAAATAAAAGTACTCATATTTTCGATTATTCCTAAAATAGGAACATTAACCTTTTTAAACATTTCAACACCTTTTTTTGCATCTATTAACGCAAGGTCTTGAGGTGTAGATACAATTATAGCCCCTCTCATAGGCAGCCTCTGAGCAATAGTTAACTGAACATCGCCAGTACCAGGAGGCATGTCAATTATAAGGTAATCAAGGTTTCCCCATTCAACATCATTTAGCATTTGATTTACTGCTGAAATAACCATAGGCCCTCTCCAAATCATTGGAGTATCTTCAGAAATTAAGAACCCGATTGACATAAGTGATAAAGAAAATTTATTAATTGGCATTATATTGCCATTTCTAGAAATTTTTGGCTTTTGATTATCACCAACAAGTTTGGGTATTGACGGACCATATATATCGGCGTCTAGAAGACCAACATTATAACCTAATTTACTCATTGATATGGCAAGGTTTATTGATGTTGTTGATTTCCCAACCCCTCCTTTTCCTGATGCAACTGCAATAATGTTTTTTATATTTGAGACACCTTTTTGGGATGTATGATCCTCCGAATTTGATTGGTTATTAATTGAGTGGGAAGTTAATGAAACCGAAACATTTGTTATTCCATCAATTGTTAAAAGTTCTTTTTCGATTTGTGATTTGATAAGATTAAATTTATCTATTTCCGACTTATTTGCTTTTAACGATAAATAAACCTTATCATTCGCAATTACGATATTATCAACTAATTCTGTGTCAGATAATAGTATCCTTCTACCATTATCCTCAATTGCAATAGTTTTTAATTTTTCTTCTACTGAATCTTTTATACTCATAAGTATATATATGTGGATTTCTTTAGGAATAACAATGCTTGATGATTGCCAAAAAAAAATAAAAGGGACCGAAGTCCCTTCCATTATACTATAAAATAGATCACACTTATAATCGCAATTACCAGACTACCACTATTTAGTTCATCTTGTTTACCACTTAGTGCTTTAATAATAACATAAGTGATAAACCCTATTGCAATTCCATATGCGATACTGTAGGTAAATGGCATAACAATTGCTGCCAAAACAGCAGGTGTATATTCTGTAACATCCTCCCAATCAATATCTTTAATATTTCTCATAAAATAAGTTGCAATAAAAATAAGAGCAGGTGCGGTTGCAAACGCAGGTATACTCTGAGCTAGAGGTGCAAAAAATAGACATAACAGAAATAACACTGCAACAGTAACCGCTGTTAAACCGGTTCTTCCACCTTCTTTAACTCCTGCACCTGACTCAATATATGAAGTTGTATTTGAAGTACCAACAAGTGCTCCAACAGATGTAGCAACTGAGTCAGCCAATAACGCTTTCTCAATTCCATCTACTTCACCATCATCGTTAACTTTTCCAGTTATATTTGCTACTGAAGTTAGTGTTCCTGCAGTATCAAAGAAGTCTACGAATAAAAATGCAAAAGCGGTACCAATAAAACCAGCTGACATTAGTAAACTAAAATCCAGTGAGAATGCATGTGCAGGACTTGGAACTGAACCAATAACACCTGAAATTTCAGATACCCCAAAAACCCACGCTACAACACTAACAGCTAATATACCTATGATAATGGACCCTGGCACTCCTCTTTTATCAAGTATTGCCATAATGACGAAACCAACTCCAGTTAGAATAACCGGTGCGGATGTCATGTCTCCCAGACCGATTAATGTAGCTGGGTTATCAACTACAATACCAGAGCCTTGTAGACCTATGATGGCAAGAAAAAGACCAATACCAGCCCCAACACCTAGCTTCATACTTTTGGGTATTGAATTAATAAGGTATTTCCTTGCAGGTGTTACACTTAAAACTATAAAAACAAGACCAGCAACAAATACTGCCGCTAGAGCTTGCTGATAAGTGTATCCCATTCCAAATATAACACCGAAAGTAAAGAAAGCATTAAGCCCCATACCGGGCGCCAATGCAACAGGCCAGTTAGCCCAGAGACCCATAATAAGTGTTCCCACAACCGCTGCTATTATTGTGGCAGTAAAAACTGCACCAAATTCCATTCCAGATCCATCAGTGGATAGAATAGCTGGATTCACTACCGTGATATAGGCCATTGTTAAAAATGTAGCAAGACCGGCTAATATCTCAGTTTTTACCGATGTTTTATTTTGATCTAAACCAAATAGTTTATTTAACATTTTGATATTTCTCCCATGACAGTTAAAAAATAATTTTGTAACAATTAAACTTTTTGAGATTACAAAAATAATAAAATATATTCTAATGTCAGCAGAAGTAATATGAAGTTTTATTAGTATTATTCCACTGAATTAATCTAATTTTTGCTTTTTACCATATATCAAACTGGCTATTAGATTTGATATTCTAATTGCCAGAGGTCTCATTGTTAAGATTGCAAAAAAACCTACAACTGATGCAATCAACCAATTCTTTGGCCAAACATGAAAAAAAATTGATTTATCATCCATAGAGAGGAATGTAACAATTGCACTGATAAACATTGTTACCAAAATAGCTGAAAACAGTGTTACTGATAACATTGTGAATAAATTACGTTTCATGACTTTTATTTTAAGAAAAAAACAGGTGATATTAATCAAATACCACCTGTTTAGTTTAGTTTATTTTATTCTTATGGATTATAGCTTCTTGAATTCGTACCGTACAGGCCAAACGTGACCTTCGTCTTCCATCATATCCATGTATTCATCCATAATTTTGATAGCATCAATACCATAATCATTTAGAATATCGTTTGCTCTTTGATTTGGCCAATCTTTAAGTTCTTCAGCCCAAATTGCCTGCTGTTCTATTGGCAGATAGTACACAGTATCACTTAGACCTCTTTTTTGACCTTCTTCAACAAGCTTTGCTAGACCTTTATAATAATTTACTGATGCGTCTTCATTTACAGCAATTCCGTAAACAAGAGCTTCCTCTTCAATAATTTTCATTACATCAGCAGGTAGTTTTGCTGCAGTATCTGCATTAATTGTCAAAATATTTTGGTTCATTGCACCAAAACCTGTGACTGTCCAATAAGGAGCAACTTCAAAGAATTTATAACCTCCTCCATGAGCTGTTGGGAATATAACAGTACCCTCTGCAACACCAGTTGCCATATCATTATACATTGTAGGCAATGTAGAAGTAACAGGAATTGCACCAAATAGTTCTACCCATGGCAAGTTTGGACCTGCAGCAACTATCTTACGACCTTTTAATTCTACAGCATTTTTCCATGGTTCTACCGTTCCAACACCATAATCATCAAATCCACTCAAACCTGGCAAGTAAATTTGATTATATTTTCCAGAAAGATCAGCAATTAATTCAGGATATTTGGCAATTAAAGCTGATTTTACTTTATGTATTTTGTGCAAATCACCTGTTGTGAATGGAACAAAATAATCAAAGTTTAATGGAAGTAATTTAGCTGTTTCAAAGCATACGCAGTAAGCACCTACATCAAGCAAACCTTTTTCAACGGCTTCAAGTGTATCAAACACACCAGCGATAGTGCCACCATAAGCTTCAATAAATTTAATATTATGATCTGTTTCTGCAGCTACTCTCGCAACAACATTTGGAACAAATACATTTTCTAAGTTCCTAACATACGGTGTTGGTGCAGATGGATGACCTGTACCAATTCTGAGAGTAAAATTATCTGCAGAGGCTGACGAGATAAATGCTGTTGAGAATACCGCTACAGCACTTAACAAACTTAAAATAGTTTTTTTCATGAATAACCTCCCTAATGTTTTCACAAATGCATACATCAAATAGAAATATACACTATATATTAAACATTTTTAGCCAGAAATTGTCAACATCCGTATGTTTCTAGACATAGTTGGTTAGCCAACTTGCTATTTCAGGAAAGATCACAATTAAGATCATAACAAACAACATCATAATCCAATAGGGTATAGAACCAGAGAATATGTCTCTGAGAGCCACGTCATCACCAGATCCGGCAAGAACTCCTTTAACTGTGTAAACAATAAGTCCAAATGGGGGAGTTAGCAAACCGGCTTCAATAGCTAATATACCGAATATTGCAAATGCATAAGGATCCATACCACTTGATAAAGTAATAAATAACGGAACAGTAAGTAATATTATAGATATTGAGTCAAGAAGCATGCCAAGAACTAACCAAATTATGGCCATAAAGATTAAAATCCAAAGCCCTTCTAGACCTATTGATTGCAGAGCTGTTACTATTATCCCATGTATATCAGCAAGTGATAAGAACTTTGAATACATGCCAGCAGCTATTAATAATATCATAATTGGAGCTGAAGTCTTACCTGCATCAAGCGTACATTCAGCAAGTTGTCTGAAATTTAAACCCTTAAAATATGCAATTACCATAGCGAATAATGCACCCATGCCAGCAGCTTCAGTTGCGGTGAATATACCACCCCAAATACCCCCTAAGACCATGAAGATTAGAACTACAATTGAGAGCCCAGAATAAATTTGTGACTTATTAAGAGGTTCCATATCACCCATATCTTCTGGTTCAGGAGCAATTGATGGCTTTAATCTTGCTGAAAGTATATTATATGCTGCGTACAATGATGCTAGAATTATGCCAGGGATAACACCAGCCACAAATAACTTACCAATTGAGTCTTCTGTAATAATCCCCCATACAATTAATAGAACGCTTGGCGGTATTAGCATGCCAAGACACGCACTTCCAGCAATAGATCCTAGCGCAAAAGAATGTTTATAACCTGCATTCTTCATCTCTGGCCAAGCTATTCTTGTGAAGGCTGCAGCTGATGCAATTGATGTCCCAGTTACAGCAGCAAAAGCTGCATTACCAGTCACGGTCGCAACACCTAATCTACCCGGAATGCCTCGTAAACCTTTGTTGATGAGAGTATATAAATCTGCTGCTGCTCCACTTTTAGATAAAAAATCTCCCATGAGAACAAATAGAGGTATCGTCATAAAAATGTGATTTCGAATTAATTCATATGCAGCACCGCCTACCAAGCTAGCGGCTAGATATACGTTTCCAAAAATAATATATGTCCCAATCATTGCTGTTGCACCTAGTGCTAGTGCAATATGTATACCAGCAAATATTGCAATCAGCATACCAAACAATGTGACCATCATTAAGAGTTCTAAATCCATTTTATTATCCTATAAATGCGGTTCAACTTGTTCATTTGGATCTTGAGCAAGTGGAGTATTGTCCGTTCCTAACAGAGCTCTACTGGCAAGATTTACATATATTAGTGTTACAATAAGTGCTGAGAAGACTATGACAGTTCTAATTATATATACTGGAAACTCAACAGCACCAATCCCCTGATACTCTTTTATTTCCCATCCCCGTATCATATCAGACCAACCTCCCACTGCAATACCCAAGAATAATGCAAAACCAATCACATAAGAAAGAAAGTTTAAGCTCATTCTAAAACGTTTCTTCACAAAACCAAATAGTATAGTTGTTCTTAGCATTGTACCGGCAACAATAGCAAAAGGAACTTGAAGAAAAACAATAGCGGGCACTGAGTTTTGAACAATCTGATCAGCACCAAGAAATAGCCCAAAATTTCTAAAAGCAACTTCAGCTGCAATAGTTAGCGCAACAAACACCAACCAGATAGCAGCAATTATCTGAAGATAATCTGTTATCCTTCTTATAAAGAGATCCAGGTTGTTCAAATATATCTTAGTTTTTCCAAATATGTTACCCAATTAAATAACCCCTATCTATTTCTTGATTGAATAGAAAATAGCTGTTTATTATTAACTTATCAGGATATATTGTAAAGATTAATTTTTTCCAACAATATGTTATTACTTTTCATGGCGACCCCGCGAGGACTCGAACCTCGGACCTTCAGATTAGAAATCTACTGCTCTATCCAACTGAGCTACGGGGCCATAATAAATAATTAGTGAGTCCACTTATCTTTTCTATCAAATTTAAAGTTATCTGAATAAGACTTTGCAAAATACTTCTTCTTTGTTTCACTAATTAAATTATATTCAATATTATTTTTATTAGCATAATTGATTGCATCCTCGATATTGTCAAAATAAAGTCTAACCTGCTCAGAGGTATCAGATGAACCAGTCCAACCCATTAATGATTCTTTAAAATTATTTTTTTCTTTATGAAATTCAAGAATCCATTTCTTAGATCTACCCAAACCAGACTGCATCGGTGTTTTTGTAGGTTTATATATTTTTGCTTTCATTTTTAATAAATCAAACATCATTGTTAGAATATTGGTCGGGGCGGAGAGATTCGAACTCCCGACCCACTGGTCCCAAACCAGTTGCGCTACCAGGCTGCGCTACGCCCCGTCACTTGATATATATAACAAATGTATATTTTATGAAATAAAAAAATTACAAAATAAACAGGTCCGCCACAGCTCCATCTTATACATTAATATAAAATATTGATTCTTGAGAAAATACAAAAAGTAAATTTTGAAATTGTCTTATTTTTGTGGATTTATTATTAGCAGATAATGGCGCTCCCTAGGGGAATCGAACCCCTCTTTCAAGGTTGAAAACCTTGCGTCCTAACCGATAGACGAAGGGAGCGCACAGGGCCGCCAGACGACCCGAAGCGGTGGTCTATACCGTCCGAAGGCTAAGAGTGCAAGTCCCTTTG
>CALJEH010000004.1 GCA_938074435.1 uncultured Alphaproteobacteria bacterium
GAAACAAGTTTAAGTTACACTTCATTGCATCATGAGACAATCCATAACTATCATCACTGTATTCATACTGGGGTATTTACTAGCAATAATATTTCGTTCTATTAATGGCATATTAGCTCCAAACTTAATTGCAGATGTAAACTTAACGGCATCCTCATTGGGGTTGCTTACTTCAACTCTATTAATTGCTCATGCAATAGCGCAGATACCACTTGGCGTTTATCTCGATAGTCATGGACCAAAGAAAGTTCAAATTGTATTGATGTTACTTGCTACAGTTGGCTGTATCATTTTCGCATTAAGTTCGAATATATATATCATGACATTCGCTAGACTTCTTATTGGTATTGGTTTTTCAGGTTCTTTGATGAGTGGATTTCGAGCAGTCAGTATGTATCTTAAACCAGAAAATTCTGCTCTTGGTAATGGAATTATTATGAGCGCTGGTCAGATTGGCTTACTAGTAACAAGCTGGCCAACGGAATATTTATTAAATTTCTTTACCTGGAGGGGGACATATGGTGTCTTTATTGTTCTTATATTTATTGTAATATTACTTACATATATTTGTATTCCAAAGCAAGGTTATACGGATAATTCAAAACCAGTTACACAGAGATTGTTTGATCTTAAAATAGTATTCAAAGATATTTCTATCTGGTACCTAGGGCCATTAATTTGGATAACTGGCGGCGCACACATTGCACTTCTTACATTGTGGGCTGGCCCTTGGTTTAATAGTGTAGCTGGGTATTCGAGAGAAGAAGTTGCAACTGGTCTTACGATCAATGCCATAGCAGCCATTTCTGGTATATTTCTCAGTGGCTTAATTGCAAAGGTTCTAAGTAAATACAATATAAATATACTTAAGATCCTAACAACAATTTTAATTATTAATATACTTTCATTAGCACCAATATTTATGCTACCACCTTCAATTGGCGCATACTTTTGGATCATTTTTGCTATGACTGGGCAAGGAGGAATTTTATCCTACCCTTGGATAACCGCAAAGTTTGGTATGGCACTATCATCAAGAGCAAATACAATTGTCAATCTTGGTACATTTGTTATTGCTTTCTTTGTGCAATGGTTTGTCGGGGTTATTATTGACTTATTCCCATTAACATCTGGCTCAGATTATAATCCAATGGCTTATCATATAAGTTTTATGATAATATTTGGAATACAAATTATAGTATTAATTTGGTTTTTTACAGGCCAAAAACATCTAAAATTAAATAAAACAGAGATTGAAAAAATATGAAAATAGAAATTTTATGTACTGGCGATGAAGTCCTTAGTGGAAAAATTATTAATTCAAATTATTCATTCATGAGTAGTAAATTAGAAGAAGTCGGTCTAAACGTGATTTGGGGTACAACAGTTGGTGATAACAAAGAAGACTTACTCAAAGCTTTTGATCTAGCTTCAGAAAGGGCAGATGCCGTTATTGTGAATGGAGGACTGGGTCCAACTGTAGATGATTTATCACAAGAGGTTGCAGCTATTGCGTCAGGTAATGAATTAGAATTACGCACAGATTGGCTTGCAATAATGGAAAAATTCTTCATTAAAAGAGGCCGTGTTATGACGGAAAACAATAAAAAACAGGCAATGCTTCCAAAGACATCAGAACTTATAAACAATCCTATTGGAACAGCTTGTGGCTTTGCAGTAAACATTAAAAAGGCTCGTTTCTTCTTCACACCAGGTGTGCCAAGAGAATTATTTCTTATGCTGGAAAATGAAATTATCCCAAGGCTTCTAAGTATGTCTGGTGAAAATATTGTTACAAAGCTTAAAACCTTTCATTCATATGGTATTGGGGAGTCAAGAGCTGACTCGTTACTCAAAGATGTAGTTGAATTAGCACCCGATAAGAATGTGAAATTAGGATTTCAGGCACACTTCCCTCAATTAGAAACAAAATTATTTATTCGCGCATCTTCAGCAGATGAAATTGAAAAAAATTTAATACCCGTAGAAAATGAAGTTAGAAAAGTCCTTGGTAATTACATTTTCACAGAAGATAAAGACACTTTAGAGGAATCAATAATTAGAGCACTTTCAAAATCTAATCAAACATTATCTATAGCTGAATTTCTGACTCAAGGTAATGTTACTTCTAGATTAGCAGGTGCAGATAAAAAAGGAGAAAACTTAAAATTCTCAGTTAACTCAAATAACATTGAGACACTTACTAAAAATCTTGAAATTGATAGTGATATAGAGAAGAGTCTCACACTGAATGAGAAAATTGCAGAGAATTGTCGCTTGAGCTATTCAACTGACTTGGCTCTCTCAGTTCTGATTAATTATCTCGATAATAACGAGGCTGATACCTACATTACTCTCTCGTTAAATGGTAAACTTATATCACGAACAGGAAAATTTATTGGTGATGAGTATAGGGTTACATTGGGTAGTGCAGAAATGGCACTTGACTGCTTACGCAGATATTTATCTAATCTCCCATTTGATGAAAAATCAGACTTTGAAAGATAACTATTTATTTAATATTTCTTCTAATTTTTTAAACAAAATATTTATATTTGATGGATCAAGGGCAATTTCACCTTTATGTGTCATTTTTGCTATTTCAACAACAGCATCATTATATGGGGTTGGAATCCCTAATTTTTTCCCCTCCTCTGACACCCTTCCATTGATGAATTCAATTTCACTTCGTCTCCTCTTAACATGATCCTGCGCAGCATGAGTTCTTGCATTTGGACCGACATCTTTCACCATTTTTTTCATAACAAGTTCAGCAGCGTTCTCTCCTGCATTCCCTATATCTTCGTTTGTAAGTCCAAAAAGTGGTTCTATCATATACCCAAGTGTTTGGCCTACTTTAAATGACTCTCTTCCGACTCCAACCGAAAACTCGAACATACCTGGTAATTTTACTGCTTCCCAATTTTTTAGGTCAAGAGACGAAAAAGGGCAGGTCATAGAATTGGCAATTAATTTAGTCCATTTTGCACCATAAATATTATCTGTTAGATCACACTTACCAACATTTAACATAATTTTTTGAACTTCTTTTAGTCGGGGGGTGATCTCACCTGTAAGTTCTCCGACCGCAAACCATGTTCCTGATGGAATAGTGTTTCTTTGAACAATGCCCGGGTAAAAAATCTCACAGCTTAATTCAACTACTGCACCAATTACATTTTTTTTGCCGACCATTTCTGCATTAAGATCATCATTGTATGCATTTTGCAGTCCAACAAATACTCCATCTTCTTTTAAATATACAGATGCAAATTTTGACATCCATTGTGTATCATAAGCTTTTACAGCCATAAATATATAGTCAAATTCGGGCTGTAATTTTGCTAGATCACTTATGTGATGTGCTATGACTTTAGTATTCTTCTCACCTTCTTGAGAGATAACGGTTAGACCATCAGCCCTTATTTTATTTATATGATCAGACCATTGATCAACCAAAACCACATCTAGTCCTGCTTCTGTAAGTGAAGCTGAAACGCATGAGCCAATCGCACCACCACCAAGTATACAAATCTTTTTCATTTAATCACTTTGAATAGATTATTAAAACAAACCTTCAATATTTCCATTGTCATCAAGATAGATGGACTCCGCAGCTGGTTTTCGCGGCAAACCTGGCATTGTCATAATATCACCAGATATGGCAACAATGAAACCGGCACCAGCGGACAACCTCAGTTCCCTTATCTCAATGTCATGATCTGATGGAGCATTTTTTTGAGTAGGATCAGTTGAAAATGAATATTGTGTTTTAGCCATACAAATAGGGAGATCATTATAACCATTTTTTTCTAACTCATTAATTTGAGTTATAACCTTTTTACTAAATATAACATTTTTAGCTCTATATATCTCACTTGCAATTTTTTTAATTTTATGTTCGATCTTATCGGTTAGCTGATATAAATACTCAAAGCTATTTACATCATTATCACAAATATCAACAACTTCTACAGCTAATTCTTTTATACCATTCCCACCATCTCCCCAATGATTTGAGAGAATGACTTTGGATTTAATACCACTATTTTTGATTGCCTCTTTTAAAGCATTGATTTCTTCTTCTGTATCATTTGTAAACTTGTTGATGCATACAACAGTTGGAACACCAAATTTATCTATATTTTCTAGATGTCTGATAAGATTTTCAGATCCATCAATTACGGCTTGTTTATTTTCTTCATGCAATTGATCAATCTTAATACCACCGTGCATTTTTAGTGCACGTATTGTTGCCACGACAACAGCAACTGAAGGCTTTACCTCTAGGTGTCGACATTTTATATCAAAAAATTTCTCTGCACCGAGATCTGCACCAAATCCGGCTTCCGTAATAACATAATCTGAGAGTTTTAATGCTAATTTTGTTGAAATAATCGAGTTACAGCCATGGGCGATGTTCGCAAAAGGACCACCATGAACAAACGCTGGATTATTTTCTAATGTTTGAACAAGATTTGGCATCAAAGCATCTTTTAAAAGAACAGCCATGGCTTTATTTGCTTCGAGTTGACTTGCTGTTACAGGCTCTTTGTCTCTTGTATATGCAACAACAATCTTTCCTAATCTTTCGGTTAATTCTTCTAGTGAACTTGATAAACAAAAAATTGCCATTACTTCTGATGCTACCGTAATATCAAAGCCATCTGATCTTGGATAACCGTTTGACATCCCACCAAGTGAAGATACAATTTCGCGAAGTGATCTTTCATTCATATCGAGAGCTCTTCTTATTACAATTCTTCTTGTATCAATATTTAGTTTATTACCCCAATAAATATGATTATCAACCATTGCACACAGTAGGTTGTGAGCAATGCCTATTGCATGGAAATCGCCAGTGAAATGTAAATTTATATCTTCCATTGGTATAACTTGTGCCATACCACCACCAGCTGCACCACCTTTCATTCCAAAGCAAGGCCCCAATGATGGTTCTCTTATACAGATCATAGCTTTTTTGCCTAATTTATTGAGACCATCACCAAGTCCAACTGTTGTTGTTGTTTTACCTTCACCCGCTGGAGTTGGTGTAATTGCAGTAACTAAGATCAGCTTACCATTGCCTTTACGGTTGATACTTTGATTTATTAAATTGAAAGAGATTTTTGCCTTATTTGATCCATAAGTTTCAATATCTTTATCACTTAGACCTAACTTTTTTGCTATATCTTCTATATGTTTTGGTTTTGCTTTTCTCGCTATTTCTATATCTGTAGGCATTTTATCTTCTCGCTAAATATTATAATTCTTTATTCTTACTAACCGCAAATTGTGCCAATTGCAATTCTGTGCTCATTAATAAACTCTGTTGCTGTGACTTTCTTGCCAGCTACACGAACTTTCTTTATTGAAATTGCACCATCTTTTGTTCCGATTATTAAGCTATCGCTATTTATACTAAGGATTTCACCAGAATTTTGAGTGGTTTGATCTAATAAACTAACTTCATAAAATTTCACTTCTACTCCATTTATAGTGGTCCATGATCCTGGTTGTGGATCACTCGCTCTGATCTTATTGTAAATTGTCTTAATATTCTGTGACCAATCAATTTTAGCTTCTGCTTTACCAAACCAACTTTCATAAGATCCTTTATCGAGATCTTGCTCTATTCTTTCAGCACTATTATCTCTTACAAGATTTATAGCTTCCTCTAATGCATCGATTCCCATTGGAAAAAGCTTATTAAAATACAACTCTCCCAAGGTTTCATCTTGGAATATTGCACATTCTTTTTGTAATAAGATAGGTCCTGTATCAAGCCCATCATCTGGCCAAAAAATTGTTATACCTGTTTTATCTGACCCACTGTTTATTGGCCAATTTATGGAGGATGGTCCTCTATGCATTGGCAATAATGAAGGGTGATACTGTATAGAGCCTAATTTTGGCAAATTTAATACATTACTTGGCACAATTAACGTTACATAAGCCATAACACATAAATCAGCATCGAATGACTTCATTAGATCGTATGCTTCCTGAGTTTTCCAACTTGATGGCTGGTATACCGGGATATTATTCTTAATGGCATTTTCAACAAGTGGGTCAATTTTTCCGTTCTCCTTGTCTGGAGCAGCACAAACAGCAACTATATTTTCTTTGTTCTCAATTAATCTATCGAGTACAGCGCTTCCAAAAGCTTGTTGACCATGAAGTACAATTTTCATTTAATAACCTCTATTTCATAGCATTTGTATTATTGATTTTATTTATCTCTTCATCTGAGTAATTTAAAAGCCCTTTTAGAATTTCATCATTATGCTCCCCGAGTAGAGGAGATCTTTGCACATCAGCCTTTGAATTTGATAATTTGATTGGACAGCCGACAGTAATATACTTACCCCGTGTTGGATGATCCACCTCTACAATTGTACCTGTTTTTTTGAGTGACTCATCATGAGCTATTTCTTTCATAGATAAAATAGGTCCACAAGGTATACCGAGTGGATCACAAATTTTGATTACTTCAAATTTTGTTTTGGTTTTTGTCCACTCTTCTATCGTATCAAAAATGAATGATAATTTATTGAGTCTCGCTTTTGGAGTTGAGAATTCAGGATCATCAATCCATTCATCTTTGCCTATGACGTTACAAACCTTATCCCACACTGGAGCTTGTGTAATAAAATAGACATAAGCGTCAGGATCGTTCTCCCAGCCCTTACATTTGAGTATCCAACCTGGTTGACCACCACCAGAGTCATTTCCCGCCCTTGGTGTCGTCTCTGTAAATGGAATACCCTGTCCGTATTGACTATACTCAGTTAGCGGACCACTTGCCAATCTTTGGTAGTCTCTTAATTTAACCCTGCATAAATTTACTACACCATCTTGCATAGCTACATCAACTTTTTGTCCAATGCCTGATTTTTCCCTGTGGTATAGAGCTGTAACAATACCTAGTGCAAGATGCAAGCCTGTTCCAGAGTCTCCAATCTGAGCACCAGTTACTAAAGGAGGTCCATCAAGAAAACCTGTTGTTGATGCAGCGCCACCAGCACATTGCGCTATATTCTCGTAGACTTTACAATCTTCGTAAGGTCCTGGACCAAAACCTTTTATTGATGCCAAGATAATTTTTGGATTTAATTTGTGTATGTAGTCCCAACCATAGCCCATTCTATCAAGAGTTCCTGGCGCAAAATTTTCAACAAACACATCTGATTTGAGAATCAAATCATCTAAGATCTTCTTTCCCATCTCATCTTTTACATTGAGCGTAACGGATTTTTTATTATGGTTAAGCATCGTAAAATAGAGTGAGTCAACATCATCCTTATCACGCAATTGTGAACGTGTAATATCTCCACCTCCAGGTCTTTCGATTTTTATAACATTTGCCCCAAACCATGCTAGCAGCTGTGTACATGTTGGTCCGGATTGGACATGTGTGAAATCAAGAATTGTTACATCTTTTAATGCTTCCATTATTTTTTCCTCTATTTATACATTGTCTGAGCTTTTGTACCTGGTGCGTATTCATTTGGATCCACCCAGATATTAACTACAACAGATTTTTTGTGCTTTTTAACATAATCTCTGGCCTCATTTAATGCTTCAGAAATCAGATTAGGATCTTTCACATCAATCCCGTGCCCACCCCAAAGTTTTGGGAACTCTGCAAAATTCATATCACCTAACTTATTAGCAATATTACCTTTTTGTTGTCCGTATTTTGCTAATTGACCATACCTGATTTGATTCATAGCTGAATTATTACCTATGACAGCTATAAATGGTAAACCAAACCGATCTGCTGTTTCAATGTCAAACGCTGTCATTCCAAATGAGCCATCGCCATAATAACAAAGGACTTCTTTATTTGGATTTGCTAATTTTGCAGCTATGGCAAATCCTGTCCCAACACCTAAACTACCAAGTGCTCCCGGATCCATCCATTGACCAGCATTTCTTGGTCTTACAGCCTGTGCTGATATAGTAACGACATCTCCTCCATCGCCAATAAAAATAGTATCATCAGATAAAAATTCATTTATCTCATACGCTACACGATATGGGTGTATAGGTTTATTATCAGACTTAAATGTAGGTAATAACTTCTGATATTTTTCATCTTCTTTTGTAGCCAAAGTCTCCACCCATTCATGTCGTTTTGTGAGGGTATTTTGAGAGTATTCTGGTATATATTCCTGAATTTGAGCCATAATTGCACCAGGATGTCCAACTAATCCAACATCAATGTCCCTATTTTTTCCAACATTTGTATAATCCTGATCAATTTGGATGATGTTTATATCTTTTGAGATTCTTGATCCATAGCCCATTCTAAAGTCAAATGGCGTGCCAACTATTATTATCGTATCTGCATCCTTGAAAGCATCTCCTCTCGTCCTATCAAAACAATATGTACTTTTGCTATCAATCATCCCTCTACTTGCACCATTAGTGTAAGCAGGAATCTGTAATTTCTCGATAAAATCTATAGCTTCATTCTGACTTCGACTTTGCCACACTTGCTGACCGAACAATATAGCTGGTCGTTCAGATACATGCAAAATCTCTGTTACTTGTTTTATTGATTCAATGTCAGCTTGAGATTTTATAGAAGCTCTATATTTTCCCAGTTCAGGTATTTTTGCACTGCTAATTGGGATTTCTCTATCTAATACGTCTCTTGGTATTTCAAGATATGAAGGTCCACAAGCTCCATTAAAACATTCTCTTGCTGCCATAGCCACCATATCTGAAATTCTATCAGTTGACATCACTGTTGAAGAAAATTTTGTAATAGGTTTAAGAATCTCCATATGTGGAAGTTCCTGAAGCCCACCCATTTTCCATTGCGAGAGAGCACTTTGCCCTCCAATATGCAGAACGGGGCTTTCTGATCTGAATGCTGTAGCAATTCCAGTAATGGCATTCGTGAACCCAGGACCTGCTGTTGTAACTAGACAGCCAAGCTTCCCTGTCTGTCTTGCATACCCATCGGCTGCATGAGCTGCAGTTTGTTCATGCCTAAAATCAAGAATCCTAATACCCTCTTCAATACAACCGTCATAAATATCGATTATATGGCCACCACATAATGTAAAGATCGTATCAACACCCTCGTTTTTGAGAGCCTTAGCGACAAGATGACCACCCGATATCTTTCCTTCTTCGGTACTTCTTTTTTTTAAAATTTCTTCAGTACTTGTTACCATTATTCTATTTCCAATAACTATTTATTATTTATTATTTAATTGGTGAAAAAGGAGCACCAGTCATGAGCTTATCTTCTTGGGCTACAATCATTCCAGCAATTTTTTGTCTGTAAATAGTCCACCCTGGGTCAGCATCTCTTTGCTCCCTAAGTTTTTCAAATTCCATTAAATCGTTATATTGCCAGATATGAACAACTTGATTGAGAGTGCCAACTTTACTGACAAAATAGGCCACAAGATTGAGTCCATTTTTAACGGCAACAGGATATGCAAATTCTTCAAAAATCTTTACATACTCATTTGTTTTTCCAGGCTGAATTGTATAGGTTCTGTGATCAAATATCATTTTTATCTCCCCAAGATGTTTCAGAATTAAATCAATTGAATATTCTAATAATATATAATAAGTCTTATAA
>CALJEH010000005.1 GCA_938074435.1 uncultured Alphaproteobacteria bacterium
CAAGTGAATGAGTATATTTCTGAAGAAGCGTCATTAAACTTAAATTCCTTAAGTGATACTTTTATCTTATTATTTAAGTTATTTAATTCACCTAATATCCATTTATTTACATCTTGAGTGACTAAATTTGGATCAAACGATTTATCTACTTTTATTTCATAAGTAGAAATAAAACGAGCTACATTCCATATCTTCGTTATAAAATTTCTGTACCCCTCAACCCGTGACTCAGATAGTTTAATATCCCTACCCTGCGCTGCCATTGATGAAAGAGTAAACCTAAGAGAGTCTGCTCCATATTTTTCAATTAGAGTAAGTGGGTCAATAACATTACCTTTTGATTTAGACATTTTTTGCCCTTGCTCGTCTCTTACCAATGCATGAATATAGATGGTATGAAATGGCACTTGCTTAGTAAAATAGAGTCCCATCATCATCATGCGAGCAACCCAAAAGAATATAATATCAAATCCAGTAACTAAAACGTCAGTATTGTAATATTTTTTAAATTCATTAGTTTCATCTGGCCATCCAAGTGTACTAAATGGCCACAAAGCAGATGAGAACCATGTATCTAAAACATCTTCATCTCTTTTTAATAAGACTTCCTTACCATAATGTTCTTTTGCCTTTTGTAGAGCTTCTCTTTCATTAACAGCAACAAAATAAGTTTCATCTGGACCATACCACACAGGAATCTGGTGCCCCCACCATAGCTGCCGAGATATACACCATGGCTGAATATTACCCATCCATTCAAAATATGTTTTTTCCCAATTTGATGGCACAAACTTTGTTTGTTTATTTTTTACAGCTTTTATTGCATCAACTGCTAATTTTTTTGCGTCAACATACCACTGATCTGTAAGATATGGTTCTATAACAACACCTGATCTATCACCATGTGGAACACTATGAGTATGTTCTTCGACTTTTACAAGATAACCTTTATTCTCAAGATCCATTAAGATTTGTTTTCTTGCATCAAATCGATCAATACCTCTATATTGTTTAGGTATAAAATCTTCTTCAACGAGAGCACCCTTACGATCCATAATATTAATCATTTCAAGGCCATTTCTTTTTCCTACGTCGAAATCATTAAAGTCATGTGCAGGAGTTATTTTTACAGCACCGGTACCTTCTTCCAATTTGGCGTAATCATCTCCAATAATTGGAATAACCCTTCCTGAGAGAGGAATAATTGCTTTTTTGCCTATCAATTTTTTATGTTTGGGATCTTTAGGATTAACAGCTATTGCTGTATCACCAAGTAATGTCTCTGGTCTTGTTGTGGCTATTGTTATGAATGTATTATTATCCTCCTCAAGCTCATACTTAATATACCATAAGTTACCTTCAACTTCTTTTTGTTGAACTTCAAGATCAGATATGGCTGTTTGGAATTTAGTATCCCAATTGACAAGCCTTTTATCTCTATAAATCAGACCATCTTGATATAATTTATTAAAAACATGAATAACCGCCTTGCTCAAACCTTCATCTAAGGTAAACCTTTCTCGACTCCAATCGCATGAAGACCCAAGTCTTTTAAGTTGGTTGATTATTTGACCACCAGACTCTTCTTTCCACTTCCATATTTCATCAACAAACTTATCTCTTCCAAGATCTTCTTTCTTTAATTTTTTATCATTATCTAGCTTTCTTTCAACGACCATTTGTGTCGCAATGCCTGCATGATCTGTGCCAGCTTGCCATAATACATCTTTACCAAGCATCCTATTGTATCTTATTAATATATCCTGAAGTGTATTGTTTAGGGCATGTCCCATGTGCAGATTTCCTGTCACATTTGGTGGTGGGATAACTATACAATAATTTTCATTTTGTGAATCGAGGTCCGTAGGTGCTTTGAAAGAATCATTTAATTCCCATTTAGAATGTATTCTTTTTTCAATATCTTGATGTGAATATTTTTTATCCAAGGAGAGCTCCATTAAACTTTTATTGATTAGCTTTTAATTCACCAAGTTGATTAAGTAACGAAAAATAAGATTTATAGATGTTATTATCTAATTCAATTAATGTTAACGATTGATTGTTTGATTCAATTTCACTTTCGTAGACATCCAAGGTGGAAGATATACCAAGGTTATAACTCTCCCTTTTAATCAAAACATCATTCTCAAGCACTTCTTTTTGTTTTTTCTCTATCTCAAACTCTAACTCTAATAACTTGATATTATTTATTGTATTATCCATTTCTCTTTTTAAATTATACTTAAGATCATACAAAACTCTCTCGTGTCGGTTAATCTCAAGAGTTATATTTTTTTGTTTAAGTCGAACTTGTTCAGTCTCATTTAGAGGCACACTTACTCTTCCCATTATAGATAACTCATCAGCCTGACCGGCTGATGCAGAGTAATCCCAACTTCTCGTTACACCCGCTTCTAGATCTACTCTTGGTTTATTTGCAGATTCCTCGATGACTAAACCATACTTTAAAATATCAAGTCGTAATTCATTTGCCAATATATTAGGATTATTCTCCATTGCAAGGTTATGAAAATAATCCAAATTTCTATTGAGATTAACTTTGATAAAATCCGATATATTTATGTCATCCGGAATAGTATTGATATAATTAAACAATACATTTTCTTGATTCCTAATTTGCTCTTCAATTTTATTTAAACTAAATTTATTTTTTTCAAAAGTAACACTTGCTTGGTTTAATTCATTTTCTGTTGCATTTCCAAGTTCAAGGTCATTTTTCGTAAAATTCAAATAGTTTTCAGATAATGATACATTCTCTTTAGTTATTTCTAATATTTGCCTCAATTTGACCAAGTCAAGATAAGTGTTAACTGATTGTAAAAAAATACCTTGCTTTAGATTTTCAAAATTATATTGAGATTGAGTCAGAAGATCTTTTGCTTGAAAAATGGTATATTCATTTCTGTTCCCATCATATAAATTTTGTGTGAGGGTTAATGATAGGCTTCTTGGATTAAAATCATTTCTACCACTTGAGTTTTCTTGAATTTTAGTACCGATATTACCCGATAATGTTATTGAGGGATCATTGCTAATTTCAGCCAAATATATATCGTTTCTAAATTTGTCCAGATATTCCCTTTCAGCTATAATTATGTCACTATTTTCTTCAATTAACTGAAATAGTTCATTTATAGTTAAAGAGTATGACTTTTCACTAAAAGATAAAATTGATATAGAGATGGTAAATATGAATATTGGAAATTTTAATATTTTTTTTAGCATAAAAAATTATTTACCATAATTTGAACTTATCATCTTACTTTATTAAAAAGTAAAAGTATTTTTTCGTAGAAAGTCACTTGATATATATGGGACATTGATTTCAAAATAATTAATTTTATTTAATAAATTCTCATATTTTTTATAGACTACAACATTACCAAGGTCATTTTCATTTTCAATTGTAATTATTGCACCATCCTTATGGACTTGATCAATAATCTCGTCAGGCAAATACTGTATAGATCCATTAATAAATATTAAATCATAGGGCGCTGCTTTCAAATACCCTTGTTTAAGAGTTGAATGAATAAATTTGATGTTATT
>CALJEH010000006.1 GCA_938074435.1 uncultured Alphaproteobacteria bacterium
CTACTGAGACGGCTGACAGCTTGGCTTCATTTGTAATGGCAATGATTTATTCATTCTAATTTTTATAAACTCAATATCATGAAAAAAATAGAAGCAATAATAAAACCATTCAAACTAGATGAAGTTAAGGAAAAACTTCAAGCCATTGGCGTATCTGGGATTACTGTTTTGGAAGCTAAAGGTGTTGGAAGACAAAAAGGGCATACTGAACTTTACCGAGGTGCAGAATATGTCATTGATTTTTTACCAAAGATTAAAATTGAAGTTGTTGTTTCTGACAAAATTGCAACAGAGGTTATTAATCAAATAAAAGAAACAGCTCACACAGGAAAGATTGGTGATGGAAAAATATTTATCACAAACATTGAAGATGTTGTAAGAATCAGAACTGGTGAAACTGGTGAAGAGGCTATTTAATAAAGGAGAATAATATGCCAAAAGTAAGCGATATACTAAAAGATATAAAAGATAATGATGTTAAGTTTGTTGATCTAAGATTTACTGATCCAAAAGGTAAACTACAGCATGTAACCATGGATTCCGAGAAAATGGATGATGATGCATTTGCTGATGGTGTAATGTTTGACGGATCATCAATAGCAGGATGGAAAGCTATCAATGAATCTGACATGGTTCTAATGCCAGACCCTAATACTGCTCACGCTGATCCATTTTTTGCGCAATCAACAATGGCTATTTTCTGTGATGTTTTAGACCCTATTTCAGGAGAAAGTTATGAGAGAGATCCTAGGGGGATCGCAAAGAAAGCTGAGGCATATTTAACATCTACCGGTATTGGTGATACGGCAACATTTGGCCCTGAGGCAGAATTCTTTATGTTTGACGATGTAAGATTTGCTGCAGATCCATTTCAAACAGGGTTTGAATTAGACTGCACTGAGTTACCATCTAATACTGCAACAGAATATGAGTCAGGAAACCTTGGACACAGACCACGTACCAAAGGAGGTTATTTCCCAGTACCACCTGTTGACTCTGCACAAGACATTCGTTCAGAAATGGTCAGTGTTATGAAAGATATGGGTGTAATCACTGAAAAACATCACCATGAAGTTGGAGCGGCACAACATGAACTTGGAATTCAATTTGACAAACTAACAAAAATTGCAGATCATCAACAAATCTACAAATATGTTATCCATCAAGTGGCAAACGCCTATGGGAAAACAGCTACTTTTATGCCAAAACCAATTTATGGAGACAATGGATCAGGAATGCATTGCCATCAATCTATTTGGAAAGATGGTAAACCTGTTTTCGCTGGAGATGAATATGCAGGACTATCTGAAACTGCACTATTCTATATTGGCGGAATTCTTAAACACGCAAAAGCAATTAATGCTTTCGCTAATGCATCAACAAATTCATATAAAAGATTAGTGCCAGGTTTTGAGGCACCTGTTCTTCTAGCTTACTCAGCAAGAAACAGGTCTGCGTCATGCCGTATACCTTTTGGTAAATCACCAAAGGCTAAAAGGATTGAGATTAGATTCCCAGATCCATCTGCAAACCCTTATCTAGCATTTTCCGCTATGTTAATGGCTGGTATAGATGGTATCAAAAACAAAATCCATCCAGGAAAACCATCAGATCAAGATTTATATGATCTTCCACTTAAAGAACTTAAGAAGATACCTACAGTTGCAGGAAGCTTGAGAGAAGCTCTAGCCAGCTTAGAAAAAGACAATGACTTCTTAACAGCTGGAGACGTATTTACTAAAGATCAAATAGGTGCATACATTGACCTCAAGATGGAAGAAGTGATTAGGTTTGAACACACACCTCATCCTGTAGAGTTTGATATGTACTACAGTGTATAAACTGTATATTTTTCAATAACCTCATTTAAAAAACTAAAAGTAACTTAATTGTTGCTTTTAGTTTTTTTTTACCTTGAGACTTTGTGTATAATCATTCTAAATTATTGATTCTATATGAAGTTACAAAATGAATGATTTATTTGACATTATTGATGATGATAAGCAAAACTCTCAACCATTAAAAAAAGCCCAAAAAAGCAAGAACATAAAAAAACCATCAAAAAAAGTCAACTCTTATACTGCCGAAAATATCATTATTCTTGAGGGTTTAGAACCTGTACGTAAAAGACCCGGCATGTATATTGGAGGAGTAGACTCAAAAGCATTACACCATCTATTTAATGAAGTTATCGATAACTCTGTCGATGAGGTTGTGGCTGGGTACGCTAATACAATTGATATCGTTTTAGACCATGATAATATTATAACTATCAGCGATAATGGCAGGGGGATTCCAATAGACCCGCACCCCAAGCAACCGAATAAATCTGCATTAGAAATAATAATGACAACGCTACATGCCGGGGGGAAATTTGATAATGACTCATACAAAACTTCAGGTGGACTACATGGCGTTGGTATATCGGTCGTTAATGCTCTATCTGAACATTTACAGGTTAAGGTTATTAGAGATAAAAAGTTATACACACAAGAATACCAGTTTGGTAAACCTATCACAAAGTTGGAAAAAAATGGTTCAATTAATTCTCAAAATGGAACTTCGATCACCTTCAAACCAGATTATTCAATTTTTGATGAGACAACAAACTTTGAAGCAAATGAAATAATAGAAATCATTAAAACAAAAGCTTATCTTGTTGGTGGATTGAAAATTAATTGGCAGGACAAAACAGAAATCAATCCTGAGATCCAATCACAATGTTTTTACTACCCTAATGGAATAAGTGACTTCGTCAATGAAAGCTTAGATCATAGCAGCCTTCTTATACCGAAGTCTTTCAATGGCTCTTCGTACACAAAATCTAATGAAGGTAAGGTTGAATGGTCATTGCTCTGGTCAGCAGGGGATAAAAACAAATTAAGGTCTTTTTGTAATACAATCCCTACAATCAATGGTGGAACTCATGAGAATGCATTTAAAAATGCAATACTAAAATCAATAAAAAACTATTCAGAAATGATTGGGATTAAAAATTCAAAAATTATAACATTAGATGATATCGTGGGTTGTATGGATGGCGTTCTATCAATTTTCATTAACGAACCTGAGTTTCAAGGACAAACAAAAGAAAAATTAAGTTCAAAAATTGCAACCACCATTACGAGTTCTATAATAGCAGATAATTTTGATCATTGGTTATCAGAGAATTCATCTGATGCAGAAAAATTAATAAACTTTTTTATTAACACAGCTAATTCTAGAATAAGTAAGAAACATGAAAAAGACCTTAATAGAAAATCTGCCTTAAGAAAACTGAGACTTCCAGGTAAATTAGCGGATTGTTTAGAAGAAAAATCTTTAGGAACAGAATTATTTATAGTAGAAGGAGACTCAGCAGGTGGATCCGCAAAACAGGCTAGAGACAAAAAATATCAGGCTGTTCTTCCACTCAGAGGCAAGATTCTTAATGTAGCAAACAGCAGCACTCAAAGATATTATCAAAACCAACAATTAAAAGATTTAGTTCAAGCGCTCGGATGCGGAACCTCTGATAATTATTCAGATGAAGATTTACGCTATGAAAAAATAATAATTATGACAGATGCTGATGTTGATGGAGCACATATTGCAGCATTGCTTATCACTTTCTTTTTTAAAGAAATGCCGCAGCTTATTGCCAATAATCACCTTTTTTTAGCGGTACCTCCACTTTACAAAATTACAGGTGGCAATAATATATTTTATGCCATTGATGATAAAGATCGTGAAACAATTATTGATAAACGATTTAAGAAAATAAAAGTAGAGATTTCTCGATTTAAAGGATTAGGAGAAATGCTACCTAATCAATTAAGGGATACAACTATGAGTAGAGAAACCAGGAAATTAGTTCAGGTCTCAATCAATAATTCGCCTATAGAATACTATGAACTAATTATTGATCAACTGATGGGCTCAA
>CALJEH010000007.1 GCA_938074435.1 uncultured Alphaproteobacteria bacterium
AGCTCTATATTGACACATCATATTTTTGTTTTGAAAAACAACCTTAGCATTCGCTCTATAATTGGGAATAGTGTATGGACCACCAGTTAAATTTAATACCTGATTAGCTTCAATAGCAGATGTTCTTGGATACATTGAAAATGGCCCAATACCAGTTATATCATCGTATTCTAATGCAAGTATTTTTCCATCTTTAGATACTGTCATTTTTCCATTGATAACATGATCACGTGCATGAATATCTGACATAAAGCTTTCATATCGATCTGCCAAAAACTTAATTGGTCTTTCCAATAATTTAGCAGCTGCAGCTGTTGCGATTTCATCACCGTACGTATGAACTTTAATGCCAAATGCTCCACCAACATCATGAGATGTTACACGCACATTTTCTTCTGGCATACCAAGATGTTTTGCATAAATAAACTGCATCATATGAGGTGCTTGTCCAGAGTAATTTACATCCAGTTGATTTTCTGAAGGGTCATAATTTGCTATGGTAGCTCTAGCCTCTAACGTCACACCAGTATGGCGACCAAATAAAAATTTTTTTTCAACTGTGACCACATCATCCCGTGCATACACTTCGTCTACATTTCCAACATCTACAGTTCTTTCCCATGCAAGGTTGGAGTCGAACTCAAAGTGAATGACAGGTTCATCTTTATTTAATGCCGTTTCCGTATTTGTAACAGCTGGCAAATCTTCTAAATCCAATATAATTTCAGAAGCAGCATCCTCAGCAATGGCTCTAGAACTAGCAATAACCATGACAACAGGCTCACCTTGCCATCTAACAGTATCTATTGCTAAAGGCATCTGAGGAGGAGATCTTAAACCAGCCAAATGGCTTAAAACACCAACATATGGCTCAACGACACCAATAAAATCAGTTCCTTTAAGGATTTTAACAACACCTTTTACTTTTTCAGCTGCACTTATATCTATAGATATAATTTTTGCATGCGCAACTGGTGATCTTAAGAATGCTGCGTGCAACATCCTTGGCAATTGAATATCATCTACAAACTTCCCACGACCTTTTAATAATCTTCTTGTATCTGCTCTTTCTGTTGGTTGTCCGATATACTTACCTGGTTTATCAAAGCTAAATTTTGGTCCTGTCATTTGCTTACTCCATTTTCCGCTACATCGTATATAGCCTCCACAATAGCTTGATATCCTGTACATCTACAATAATTACCTGATATGTGCCTTCTTATATCTTCTTTGTTTGCTTTCCCCCCGTTGTTTAGGTATTCAAGCGCTGATGAGAGCATGCCTGGCGTACAGTAACCACATTGGAGTGCGTTTTTCTTAGCAAAAGATTTTTTTAATTCTTCTGCAATACCATCAGACGGCAAACCTTCAATTGTAGTAATTTCCATTCCATCTGCTTGAACAGCTAGCATTAAACAAGACCTCACAGTTTGACCATTCATATCTAAAGTACATGCGCCACACACGCCATGTTCACAACCAACATGACTACCTGTTAACCCTAAATCTTCTCTGAGATAGTCAATAAGGTTTTTTCTTACATTAACTGTATTTGTATATTCCTCGCCATTGACTGTTACTGTTATTGTCTTGGTGTTAACCATTTAACCCTCCTATAGCTCTTTTAAGAGATACTTTTGCCAAAGTTTCTTTTGTTGCCTCATCATTGTGCAAGTCACTTTCAAATGTATTACCATTAACGGCATCTATGGCTGTACTAATTGCATCTTGATTGTTCAAGTTATTTCCATTTAAGGCAGCTTCAGATTTTATCAGTCTCATCGGCTTTGTTGAAACTGCAAATAAAATAACTCGTGTCTCATTAAAGCTATCTTGTCCCTCATCACTAGTAACAACAGCTCCTGCCATTGCATAATCACCATGTCGTCGTGTTACTTCATAAAATCCAAATTTTTTAGGAGATGATGAAATAGGTATATTGATAGATGTAACAAGTTCATTTGATTTTTTATCAGTTTCGAAAATTCCTTTGAAAAAATCTTCTGCATTTACTAATCTTGTATTTTTACTGCTTGATAATTCTATAGATGCATTTAGTGCAATTAAAATTGAAGGCATTTCGGCGGCTGGATCTGCTAGTGATACGCTACCTCCCAAAGTACCTCTATTTCTTATAGCACTATGTGCAATATAAGGTATAACATGTATGATTAGAGGGAAATGTTTTTGAATTATCTCGGATTGTTCCAATTCACAGTATCGAACCATTGAACCTATCTTTACACTATCGGCCTCTATAGTAATATTTTTTAAACTATCTATTTTATTCAAGTCTACTAGAATATCTGGCTGAGCTAGTCTAAAATTCATCATAGGCATGAGGCTTTGACCTCCAGCCAATGGAAGAATATCCATATCATTTGAGTCTAACAATTTAAGAGCGGCACTTAAATCTTCTGGCAACTCATATTGAAAAGCAGATGATTTCATATCTATAACTCCCTTCAAACACACATATACGCTTATATATTAAATCATCAAAGTTTGAATAAGATCAATAGAAAAAATCTAAGTTAATCATTTTGGGGATATTTTTTAATAAAATATTGTTTCAATTCCTCAATGAGTATTTTGGCATCATTTTTTGAGTACTTGTGTGGCTTTCCAATACCCCATACTGGATTAGGCCAGGAAAAATCATTTTCATTCCTTGCTACGATGTGAATGTGCAATTGTTTTACAATATTACCTATTTTCGCTACATTGATGAGTGATTGAGGGTATTTTAGTTTAAAATAATCGGATACCAGTTCAATGTCAGAATAAAGATTTTTAATCTGCTCACCATAAAGATCAGTTAATTCAGATGCGTCTTCTAGTTTAGGCACTAAAATAATCCATGGATAACGGCTATCATTCATCAACAAAACATATGAGATGTTGCTAATACATACAAAATATGTATCTTTTTTTATTCTAGAATCTAATTTAAATCTCATAATTAATTTATATAGTTTTTAAAATTTTTTTTATTATAATTTATATTGTTATGTATAACTTTCAAAAATTACTTTATAATTCTTTTCTTGTATTGCTAAGTATCATTATTAGCGTTCTACTCTTTTCTTCATCAATTGAAGCAAATGACTCTAGTAAAATAATTACTAAAAATAATATTGTTGGAATAGAGTATTCTATTGAATACCACTCTCCATTTAACGATGATACAGAAATACAATTTACAGTTTATAACAAAACAGAAGCCCCAAACAAAAAAAAAATCAATCAATGGCAAAAATCATCATCAAAAAATAACGGTTTAATATTTCTTCTACATGGTGGTAGGTATGTATATGGAAGCAAAGAAGATTTTAATGCATATGCAACATATTTGTCTAATATTGGTTTCACCGTTATCTCTCTAAATTACCATCTGATACCAGAAGAATTGCTCCCAAATATAAATCAATCGCATTTTATACAAGCCTTTATCAACTCTCTTGGATCCTTAGATGCGGTTATTACATACGTAATTGAAAATTCAAAAACTCTTAAAATAAACAACAAAAATAATAATATAATAGTTGGCGGATTCTCTGCTGGAGCGATTACAGCGATTCATTATGGTTATATTAATACCAAAAATGATTTAGATATACTTCTGCAAAATCCAATGTTTCATAACTTAATTGATCCAGAAAAATATATATTAGAAAACTTAATAAACAAGAAATATGGTGTTGACGCAATTATTAATATATCTGGTTCAATACTCACAGAACAATTAATCGAAAGTGGAGACCCCTCAATTATAAGTATTCACTCTATAAATGATGCAACAGTCCCATATTATTCCGGTGACACAGATGGTTCAGGTATAATTACAAATGGATCTGGCATAATTTACGAAAAAGCAAAAAGTATGAATGTTTGCAATACGTTAATAAAAGTGAATGGTAATAATCATAATTTATTTGCAAATGGAGTAGAGTCTCATGATTGCAAGAATTGCAGGTCTAAAATTAATTCTTTTTTAAATAACCTAAACTGTCAAAAACAAGATAAGAAAAAAAAGAAGGATAAGAAGAATAGTAATTACTGAGGAAATAAACTCGTTAAAAATTGCACCACCTTCTCAAAGCTATCTTGTGGTTTCTCAAGCAACATAAAATGACCTGTGTTATTTATAGTTTTAATAGTTGTGTGTTCATCATCTGGTTTAGTTTGGTAATCACTATCTGAACCGATCACTAATAATTTGGGAATCTTTAAATTGGTAAATATTTTATATAAATTTGATGTTGATGACCATTCGACAATTGTTTTTGAGGATTTATAAAAAACATGATCTGGAATCTTTTTTAACACATCAGCGCGATATTGCTCAACAGAGTTCTTACTTTTATCTAATTTAGAAATTAACTCTTTATAGTATGGTTTGAAGTCAGAAAACGATAACTTTGATACATTTCTGCTTTCACCACAATCACCAGTTGTAAGGTTTCCTTCTAAACTAATTAAAGCTAATACGTTCAAATCTTTGTTATTAGCTAAATATGTCGATATCATTCCACCATAACTATGACCAACAAGGATAATGTTTCTAATTTCTAAACTTAGAAGAATATCCTCAACTATAGTTGTCTGTGATAATAAATCATATGGAAAATTATCTGGCTTATCTGAACTCCCGAATCCCACAAGATCAATTGATAATGTACAATAATTAAGTTCATACATGAGCCTAGTTTCAACAAAATCAAAAGCTTCTTTTCTTGTTTGTAAACCATGTATAAAAATTAGATAAATATCACTATCAGTTAAATTAATTTTATAAGAAACCTTGATGCCCTCTATGTTGATGAAATTATTCATTAATTGGCCAAATCTTTTCTGCTAAATTCGGGGAGCCCGGTGCATGCACTAACTTCCTAACAACTCTATCTGTCCATACTTCCATTTCAGGACTATGTGACTCATGCTCTAAGAAATTATTATTTCTATACTCAGCTGAAGACCATTCATATAAAATAGCATGTTTAGCCCATCCAGAAATTGAAACTAATTTTCTAACACCCAAACATCCTTGTAGCTTTTTCATGGATGGTATTCTCCATTTAATATACCATTGAGAGAGTTCATCCTCATCAAGATAAGATCCTGAATTGAAATTTCCAAGCTGAATACAATTAGCAAGGCCTATAATATTTTTGGGTTTATTTTCTGCTCCTTTACCATGAGATTCTAGCGTCATAATATTATATCGTTCACCTTTTCTATAACTTAACATTGTCATATCATTCACGGACAAATGCTCATGTATTTCG
>CALJEH010000008.1 GCA_938074435.1 uncultured Alphaproteobacteria bacterium
TGAACTTGACAAAGAACTTGAAAAAATACAAAAATAGAACATGTTTCAAACAATTGGCATAGCTGGAAGCGGTCTAATGGGGACTGCCATAGCTGAAGTCAATATTCTATCAAAATTCAATATAATATTGTTCGACTCCAATTCTGAACAGCTTAATAAAGCACAAAAAAAAATATCATCAAGATTAAATAAGCATAAGCAGGATGGTATTAAAGATGGCAGAATTAATTATGCAAGTGATATTAGTTTATTCAAATCTTGTAATTTGGTTATTGAATGTGTTACAGAAGATGAAAAAATTAAGGCACGATTACTTGATCAAATTGGAAGAATTATTCATAAACATACCATACTAGCATCCAATACTTCATCAATTTCTATAAATAGACTTTCTAATAGTACAAAAAATCCAACTAACTTTATTGGCCTTCATTTTATGAACCCACCACAAATAATAAAGCTAGTTGAAATAATACCCAATAGCAAAACTGATATTCAAATAGTAGATAATATAAAGGATTATGTTGCTAAACTTAACATGCAATTTGTTATTTCTGATGACCAACCAGGTTTTATTGTAAATAGGGTCCTCATTCCTATGATAAATGAAGCAGTGCATGCACTTGAAAGTGGTTTATCTGATGTACAATCAATTGATAAAGCTCTTAAATTAGGAGCTAATTTCCCAATGGGTCCACTGCAACTTGCAGACTTTATAGGACTTGATACATGTCTCTATATAATGCAAATTCTTATAAAAGATTTTGAGAATCCCAAATACAAACCTTGTCATCTACTAGAAGATTATGTTAGACAAGGAAAACTTGGAAGAAAAACTGGTGAAGGTTTTTATAAGTATTAAATAAATTTTATCTTTTTAATTACATAATTATTATAAATATACAGTAATTTCTATAACGTATGAGAACAGTATGGCAAATAAAATGTGGGGTGGAAGATTCACCTCAAAAACTGACGCACTATTACAGGATCTGAATGCCTCAATCAAATATGATTACAGACTGGCAATACAGGATATTGACGGTTCTATTGCCCATGCCACTATGCTTGCTGCATGTTCAATAATTAAAAGTGAAGAATCTAAAAAAATTATCAATGGACTAAAAAAAATAAGAGCTGAAATTCTTGCGGAAAATTTTGAGTTTAAAATCGAACTGGAAGATATACATATGAACATCGAAAGTAGGCTGACGGAGATCGTTGGTCCTGTTGCTGGAAAACTCCATACAGCGAGATCAAGAAATGATCAAGTGGCAACAGATATGAAACTATACCTTATTGAAAAAAATCATTATTTAGCGTCATTAATAAATTCATGCCAAATAGCCCTTGCTGAACAAGCACTAGAAAATTATGCAACTTTTATGCCCGGATATACTCATTTACAAATAGCTCAACCGATTACATTTGGACATCACTTATTGAGCTATGTAGAGTCACTAAACAGAGACAAACAAAGACTTAATGACACATTAAAGAGACTTAATGAAAGCCCCTTGGGTGCTGCTGCTCTAGCAGGTACTTCTTACCCAATAGACAGACATATGACTGCGAAATTACTTGGGTTTGATAAACCAATGGCAAATTCCATTGATGCTGTCTCCTCAAGAGACTTGGTTTTAGAAACATTATCTAATCTAGCTATAATATCAATTAATCTGTCTAGATTAGCAGAAGAGATAACATTATGGATGTCATCAGAATTTAATTTTATAAAATTGCCTGACTCATTAACTACGGGGTCATCAATTATGCCACAAAAAAGAAATCCTGATGGCGCTGAAATAATAAGATCAAAAACTGGTAGAATTATTGGCTCCTTAAATACGCTTTTAACTGTACTAAAGGGGTTACCTCTATCATATAGTAAAGACCTTCAAGAAGACAAAGAACCACTATTTGATGCATTAGATACAACTGAAATTTCGTTAAAAGTGATGTCGCTAATGATTAAAAATATGACACCAAATAAACAAGTAATGCTGGAAGCATCAAAAAAGGGATACTCAATTGCTACAGATATAGCTGATATATTAGTCCAGACTCTAGATATTCCATTCCGAGAAACCCATAAAATAGTTGGGGAGATTGTAGCATATGCTGAAGATAAAAAATTAACATTAGATGAACTAACACTAAAAGATTTTCAACAAATAGATAATAGAATAACAAATGATATAGTAAATAAAATTTCATTTGATGCTATTATTCAAAATAAAACATCATTTGGAGGCACAGCTCCAGAAAACGTAAGAAAAGAAGCTGAAAATTGGCTTAAACTGCTAAAAAAATAAAATGTATAAAAAAATATTTATAAGAAAAATTTTAATTGTTGTCTTTCTCTCTCTAATTGTTACATCATGCGGAGTCAAGGGTGATATTGATTTGGATCAAGACCAAAATATAAATAGAAATACTATATTAGATAAATTGATTTAATAATAATCGACTCTACGGGATATAAAAACACGCATGAACCCAATAAGATATAAAGATAATAATTTATTTATAGAGAACCTGAGTGTTGAAGATATAGCAAAAGAAAATAAAACTCCTTTTTATTGTTATTCAGATCAATTTATTAATAGTCAGTACGATAATCTAACCTCAGCATTTGATATGGATATTAGAGTATTTTACTCAATGAAGGCTAATTCGAATGCATCAATATTAAAACTCTTACTCAATAAGGGTTCAGGAATTGATGTTGTATCTGGTGGTGAAATTGAGAGAGCAATTGCTGCAGGAGCATCAGGAAAAGATATTATTTATGCCGGGGTAGGTAAAACTGATGAAGAACTAAGATATGCCATCCAATCAAAGATACACTGCATTAACGTAGAGTCCCAATCTGAACTAGAGCGAATTAATGATATTTGTGAAGAATTAAAAACCACACAAGATATTGCAATCAGAGTTAACCCTGATGTTGACGCAAAAACTCATATCAAAATTACAACAGGTAAAGCTGAAAATAAATTTGGAATAGAATTTGACTACACTAACAGTATTTATGATATTGCAGCAAATCTTCCTAACATTAATATTGCAGGGGTTTCTGTCCATATTGGTAGCCAAATAACAAGTCTGAAACCCTTCAAGAAAGCTTATACAATTATTTATGATTTAATTAATAAGCTCAAAAATTTAGGGCACAATATTAAACATGTGGACCTTGGTGGAGGCTTAGGTGTTCCATATAGTGAAGATGAAACTATCCCTACATTTTCAGAGTATGCCAATCTAATCCAAAGTATTTTTGGAAATACTAATCTTAAGGTTTATGTTGAGCCTGGAAGGTTGCTCTTGGCAAATAGTGGGCTACTAATTACAAAGGTTATAGATGTAAAAACGACCAGCCAGAAAACCTTTATAATAGTCGATGCTGCTATGAATGATTTTATGAGACCAACGCTTTACAATTCTTATCATGAAATTCTACCTGTGAGAAATAATCTTGGAACATCTAATAAATTGTACGACATCGTAGGACCAATATGCGAAACAGGTGACTTTTTTGCGAAAAATAGAAAAATGAATTCTGTAAAACCAGGAAGTTTAATCGCCATAAAATCTGTTGGAGCTTATGGGTCAGTTTTATCATCGAATTATAATTCAAGACCTCAAATTGCAGAATTACTTGTCAAAGACTATGAATATGCAATTGTAAGAGATAGAATAGAAGTTAAGGATCTACTCCAGCAAGAAAAAATTGCGCATTGGCTGTGACTAGAAATATATTTCTATGACAAACAATATACTCGCTTTAGAAAAAGTTCATCACAGATATAGTATCACAAGAGATATATTTAATGATATTTCATTGACAATTGAAGAAGGTGGATTTTATTTTATTACAGGTTCATCTGGTGCAGGTAAAACAACTTTATTGAAACTGTTATCATCAACTCTTAGACCTACAGGTGGGGATGTATTTTTTCTAAGGAAGAACATAAACAATATTCCACAGAATAAAATTTATGAGATCAAAAGACAAATAGGCTATATTTTTCAAGACTTTAGGCTATTACCGCATTTAACTACTTATGAGAATGTTGCTTTACCATTAAGGGTACAAAATAAGCGCGAGAAAAATTATAAAAGTGATGTTATTGAGCTACTGAGCTGGGTTAACCTTGAGCATTGTGTCCATAGCTATCCTAATACTTTATCTGGAGGCGAACAACAAAGAGCAGCAATAGCACGAGCAGTTATTTCATCTCCTAAGTTAATACTTGCAGATGAGCCAACGGGCAATGTGGACAACTTTAATTCTGAAAAGATAATGAGACTATTCTCTGAAATGAATAAAATGGGAACAACTATTATCATCGCGACACATGACCAAAACCTCATATCAAAATCAATACTAAATCGGAAGATTATTGAAATATACAACAATAGTATTAGAACAATAGAAGAATTATGAATATTTTAAATACAGCCCTAAAATCATCAGAAAAGAAGAGTATAAGACAACTTGCCCCAAAACCGTCTGTAATAATTCCACATAACACACTTCATAATCGATATTTGTTTATAATGATAACACTACTCTGTTACTTAAAATCAATTATATTAACTTCACTAGTCTCAATGATTGGTAGTCCAGAATTTTCTGCACTGTCAATTAACCTAGTGCAAATTGGATTGCTATTTTGGATTTTTATTGCGGGTTTAATCTTAGCTATTATTTCATTTATAATTATCTATGGCACACATACTTCAATTATTTATAATAAAAATACAATTAACCTACTCATTCATCTGGGCGCATCTAACAGTTTCATAATAAAGAGAATAGTCTTTACATTCCTAAAAATAGGTCTTCTTTCTGGAATTATTGGTTCAGTTTTGGGCTTTGTTACCTTTTTAATAATGAACCCATTTTTATTGCAAATTAGCAGATTATTAAATGATCTATCTCAAATAGTCGAAATAACTAACAGGTCAAGCTCACTTCAATATATTATACTTTTATCAATTCCTGTACTATCAATGTTTGCATCTACATTATCTTCCTATCTGACAGTTATAAAATTAATACGGAAATATAATTAATTAGCTTTATTCTATGTCCTTTAAAAAAATATTCCATAAACTCAAAAAAATTTTGTTCCTTTTTTCTTTAATTATAATCCTCTTTGATATCTATGACTTTTATACATTCATCAATAAACAAACAAATAAAATTAATACATACCGAGATATTGATGCAATAATTGTTTTCACTGGTGGAAAAAATAGAGTTCAATCTGGAATAGATCTAATCTCTAATAATGTAGGTAAAAGACTCTTTATATCTGGAGTAAACCCAGATACAAATATTTTTGATATTTCAGA
>CALJEH010000009.1 GCA_938074435.1 uncultured Alphaproteobacteria bacterium
ATCTTCTATAGCTTTTTCTTTGCCAGCAATTAAATCATCAAGTAGTTTTTGATCGTTTAGACAAGCATCAAATTCATTGCTATCTAGTCCTGCTTGCTTTGAAAAATTCTTTAATTCAACCAGGGCGTTTTCTGACATCCATCTGTCACGGTTCTTAAATAATATCTCAATAAATACCATGGATATTTCATTATCCACACATCTTGCGAGCATTGAAGTAGCCATAGCTAGTTTGTCTAGTGGAAATTCTCTAAAGATAAATCTAACTTCACCTGTATCAATATGATTTTTTTTCAAATCTGGATACGTCATATTATGAAAATCAGCACAATGAGAGCATGTCATAGACGCATACTCAATAATTGTAATAGGTGCGTTTGGGTTTCCAAGAGTTAGTTCTTCAAGAGATATATCAATTATTTTAGACTCCATTTCTAAAAAAACTTGAGATCCTGTATTATTTACGTCATTCATTGTCTGCAAAACTACTTCTCCTGTGGTTTCTGTATGTGAATTCAATGAGATATAAAAAATGGATAATAAGCAAACTATTGCAACAGATGAAATTAATATAATATTTCTTTTCATTTTTATGACTCCTGTATATTACGCCCAAGTTTCTCTAGAGCATTCTTTAAATTATCATCTTTGATTCCTTCAGTATTTATTTTAATTTGACCTGAGGGAGATTTCTTATAATGGTTATTAATTTTATTTACATGATTAGTATTATTTGATCTGTTTTTGCTTTTAATTATAATTTGTGAGATAAAATCAACGCCATATAATTCATTTATTCTATTAATAATATTTTCTGTACTATACGTAATTTCGAGAGCTCGCGTACTATCAACATCTATGTGGAGTTTTCTTACCAATACTCTTTGATCATTCACATATTTATACTCTGTTGTAATTTTATTTGGTTTTACGAAGTCACTATACTCATTACCTAGTGCAATTCTCCATAATTCATTTAGTTCACTTGTCTTTTTTCCATATTTTTTTTCAAATGGACTGATTATATCACGAACAAAATTACTTACATGAAGTCTTAAGTTATTATTTCTAAAATTGTAAATATTATCGTTTGTTGACATACTAAAACCTTTTTACCTATTCTATGTAATATAATATTCTTATTTCAAAAAATGTACAAACCAAACGATATTACATACCCATTAATTTCATGGTATAAGTCTAATAAAAGGGATCTTCCGTGGCGTAGTGATTATAATGATAAAAACTCACCTTATTTTGTGCTAGTGAGTGAGTTTATGCTTCAGCAAACAACTGTACCTACTGTAATTAGATATTTTGAAAAATTTATTTGTAGATGGCCTACATTATTTGATTTATCAAATGCTTCAGAAAATGAAATTATTCAATCATGGTCAGGGTTAGGGTATTACTCTAGAGCGACTAATCTATTAAAAACATCTCAAATAATTGCTGATGATTTCTCATACAAGATACCAGATAATATTGAGGTACTAAAAAAACTCCCAGGAATTGGTGTGTACATGTCCTCATCGATTGTATCAATTGCTTACAATCTGCCCTCAAAAGCAGTTGATACAAATATTCAAAGAGTACTCACTAGATATTTTCAATTGGATTATTCCAATCCAAGAATAAATAGAAAAAATGTTGAAAATTTAGTGGAAGAATTAACATTAAGTGCTTCACCCAGAGATGTTGTTCAGGCGCTAATGGATTTAGGTTCTTCCATTTGTAGTGTCAATAATCCATCATGTAATATTTGCCCAATACGTGAGCATTGCAAAGCAAGGTCAAAAAAAAATTTTGATTTTAGAAATAATAGAGATTTAAAATCATTACCAAAAAGATATGGCAACGTATTTGTAATTAGAAATAGAGTTGGTGAATACTTAATTTCAAAAAGACCAGACAAAGGAATACTTGCAAAAACTTATCAATTTCCAACAACAGATTGGGTTGATGATCGAAACTATAAAAAATTAATTACTAACTTTAGTAAGAGAGACATGCCCCAGATTGGTATTGTTAACCATAGGTTTTCACATTTTCAACTGCAATTAAAAGTAATTGAAATACCTTTCAGCGATTATCAATTACTTGATAATTATACATTCCAGAATTCAGATTGGGTTGCTCTTCGTAATATAGATAAATTAGGATTATCAAGTTTGATGAGGAAGGTTCTAAAATTAATCAAAGACTAATTTATTTTGTGGTCTAAATTAGATTTAATTTCCTCTCTGAGGTTGTCTAAGGGGAATAAGTTATTATTTCTGAGATAATGCCAATAGGTCCATCCATTACAGCTTTCAGTGCCCTGATAATGAGCCCCAATTTTATGAATGGAACCAACTACCTCATTCGATTGCAAAGATCCATCTGCTTTAACAATTGCTATATTTTTTTTCTTGGAACAATATAGTTTCTCTCCAATTTCAATATATCCTCTTTCAACTAATATACCAAAAGGTACTCTTAATTGATCTCTTTTTGTAGCTTTTATAGCTATTGCTTCAGGGCTAGGTGTGGATGTGTTTTTAATTCTTTCATTAGCAGCTATGATGTACTCCGCATTATTTTCAATTCCTATCCATCTTCTACCGAGTTTTTTGGCTACAACTGCAGTTGTTCCACTACCTAGGAAAGGATCTAGTACTATTGCATTTGGATCTGAAGATGAGAGTATGACTCTATACAATAATGCCTCAGGCTTCTGTGTAGGATGTATTTTATTTCCTTCATGATCTCTCAATCTCTCTTTACCATTACATATTGGAATGGTCCAATCAGATCTCATTTGTATATTGTCATTCAATGATTTTAGAGAGTCATAATTAAATCTATATCTAGAGTTCTTATCCTTTGCTGCCCATATAATCGTCTCATGTGCGTTTGTAAATCTTCTGCCGCGAAAATGTGGCATTGGATTAGTTTTTGACCAAATGATATCATTTAGCGTCCAAAACCCAAAATTTTGCATCATGTAACCAATGCGAAAGATGTTATGATAGCTACCAATAACCCATATTGAACCAGATGGTTTTAATACTCTCTTACATTCATAAAGCCATCTTTTGGTAAATTCATCATAAGATTTAAAATCACTAAACTTATCCCAGTCTTCAGTAACTGCATCAACCTCACTATAATCGGGTCTATAAAGAGTATCATTTAATTGTAAATTATATGGTGGATCCGCAAATATTAAATCAATGGAGTCATCTGGTAACTTCTGCAGGGTTGCATAACTGTCACCATGAAGGATCTTATTGATTAGTTTTTTTGGTATCTCGTTTGATATTTTCTTTAACATCTTTTTGCTAAAAATTATTTTTTTATATTTTGACAACAAAAAGTTATTATTTTCTAAATTATTATTTTTTATCTTTGTTTATTGGTTTAAAAGTCTTTCTGTGTAGTTCAATTATTCCAAATTTTTCAATTTCACTGAAATGTAAGGATGTTGGATAGCCTTTGTGTTTTGAAAATGAAAAACTTGGATAAATAAATTCAAATTTTTTCATAATCTCATCTCTAATATATTTTGCTATAATTGATGCTGCCGCAATTGATAGAGATTTTCTATCCCCTCCTATTATAGGAACGTTCTTTATTTGGTTATTTATTGTAAAATTACCATCAATAAGTAGCATATCAGGTTTCTTACTTAACATCGATCCGGCTAAATTCATTGCATATTTTGTTGCGTTCAAAATGTTTATACTGTCAATACACTCAACATCTGCTATTCCGATACCAACGTTTGATGACTTAATTATTTCAAAGTATAACTTTTTAAGTTGAGTATTTGATAGTTTTTTTGAATCATCTATGCCGGATGGGATATTTTTTTGCTCAAGAATTACAGCTGCAGCTACAACTGGACCAGCAATTGGACCTCTTCCTGCTTCGTCCAACCCTGCAATAATTTCATAACCAATACTTTTATAATAATTTTCAAAGTCTAATGTGGGCTTTAGTTCGATTGGCATCTGGATTATTATTTTTCCGAGAGCCTTGGGATGATCTCAACAAGATTGCATGGTTTATGATTAATATTTAATTGATGTTTTAAAATTCCATCCCATGCATCTTTGCATGCATTTGTTGATCCAGGTAAAGAGAATATGTATATATTTTTGTATATCCCACCAAATGCTCTTGATTGTATTGTTGAAGTTCCAATTTTGGTTGAACTAATTTGATGAAAGAGAGCTGCAAAACCATCAATCTTTTTTTCTAAAAGTGGTTCTATGGCTTCTGGAGTTTTATCCCTTCCAGTAAGTCCAGTTCCACCTGTAGTGATTATCACATCTACTGCATTTTCGGATGCCCATTCAAGAAGAATATGACGTATTTGTTCAATACTATCTTTTACGATTACTCTCTTGGATATTTCATGTCCACTTTGCTTAATTGCTTCAGATAGATATGCACCTGAAGTGTCATTGTTAACATTTCTAGTATCAGAGATGGTTATTATACCTATTTTTAAACTTATAAATTTATCTTTCTCTTCACTCATGAGTATGTTCCATTTTTATTTTTTTTGATATTTTCTTTTATAAATTTTAAATCTTCCCAAGCGAGTCTTTTCAGCGATGGTTGTTTAATTAATAATCTTGGATGAAAAATAGCAAATATTGGTATAGAAGAATATTCACAATTAAGTTTTTTCCCGCGTGAGTCCATAAGATTACAATTTCTCTCCATAATTGACATTAGTGCAAGATCACCCAAAGTGATGATGTATTTGGGAGCGAGGACTTCTATTAATTTTTTTACTGCTGGTATGCAATCCTCTATCTCATCTTTGGTCGGGTTTCTATTCCCTGGTGTACGCCAAAAAAAAATATTAATTATTGAATTATTATTCAAATTTATATCAATAGCACTCAGCATTTTTCCCAATAATTTTCTTTCATCTGAGCAAAGAATATTTGTGTTTGAGTTTTGTTCCCTAGAATTTGTGAAATCATTTACAACTAAGAAATCTGGGTTGCTATTGCCTTCATGGATGAAAGAATGATTTGAATATTTTTTTAAGCCTGATAAAGGTATTTTATCTATATATTGTATAATATTAGAGATAGATGTTAGATCTTCTATTTCTTGTGAATAGGGTATTACTTTATTTTGTTTTTTTTTATCAGTTGGTTCTCTTTTGAATGGAAGAGTAATATTTTCCTGTTGGTACCAATCAAGTAACAAAATTTTCTGTAGATCTCTCATTATTAGTTTATTTTTTTATATTTATTCTATTAATTGTAACTATTATTAATGTAATTAATATAAAAAAATTATAATTGTTAAAATTGGACTTTAATTAATAAAAAGATTAAAAAGGTGATAATGAGTGAAGAGCAATCAAGAGATTCCATTGAAGTAGATGTTGTGATTATTGGCGCTGGACCGGCTGGGCTGGCAACTGCAATAAGGCTTAAAAGCGAAGCACAAAAGCAAAATAAAGATATTAATGTTGTGATACTAGAAAAAGGATCAGAAGTCGGAGCGCATATTTTGTCTGGTGCAGTTATCGATCCAATTGGACTTGATAATCTATTACCTGATTGGAGAGATATGGAACCTCCAGTGATGGATGAAGTTGTTGATGATAGATTCTATATTTTGGGACCGGCGGGAAGACTTAGGATTCCAAATTTTCTTCTGCCTCGATTGATGTCAAATCACAAATGTTATGCCACAAGTTTATCAAATGTTGTCAAATGGCTTAGCAACATTGCGCAGTCGATGGGAATTGAGATATATCCAGGATTTCCAGCATCTGAGATAATATATGAGAACGATATTGTAAAAGGTGTCGTTACCGGTAATTTTGGAATATCAAAAGATGGAAACAAAAAAGATACCTATATACCAGGGATGGAAATCAAAGCAAAATATACAATTCTTGCAGAAGGTGCTCGCGGTCATCTAACGAAACAAATAATTAAAAAATATAATTTAGATAAAGACTCAGATTTTCAAAAATACGGCATTGGAATAAAAGAATTATGGGAAGTGCCAACGGATAAACATAAACCAGGGTTAGTTCAGCATACTATGGGTTGGCCATTAGATAGTAAAACAGGTGGTGGCTCATTTATGTATCATTTTGATAAAAATCTAGTATCTATTGGTTTTGTTGTGCATTTGAACTATTCAAATCCAAACCTTTCACCTTTCGAAGAAATGCAGAGATTTAAAACACACCCGTCAATAAAGGAGTTTTTGGAAGGTGGAAAGAGGATTTCATATGGTGCAAGGGTTATAAATGAAGGTGGATACCAATCTGTGCCGAGATTAACATTTCCTGGCGGGCTACTTGTTGGTTGTGCTGCGGGATTTGTAAATGTTCCTCGGATTAAAGGCTCTCACAACGCTATCATGAGTGGTATATTAGCTGCTGATGAGATGATTAAGAAATTTGTAAGTGGTCAGACAGATGAAGAGCTAGTTGGATATCAAGAAAGTTACGATAAAAGTTCAATTGCTAAAGAGTTGTCTAAAGTTAAAAATGTTAAGCCTCTATGGTCGCGATTTGGAACCTTTATAGGCATAGGTCTTGGTGGTTTAGATATGTGGTTGCGTGATGTTGGTATTAACATTCCAATTACATTATCCCATAAAAAACCAGATCATGAATCTACAATACATATTGATAATGCAAAAGTAATTGAATATCCAAAACCCGATGGAGTGTATACATTTGATAGGCTTTCTTCTGTATACTTATCTTCAACAAATCACGAAGAGGATCAACCAATACATTTAAATGTTATGGATTCAACTCTTCAATTAAAGAGTGAATATTCTGAATATGGTGGACCATCAGCAAATTACTGTCCTGCTGGAGTTTATGAATGGATAAAAAATGATAATGAAACAAGACTCCAAATTAATGCACAAAATTGTGTACATTGTAAGACTTGCGACATTAAAGACCCAAATCAAAACATAAATTGGCAGGTCCCAGAAGGTGGCGGAGGACCAAATTATTCCAATATGTAGGCTAATTTTATTTGCATGAAATCAACATCTTTTTTATCCGCTTTTGCTAAAATTAACTTAGATTTGAAAGTATTGAATAAAAGAGATGATGGGTATCATAATATTGAGAGTATCATAGTTTTTCTAAACTTAAGTGATACAATTAAAGTCAAAAGATCATCAAAGCTATCTGTAAATTTTGATAGCCACTTTGCAGAAAATATATCAGAAACAAATAATACCATAATTAAAACCTATGAATATTTTTTAGCAAATTACCCAACCCTACATAAGTATTCAATCCATGTTGAGAAAAAAATACCTATATCCGCTGGTCTTGGGGGAGGTTCAGCTGATGCTGCATCATTTATGAGGTTTTTAATTGAGGACAATAATATTAATCCTAATGATATTAATTTAGACTCAATCGCCAAAACAGTGGGAGCGGATGTTCCTGTATGTTATACAAATTATTCTGCAAGAGTTTCAGGTCTGGGCGAGCATATCGATAGAGTAAGCATTGATTCTCCATTATATGCATTGATTGTGTACCCAAATATTTCAGTGTCTACGAAGTGGGTGTTTGAAAATTTCATTATTAAAAAAATAGATGAAAAAACCACAATTTTGAAAGATGATTTGAGTATTGAAAATTTAAAGTATTCAAAAAATGATCTTCAAGATATTGTTGTAAAAAAATATCCCATTATTAATGATGTGTTAGACAAAATTAAAGATAGTAGGGGGTGTATTATTTCAAGAATGACGGGGAGTGGTTCAACATGTTTCGGGTTATATAAAAAATATGAAGATGCTGTTGATAGTGAGAAGTATATAAGAACTATCTACCCAAATTTTTGGATAAAATCTGTTAGGATTGAAAATTAAATATCTCTATTATAGGAGAAATGGGCACCATCAATCATTGCCTTTTTGATATCGTTATCATGAAAGCAATCAAGGCATTTGATAGCTTTATGAGCATACTTTTCAGCTTCAATCAAAGTCTCTTTAATTGCCCCAGAGGTCACTAGCATATTCCTAGCAAATTGGAAATCATTTTCATCCCGCTGTTTTTTTTGCATCAATTTTTCCCATTTTGTTCTTTCCTCTGCTTCAGCCTTCTCAATCGCAACAATGATAGGATACGTTATTTTGCCCTCATAAAAATCATCACCTAGGTCTTTACCAATGTCACTGCTATCTGAACTATAATCAAGAGCGTCATCAGTTAGCTGAAAAGCAATTCCTAAGAATTCTCCAAAGTCCCTTAGTTGTTCTGCATATTCTTTTGGTGCGTTCGAGATGATTGCGCCTATTTCAGCTGCAGCACTAAATAATTTTGCGGTTTTGTGATCAATTATTTTAAAATATTGTTCTTTAGTTAATAACAATTGATTTGAATAAACTAGTTGCATAACTTCTCCCTCTGCAATTATTGCAGCAGCATTAGATAAGACCTCAAGAGCATCAAGTGATCGTGCGTTAACCATCATTTTAAATGCTTCCCCAAGAAGGTAATCTCCTACCAGAACACTCGCTTCATTTCCCCAAAGCATTCTTGCTGATATTTTTCCTCTCCTCATGCGGCTATCGTCTACAACATCGTCATGTAATAAAGTTGCTGTATGCATGAATTCAACACTTGCTGCTAGGGTGATGTAGTGCTCATTATCACAATTGCAAAGTCTGCTTGAAGCAATTGTAAGCATTGGTCTTAATCTTTTCCCACCTGAAGAAATAAGATACTGTGAGATTTTTGGGATCATCTCTGTATTTGACATAGTTTTTTGTATTATGAGGCTATTGACCTTTTCCATATCTTCTTCAGTTAATGAAATTAGTTGTTTTATCCCAATGTTGTTCTTATTCATCAAATATCTCAATTTTTATTTACATAAGGTATAATTTGTTTTTTGATATTAATAAACAAATTTAATTTTTAGAAAATGAATAAAACTATAAACATTCACGCCACTACCATGGATAAATTTCTTGATGGAAAAATTACAATAGAACAACTTAAAGATGGCGGGCGCTCAGGATCAGATACAATACTTCTATCAGCGGCTGTTCCTGCTAAGTTTGGAGATATTGTATTAGAAATTGGAACTGGCAATGCTACCGCATCTATAGCTCTTGCTCATTTTGTGAAAGATATTGAAATTGTTGCTATTGATAATGATGATACAAATGTCGCGCTTGCGCAAAGAAATGTTCAATTAAATGATATGAATACTCAAATAACAATAAAAAATTTAGATATTTTAGATACGGAGATAAGGCCACATTTAATTAGTTCAAAAATGAATATTTTATTTGATCATATATTTATGAATCCTCCATATTTTGATAGTCATAAGAATATTATTCCAACATCTCACCATAATAAAATTGCTAAAACTTTTTCAGTCAATGATTTACCTAAATGGATTGATGTTGCCAATAGTTTATTAAAACACAATGGGACACTTACAATTATAAATAAGGTTGAAAACTTGTTGAGTATGATTAATTCACTTGGTAATCACGGTAGCATCAATATATTACCGCTAACTTCTAAAAGGGGAAAAGATGCAGATAGGGTTATTGTTCAGTTAAAAAAGGGTTCAAAATCAAAAGCACGATTATTATATCCATTGATTATGCATGATGAAAATGGTCATTACACAGGTACTGTTGAGAAAATTCTGAGGGGTAATTCTAGATTGACATTAAAAAGTTGAATTATGCTCATCTCTAGAAGTAAAATTTAAAAAAAATTGTATAATAAATATTTATCCTATATAGATAATAAATCTTATCATTAATTTCAGATAGCTAGAGTTATGGCTAATAAAAATAATACATTGAAAGATCCTAGTAATTCATTCCAGGATTTAATTCTAATGCTTCAGGATTTTTGGGCTCAAAATGAATGTGTTATTCTTCAGCCGTATGATATGGAGGTAGGCGCTGGAACTTTTCATCCTGCCACAATATTGAGAGCACTTGGAAGTCAAAAGTGGAATGCCGCATATGTTCAACCATCAAGAAGGCCAACCGATGGAAGGTTTGGAGAAAATCCAAACAGATTGCAACATTATTACCAGTTTCAAGTAGTTTTAAAACCATCCCCAAATAACATTCAGGACCTTTATCTTGATAGCCTTCAATATATCGGAATTGATAAATCCAAACATGATATAAGATTTGTAGAGGACGACTGGGAAAGTCCAACTCTTGGTGCATGGGGACTTGGATGGGAAGTTTGGTGTGATGGGATGGAAGTATCACAATTTACATATTTTCAACAGGTATGTGGGTATGATTGTAAGCCAGTAACAGGTGAACTAACATATGGGTTGGAAAGATTGGCTATGTATGTTCAGGGTGTAGATAATGTATATGACTTGAATTATAACGGTCTACAAAATGAAAAAAAAGTAACCTATGGAGATGTGTTCAAAGAAGCAGAGCGTGAGTATTCTGATTATAACTTTAATTATGCAGACATAGACCTTATTGTAGATCAATTTGATAAAATTGAAAAAGAATGTAAAAGACTTTCCGATCTAAACCTTGCTTTACCGGCATACGATCAATGTATCAAAGCATCACATTTGTTCAATTTATTAGATGCACGTGGTGCGATATCTGTAACAGAAAGACAGTCATACATCCTAAGAGTAAGGTCGTTAGCTAAAAAGTCAGCTGATGCATGGATGAATACAAGAGATTTTTAGTGTAGGTGCTCATATGGCTAACTTTGTCCTAGAACTTTTATCTGAGGAAATACCTTCAAGAATGCAAAAAAATGCTGCCAAGCATCTTGAGAATGAATTTATTCAAAGGATAAGTGAAATTGGATTAAAATATGGAAAAATTAGATCATTTTATTCATCACGAAGATTAACAATAATTGTAGAAGAAATGGAGCTCTACAGTGAAGAGATCGAAGTTGAGAAGGTTGGTCCACGAGTTGATGCTCCAAAAATTGCGATCGATGGTTTTTTAAGATCATGCGGTGCAAAATCAACTAAAGATTGTACCATAATCCATGATAAAAGAGGTGATAGATATCAATTTACCCAAAAAACTCCATCAAAGTTTGCACCGGAAATACTTCCCGCAATTATTACAGAGATAATTACTAAATTCCCATGGCCAAAATCAATGAGGTGGGGTAGTGGAAGTCTCCGCTGGGTAAGACCTCTTAGAAATATTCTTGCTCTAATATTTGACAAAACAAAAATTATTCCAGTAGATTTTAATATTGATGATATTAGCTCTAATAATTCCACTTATGGGCACAGGTTCCTTAAAAATAATCAAATATCAATCAAATCTATAAATAATTATTTAGAAGAATTACACAAAAATTATGTGATGCTGGATGTAGATGATAGAAAAAATGAGATACTATCTCAACTAGAGCAAATAGAGTGGCGCTATGACTTAAAAATTCTGATGGATGAAGATTTGCTGGATGAAGTATCAGGATTAGTTGAGTGGCCAATTGTTCACATAGGGAATTTTGAAGAAGCATTTCTTGAACTTCCAAAAGAAGTATTGATTACATCAATGAAAAGCCACCAAAAGTATTTTTCCGTGGTTGATAATAAGACTGCTGAAATTACTAACAAATTCATTTTGGTGTCAAATATTGACTCAATGGATAAAGGTAAATTCATTATCAATGGAAATGAAAGAGTATTATCGGCAAGATTATATGATGCTAAATATTTTTGGGATCGTGATAATGCACAACCCCTTATTGAAAAAAGTGAATTGCTTAAAAATGTTACTTTTCATAAGCAGATAGGCACTTTATCAAATAAGATTGAACGAATTGGCAACATTGCTCAGAAAATATCAACCATTTTAAATATAAAAGATGAAAACATCATATTGGCGTCAAAACTAATTAAGAATGATCTTTTAACAGAAATGGTAGGTGAATTTCCTGAGCTACAAGGTGTAATGGGAAGATATTATGCGCTCAATCAGGGATACGATAAGAGCGTTTGTGATGCCATCTCTGAACATTATCTTCCAAATTCTCCTAAGGATAAAGTTCCGACTAATTATTTATCTTATATTTTATCTTTAGCAGATAAACTTGATAATTTAGTTTGTTTTTGGTCAATTGGTGAGAAGCCAACAGGTTCAAAAGATCCATATGCACTGAGAAGATCTGGTAACGGTATAATTAGAAATATTATTGTGAACAACCTGGATTTAAATTTTGATCATTTAATCGAAGAATTATTTATAGAGACAAATATATGTAATCAAGTTGATGCACCTTCACTTTCTTCAGATTTAGTTGAATTCTTAGTTGATAGGTACAGAACTTTTCTAAGTGACCAACAAATTGATATTCAGATCGCTAATGCAATAATAGCGGCTGATAAAACATCTAATTTTTACAGAATAAATTCAAAAATTAAGATGATTAATGATTTTGTCCAGACAACTGAAGGGCAAGAACTTTTTAGATCCTTAAATAGGATAAAAAATATTATTGATAGTGATTATTTGGATACCAAATTTGAAGATATTTTAGTCAATTTATTTCAAAAAGAAGAAGAAAATAATTTATACACAGGCATACAAAAACTTACTAAACAAAATATTAAATCTGATGATATAAATGAAGCAGAGAATTTTTTGTACCAGCTGTCAATTCTGACTCCTGAAATTAATAATTTTTTTGATAATGTGGTTGTAAATCATAAAGATGAAAAAATTAAAACCAATAGAATAAATCTATTGGCATCAGTTTTGTTTCTTTTACAACACATTGTAGATTTAAAGCTAGTTGATATAAAATAAAATCTAAAGGATGTATTATGAGTAAAGGGGTATATGTTTTTAGCAAGGAAATAACTGACGGTGACGCAGATATGCGTAATCTCCTAGGTGGCAAGGGTGCTAACCTTGCAGAAATGTCTAAACTTGGGCTACCAGTTCCTCCTGGGTTTACTATTACTACAGAAGTTTGCAACGAGTTTTATGCAAATAACAAAAATTTTCCTGATGATTTAGATGAACAGGTTGCTGATGCAATTGCCAAAATAGAAAGTCTTGTAGATAACAAATTTGGTTCTAATGAGAACCCACTATTAGTCTCTGTAAGGTCTGGTGCGAGATCATCAATGCCAGGTATGTTAGATACAGTTCTCAATCTTGGTCTTAATGATAAAACTGTTGTTGGGCTAGCCAAAAAAAGCGGAGATGAGAGGTTTGCCTATGACTCATATAGAAGATTTATCCAAATGTATTCTGATGTTGTTTTAAATATAGAGCACCATTATTTTGAAGATATACTTGAGGATTATAAAGCTGAAAATAATTACTTACTAGATACAGATTTAAATGGTGCTGATTGGAAATCAATAGTCTCATTATATAAAGAAAAAGTAAAAGAAGTGATTGGAAAAGATTTCCCACAAGATGTTAATGAGCAGCTATGGGGGTCTATATCATCCGTATTTCTATCATGGCAGAATAATAGAGCGATTACATACCGAAAATTAAATGACATTCCAGATCATTGGGGTACAGCTGTAAATGTTCAAGCTATGGTATTTGGTAATTTAGATGACAACAGTGCTACGGGGGTTGCTTTTACAAGAAACCCATCAAATGGTGAGAATAAATTTTATGGAGAATTTCTAATAAATGCACAAGGTGAAGATGTAGTAGCAGGTATTCGTACACCACAAAATATAACTGAAGAGGCAAGAATAGAGGCAAACTCTGATGCTGTATCGCTCGAAAAACTTATGCCAAATATTTATCAAGACTTGATTGGGTTAGCAAATAAACTTGAAAAACACTATCTTGATATGCAAGACATTGAATTTACAATTCAACAAGGAAAACTATGGATATTACAAACACGTTCGGGTAAAAGAACAACTTCTGCTGCTATTAAGATAGCAGTTGATATGTATGAACAAGGAGTAATTTCAAAAGAAATTGCAATTTCAAGGGTAGATCCAAATAGCCTTGACCAATTACTTCATCCTACAATTGATGAAAGAGAAGAACTAAACATAATTGCCACTGGTTTACCTGCATCACCTGGGGCTGCTTCGGGTAAAATAGTTTTTAACGCAGATGATGCAGAGAAAGCTTCAAACGACGGCGAAAAAGTTATCCTAACAAGAATCGAGACAAGTCCAGAGGATATACACGGCATGCATGCAGCACAAGGAATACTTACAACCCGTGGAGGAATGACAAGTCATGCAGCAGTTGTAGCTCGGGGTATGGGTAGGCCATGTATCTCGGGTGCAGGATCTATAAGAATTGATTATGAAAATGAGTTGTTCATAGTTGGCAATAACAAATTTAAGTCAGGAGATATAATAACAATCGATGGTACAAATGGTAATATTATCAGCGGTGAAGTCAAAATGAAGGACCCTGACCTATCAGGTGATTTTGAAAAAATAATGAAATGGGCAGATGATATTCGTAAGCTAAAAATTCGTGCTAATGCGGAAACAAAACTTGATGCTAGTGTTGCAAAGAATTTTGGTGCCGAAGGTATAGGGTTATGCCGTACTGAACATATGTTTTTTGATGAAGGTAGAATAAATTCTGTTAGAGAAATGATTTTAGCAACAGATGAGCAAGCAAGGAGGGTTGCCTTGTCTAAGTTGTTGCCAATGCAAAAGAATGATTTCATTGAGTTATTTGAGGTTATGGGTGACTTACCTGTAACTATAAGATTGCTTGACCCGCCATTACATGAATTTTTACCGCATGAGGAAAATGATTTTGAAGAAGTTGCATCTTCTCTTAATACATCAGTTGAAAATTTGAAAGATAGAGTTACTGAACTTATTGAAACTAATCCTATGTTAGGTCATCGTGGTTGTAGACTGGCGATTACTTACCCAGAAATACCTGAAATGCAAGCAAAGGCTATATTTGAAGCAAGCGTAGAAATTTATAACAAGACTAAAAATATAATTTGTCCAGAAATAATGGTACCACTAATCACTTCCAGAAAGGAACTTGAGATTGTTAAGGGAGTGATCGATAAAGCAGCTCAAGACGTCATGCATGAGCATAAAATCGAACTAAATTATACTGTTGGTACAATGATTGAACTCCCTCGGGCGGCCCTAAAGTCTGATGAAATAGCTGAAGTTGCCGATTTCTTTTCATATGGGACCAATGACCTGACACAAACTACTTTTGGAATAAGTAGGGATGACTCTTCAAAGTTTCTTCAGGAATATGTTGATAAAAATATCCTTGAGAAGGATCCTTTTGTATCAATAGATATAGAGGGTGTGGGTGAATTAGTAAAAATTTCTGCAGAAAGAGGGAGAAGGATTAAACCTGGCATTAAACTTGGTATATGTGGTGAGCATGGTGGTGATCCTAAATCAATTATCTTTTGTGCAAATAATAATTTAGATTATGTTTCATGTTCTCCATATAGAGTTCCTATAGCTCGTTTAGCTGCTGCGCAAGCTGAAATTAAAAAATAGTTTTTAGAGAATATGCAAACTTAAATCAAGCGCAGGTGATGAGTGAGTCAATCTTCCAATGGATATATAATTTACTCCAGTTCTTGCAATACCCTGTATAGTGTTAGAAGTAATTCCACCTGAGGCTTCAAGAAAAGAGTTATTTTTATTGTATTTGATACATTCCTTTATCTGCTCAGGAGTCATATTATCTAATAATATATATTTTATACCGAGCTCTTGGCATTCCTTAAATTGTTCAACTGTATCTACTTCAACTTCAATTTCAGATAAATAGGGTTTATTATTGTGAGTCAGTTCTACTGCTTTACTGATACTTCCTGCTGCTTTAATATGGTTATCCTTAATAAGGATACCATAGTCTAGACCAAATCTGTGGTTTTGACCGCCACCACATTTAACGGCATATTTTTCAAGTACACGTAGACCGGGTGTGGTTTTTCTTGTCGACAGAATTAATGCCTTCGTATCAGATATCATCTGAACTAATTTATATGTCTCTGATGATATTCCAGACAGATGTCCTAAGAAATTTAATGCAGTTCTTTCGCCAGCAAGAATAGAATAAGCATTCCCCTGAATTTTTACGATTTCAGTTCCAGATTTAACAAAATCAGCATCTTTAACTTGTGGCATAAAATTTAATGTGTTGTCGATTTTATTAAAAACCATTTTAGCACATAGCAAACCTGAAATAACTCCATCTTGATTTGAGCTTATGGATGCAGTTAGTTTTTTATCAGAATCTTGAAACGAAATACTTGTAAGATCACCAAACGAACCAAAATCCTCATTGAGGGCATTTTCTACCAGCGGTGAGAGGATATGATTTGGTATATTCATGATTTTGCTCATAATTCAAGATCGTTATAAGTTATAAAACTTCT
>CALJEH010000010.1 GCA_938074435.1 uncultured Alphaproteobacteria bacterium
ATAAATAATTTTATTTTTTGAAAAGAATTTATATATCCCTGGTGTCGAAGGAACTTCACCTAAGTTTATACTCATGATACTAATCTAGAGATTTTTCTCTTAGCATTGATTCAGCTATTAGATAATCAATGTGACTATCTATATTAATTGATCTGTTATCTGGCATCTCTAATGGTTGGATATCTTTACCCCATAATGATTTTTCATTCACTACTACTTCTCTTTTAGTTAAATAAATTGCGCCGTTTCTCATAAATGCTGGCGGAGTATAGTCTTGTCGCCTAGTTCCTTCTTTTTCTTCTGTAGTGAAGGGTATCAGCTTTCCATTTTCAATTCTTTTCATTAGTATTGGATGATGTGAATATACTCTCACAACGCTAATTACTGAATCACAATCTGAATTTTTTGCTAGATCCAAAGCTTGCTCTATATCAATATGTGAACGAAATGGAGTTGTTGGCTGAAGTGTCAATACCCAGTCATATTCTAAATTTAATTTACTCTCCATAAATTCTAATGCATGCAGTATTACATCAATGCTTTTTGCAGTATCTGTTGCTAAATTTTCAGGCCTTATAAAAGGGACTTCAACTGCTGAATTGTTTGCTATTTGAGCAATTTCATTGGAATCTGTAGAAACAATGATTTCATCTAGTTTATGAGAAGCGCCTAATGCAGATTGTATAGTCCAATTCAATAAAGGAACTCCATCAAGCAATTTTATATTCTTTTTTTTGACGCCTTTTGAGCCTGACCTTGCTGGGATAATAGTTAAAACTCTCAACTTGATTCCTTAATTATTTTCTGGGCAGTTTTCGCTATTGCTAGCTCGGTTATATTCATAGCATCAATTGTGCAGCCTCCAATATGAGGTGTAACAATTACATTGTAGTTTTTCTTTGCCAATGAAAGTAACTCTGAAGTCATTAGCTCCTCATCTGTATGTTCATTTTCTAATACATCTACAGCTATGCCGCCAATCTTTTCAGAGATAATTGACTTGCAAACAGCGCTCTCATCAATAAGTGCGCCCCTAGCAGTATTTATAAGCAAAGTATCTGGGCTCATATAACTTAGTTGTTCAAAGGAGATCATATGATGATTTTTTTTAGTTAAATTTGCATGGATTGAGATAATAGAAGAGTTCTCCAGCAAATATCTCAAAGATGTTTTAGTTACACCTAAATTATCAAAACTAGTATCAGAAATATATGGATCGTAAGCAAGTATATTCATTCCGAGAGCTTTACAAAAGTTTGACATCATAGACCCAACCCTTCCGAGCCCAATAATGCCTAATGTAGAACCTCGTAATTGCTTTGATTTATATAAATTTCTGTTCCAAACTTTATTAATAACAATGTCTTGATTTGCACGGGTAATTTTTCTAATGAGAGCAATCATCAAACCTAAAGCTAATTCGGCGGTAGATGAAATTTCTTCTATGTCTTCCTTGCAATCATTCAAAGAAATAATTTTTATAGATTTTTGTTCGCAAAATAATAGGTCTATATGAGTTAAACCAGTTGTTGGAGTCACGATAAATTCCAGATTAGGATATTGTTGTAAATAAGAAGAATTAAGTGAGATATTTAATTTAACAACTAATATGTTTATCTCCTCTTTGTTAGAAGCAGCATCAAAAAAAACATTCCCTAGGTCAGAGTAAATACTTATTGCTTCTTTGCTGTAATCATCTGATTCAGTGATTAGTGTATTCATCATTTAGAGGGTATTGAAGAGTTTTTTGGACATAGGGAGTAAAATACTCAAGAGTATTTACGATATTTGGTGCTGCAGTTCCATCTCCATATAAACCCTCATTAGCATATCTTCCATGTTGTAATTGTTGGTTTATCGAATCAAGAATTTGATTTTGTTTGGGCTCACATGAAATTAAATTCTTCCCATGCTCCCGACCATATTGCCTATCTCCAACAAGAACTACTGGAGTTCCAGTAAATGTAGTATCTCTTATAAAGCTTGAAGAATTTCCTATAGCGCATATTGCATTTTTAAGTAATTTTTGAAAAGTTTCTGGATCAATATTCTTCAATAGATACAGCCAATCAGGATTATGGATTTCTCTAAATCTTCTGATTTCTTTTGAAATAATATCTGAGCCCGCATCAATATTTGGCCATAACCATAAGGTGGGTATATTTTTTTTCTCGAGTGCCAATAATAATTCACTTGCTTGGTTAGCTTGCTCATTAAAAGATGTTGTAACAGGATGGTATATAACTAGAAAAAATGGAGAATTAGTATCTATTGGATTACCGACCCCATTTTGCAGCAGCTTATCATCTATATGATTATCTAAGTTTAAAATATAATCTCCAACGGGACATCCAAAATTAAATACACTATCCTCCCTCTCTCCCATTCGCACAATATATTCAGCAGCCCGTTTTGTGGCTGGAAAATGCAAATGTGAAAGTTTTGTAATTGCATGGCGCGCACTCTCATCTATAGATCCAGACAATTCACCACCTTGAATATGAGCAATAAAAATATTCATATATGCTGCGGACACTGCTGCTGCGAGAGCCTCGTATCTATCTCCAATAATTAAAACCATATCAGGATCAAGCCTAGTAAATTCTGATGTAAACTCCATAATTCCAATGCCAATACTTTTTGACATTGAGGCTGGAGTGGAACCTTCAACTTCTGTATAAATTCTGCCATGAATATGAAATCCATCGTCCTCTACAACTTTTTCAGCTTGGCCAAAACGGTCAAGTAACATACTACCAGCACATAAAACTTGTAAATCAAAGTTTTTATTTGATTTTAATTCGACCATTACTGGTTTTAATCGACCATAATTAGCTCTATTAACAAGAACTACACATATTTTTTTAATTTTCTTCTTTTTCAAAAGTGATCCTCTGTATAAGGCTCATCGATTGATATAGC
>CALJEH010000011.1 GCA_938074435.1 uncultured Alphaproteobacteria bacterium
AATCTATAACACTTGCAACAACAACTGTATTAATTATCGTTCCCATCCCTGGTATTTGTCGTAGTGGAATCCATAGTAATAATACCGACACACTAACAATAAAGGTTGCCATACCAATTGATACATCAAATAATAGTGCTAACCCTTCAGCTAAAATTGTCCATGGATCAAGACCTGCGCCAGCTGAAACAATGGTTGCAACACCCGCTCCAAAAACAATGTTACCCAAAAGCACCATCAACAAGGTAAAAAATTTAGGTTTAAAATTTAAGGGATGAGATGAGCTCCACCTAGTCTTTGGGACCGCTCTGATTGAGAAAAATCTTAATAATGACACTTTATTTCCTAAAAAAAATTATGAATGGAACTTTATTATCACTTTGCCAATTAAGTGTATACAGAAAGAATACTTAGTTACATAAAAATGAAAATTTATATCTAATATTGCTTAATGATCAAGTATCTGACTTAGGAATAATTTAGTCCTATCCGACTCAGGATTATTGAAGAAAGTTTCAGGATCATTCTGTTCAACAATTTGCCCCTCATCCATGAAAATGATCCTATCCGCCACTTTGTTGGCGAACCCCATTTCATGCGTTACAACGATCATAGTCATACCGGATTCGGCAAGCTCTATCATTGTTTCAAGAACTTCTTTAATCATCTCGGGGTCGAGTGCAGAAGTTGGCTCATCAAAGAGCATAACACGTGGCTGCATACACAAAGCTCTTGCTATGGCAACCCTCTGTTGCTGACCACCCGATAGTTGCCCTGGATATTTATCAGCTTGATCAGGAATGCGAACCTTTTCTAAAAGTTCCATAGCCATATGATTAGCCTCGTTTCTTGATTTCTTTCGCACCCATATTGGAGCAAGCGTACAATTCTCAAGAACAGTTAAATGTGGAAACAAATTAAAATGCTGGAAAACCATTCCAACTTCACTTCTAATTTCATTGATGTGCTTTACATCATCATTCAATTCGACCCCATCTACAATAATAGACCCCTCCTGGTGAACTTCTAATCGATTTATACATCTGATAAGTGTAGATTTTCCTGAACCTGAAGGTCCACAAATTACAATTTTTTCTGTTTTATTGACCGACAAATCAATATCTTTTAATGCATGAAAATTCCCATACCATTTATTTAATTTACTTATCGAAATGATTGTAGAATCATCATTCATAGTTTCAGCTTGATTATTTGTCATTCTACTCTCTCCTATCAGTGTCTAATTTTTTCTCTAATCTTTGACTATACATGGACATACCAAAACAGAATATCCAAAATACTATTCCAGCAAACATGTAAGCCTCAATATCATAACCATTCCAATCCAGTGAACGAGATGAATTTTGTGCTATTTTTAATAAATCTAGTAATCCTATTATTGACACAAGTGATGTGTCCTTAAATAAAGCTATAAAAGTATTCACAATCGATGGAATGGAAATCTTCAAAGCTTGTGGTAATATTATAAATATCGTTTGCTGCCAATAACCCATGCCAAGCGCCATTGATGCCTCAGATTGCCCCTTATCGATGGCTTGAAGACCTCCTCTTACAGCCTCGGCTGTATAAGCTGATTGGAATAAAGTAATACCAATCATTGCACGAACTACTTTATCAAACTCTACTCCAGATGGGAAAAATAGAGGTAACATAACAGATGCCATAAATAATATTGTAATTAAGGGTGTTCCCCTCCAAAATTCAATATAGATAATACTGAATGACTTTACGACAGGCATTTTTGAACGTCGTCCAAGAGCTAAAAGGATTCCCAATGGCAAAGCTAAGATTATACCTACAAAGGCAAGCGTGAATGTGAGCAATAAGCCTCCCCATTGACTTGGATCCGAGTCAGGTATTCCAAAAACACCCCCACGTACAATAAGCAAGAAAAAAACTGGAAATATAGTAAGTAGAGTTATGAGTAGCCACTTCTTGTGAGGGGTCTTATCAATCATTAACGGGATTAATAATCCAAAAAAACCAATAAATGCTATAATGGGCCTCCACATTTGATCTGGATTAGTCGCAAAATACAAACCAAACAATAACTGGTCAAACCTGACCTTCACAAATGTCCAACAAGCACCTGCTTTATTTTCATCGCAGACAGATCTATCAGATCCTGAAAAATTTGCATTGATAAAAGCCCATTCAATAAATGGAGGAATATAAAGGAATATCAGATAGAAAACTAATAGTGTAATAAGGGTATTTGAGATCGACCCAAATAAATTTGTTTTTACCCATGCCATCCATCCAACAGTATTTGAAGGTGGTAATCTATCAGGTAACTTTTCAAATTTTATTGTATTCGATGCCATCACTACCGCTCTGATAATTGAATTCGTCTGTTATAAATATTTAAAACAAAGGAAGTAAATAAGCTACAGCATTCAAAAAAGATAATAGTCATTGCAATTATGATCAAAGCCTGCCCCGTCTGATTTAGTGAAATATTAGCCCATACAGCAACTACTTCTTCATATCCAACTGCCATGGCAAGTGAAGAATTCTTTGTTAGATTTAAATATTGACTTATTGTTGGAGGTATAATCACACGTAATGCTTGTGGAATTATAACCATTCTGACCATCTGAGAACGGGATAAACCAATTGATCGGGCAGCTTCAATCTGCCCTTTAGATACAGATGCTATGCCAGCACGAACATTTTCAGCAATAAAAGCAGATGTATAGATTGTCAGAGAAAACCATAGTGAAAATAATGGCAGCGGTAACTGCGCACCACCCTTAAAGTTAAATTTCCCAAGTACTGGAAGTTCAATTGTAAGAGGTCCACCAAGTGCGTAAAACATCAATGTGGTGAATAAAATTATGAATACTAGTGATAGAGAAAAAACAGGAAGTGTTTTGCCCGTTTCAAAAAATCTTTTCTTGGCCCATCTTCTAAAAAAATAAACACCAATAAATGAAAAAAATATAGTTACGAGCCAAATATTAAAATTATTACTGTTTTCAATTATTGGCAGAGGAGTTTGCAAACCTCTTCCATTGAGATAAAAAACACCAAATTCAAGAGACTGTTTGGGTGGTGGAAGGAATGCCAAAAAAATAGCAAAATTCCAAAACATTATTTGCAGTAGGAGCGGCATATTTCGGAAGATTTCTACATACACCAATGAAAATTTCGAAGCCAGCCAATTTGATGATGATCTCATTATACCAATAGCAAAACCAAGAATAGTAGCGGCAACAATACCCAAAACTGCAACTAATATTGTATTTAGAACCCCAATATAAAATATTTCAATATAGGTTGTCTTACCAAGCTCATAATCTAGAAATGGACTAAATCCAACCTTAAATGGAGCTACACTATCAAAAAATGATGTACTTGTTTTAATCCCTCTCTCTTCAAGATTAAAAATTGTAGTTTGATAAATTGATAACAAGGCATAACAAACAATGAATAACAGCACCCCTTGAATAATTGCAGAACGCAATTTTGGATTCCTGTGCAATGGAATACGATTTGGACTCACAGCTTATACCAAAGAAAAAAAAGCCAAAGGCACTGGGCCTTTGGCTTTATAAATATTAAAATTAACGGATTGGTGGTGAATAAATTATACCGCCACGTGTCCATAGGTCATTAACTGAACCTGCTCTTGCAATACCAAGAGGCTCTACATGCGCTTCATAAATTTCACCGTAGTTACCAACTTGTTTGATTGCATTATATGCCCAATCATTAGATAGACCTAGCATTGCTCCAGTTTCACTTTCACCACCAAGAATTCTTGCAACACTTGGGTTTGGTGAGTCTGCTCTCATAGCATCAACATTTGAAGATGTAATACCAAGTTCTTCTGCGTTAATCAATGCATGTAGTGTCCATGTAACAATGTCCATCCATTGGTCATCACCTTGACGCACAACTGGACCTAAAGGCTCTTTTGAGATAATTTCAGGTAGCATTGTCCAATCACTTGGATTTGCAGTTTCTGAACGAATAGCTGCTAATTGAGATGCATCTGAAGTTATTGCGTCACACGCACCACCTTCAAGACCTTCCCTCGTTCCAACTGATGTAGAATATCCAACTGGAGTATAATCCAGATTATTATTTCTGAAATAGTCAGCCATATTTACTTCGGTTGTAGTACCAGTTTGCACACAAATACTTGCACCATCTAGGTCTTTTACTGAAGCTAGTCCATCAGCTTTTGCAACCATGAAACCTTGTCCATCAATAAAGTTATAGTATGTGAAGTTTGTACCTAAAGTAGCATCTCTAGATAAAGTGTGTGTTGTATTTCTTGATAATACATCAATTTCACCAGCTGTAAGCGCTGTAAAACGCTCTGCAGCAGTTAAAGAAACGTAGACGACTGCGTTACTGTCACCAAGTACAGCCGCTGCAATAGCATCACAAATTGATGCGTCGATACCAACCATTCTGCCAGCGTTATTAGGAGCTGAGAAACCAGCAACACCACCATCAACACCACATCGAAGCTCTCCACGAGCTTGAACGTCTTCAAGTGTTGTAGCAGTAGATACACCTGTGAAAGCTAATCCCATTAGGGTTATTCCACTTAGTAGTAAACTAATCTTTTTCATATTTTTCCCCCTTTTGATTGTGTCGGTAAGATAAAAATTTCTGAATATTCACCGACTTTAAAAAATAAAAAAAATTCAACATTGTTAAGGTATTATTAATAATTTGTTAAGGCAAGAATATTTGAAAAAAAATAAGCTCAAAAGGCTGAAAGAGCGAGATAAAGAGCTGCCAAATACATAATTGAACCCGCAGTTTTATTTAGGATTTTAACAGAATATTCAGTTTTCAATAAAAGCCTTGCACGTTCTGCAAAGCCCGCAATGAGCATTAATCCCAAAAAGAGACCAATAAATGTTAGGAAGGAAACTAATACTATATCTTCAGCAGTTAAATTACTTAAATCCATAAATGTTGGCAGAAAAGCAATATAAAAAAGCATAACTTTAGGATTAGATAGAGAGATAAAGAAACCTTGAATGAAGTTATTTATATGAGATTTGTGAGGATGATTGTGACTCATTAATTCAATGTTGAGAGGACCATTCCACATCTTCCAACCCAGGTAGAATAAATAAAGCGCTCCAAGCATACTGATAATATTAAATAAATAAATCCAATTTGAAGCTAATGCGGCTAATCCGAGACAAACAGCTACGAGATATAATATATCACTGACAATCATTCCAATGGCTAAATATAAGCATGCGTATGCACCTGATGTTAAAGCGCGCGCTAATAACGCAAATACACCTGGCCCTGGCGTTATACCAAATATGAAGATAACAATAAAAAATGATAGTGAACTACTTAATGACATTCCTGATCGCACAATTTAAATATTAACTATAAAACCTAAGCATTAACTCCAGCAACAAATCCAGATGACCAAGCCCACTGGAAATTATGCCCACCAAGATGGCCTGTGACGTCTACCAATTCCCCAACAAAATATAAACCAGGGTGTTTTTTTACCATCATGGTCTTTGATGATAATTCATTTGTATCAATACCACCCAATGTTACTTCGGCAGTACGATAGCCCTCAGAACCATTAGGATGGACAATCCATTTATTAATTTGCTCACTCAATTGTTCCAAAACTTTATTTGAATAATCTGAGATGATTCCATTTATTCCAATTTCAGAACATATACTTAATGATAACCTTTTCGGAATTTTCTCCGCCATAACATTTGATATATATTGTTTTGGAGTGCTTTTCTTTCGTTCAACCAAGAAGCTATAAGTATCTAGATTTGGAGCTAGATTTATGGAAATATTATCTCCTAACTTCCAATACGATGATATCTGAAGAATTGACGGACCACTCAAACCTCTATGAGTAAACAACATTCCTTCTCTGAAACTTTCCTTACCAAGAGATATTAGAGCATCTAGAGATAATCCTGACAGTTCTTTGCATTTGCTCAGCAAGGTGTCATTAAATGTTAGAGGAACTAGAGCCGGATTTGTATCCACTATTTTTATCCCAAATTTTTTTGCTAGCTTGTAACCAAAATTTGTTGCACCCATTTTTGGAATTGATAAGCCTCCTGTAGCAACAACAACTGATTTTGATTTTAGGGTTTCAACTCCAATATTTACATTAAACAAACCACCCTCTTTAAAAACTTCATGAATATTCACCTCATTTCGTAAAATGACCCCGGCTTTCTTTAACTCCTCAATTAACATATTGATGATCAACTTAGAACTCTCATCGCAGAACAATTGACCTAATGTTTTTTCATGAAAGTGTATATTGTGTTGCTTAACCAGCCCGATAAAATCTTGGTTGGAATATTGACTCAAGGCAGATATCACAAAGTTTGGATTTTCTGATATAAAATTACTCTTATTGGTATAGAGGTTAGTAAAATTACATCTACCACCGCCAGATATTCTTATTTTTTCTCCAAATTTTTTTGAACGTTCAAGTATGATTACTTTTCGTCCCCGCTTTCCTGCCTGGATTGCGCTCATAAAACCTGCAGCACCGCCGCCAATTACGATTACGTCAAATAAATCTCTCATACTAGAACAATTAAATTAATAATGGGGAGGTTTCTGATTTGTACTTTCAATATTATTTTCCAAATCAATAATTATATTTTTTAACTTATTTATTTCTACCTTTAGAGAATTGATTTCTTTTTGCTGAGAGTAAATCTCACTGCTAAGCTGCGATACCTCATTTTGAAGATGTGAGGTAATTTCCTCAAGCTTTTTCATTCCATTATTCATGTATTGTTATTCCCACTCAATTCTTATAATACTTTCTAATAACCAACACAAATATGAAAATTAATAAAAATAAACTATTAAATTCTTCATTTAGTCTGTTCAGATTGTTGCAAAGACCATAAATTACTGTATCGTCCCCTCATTTTTAAAAGTTGATCATGATTGCCCGTTTCAACAACACGTCCATTCTCAAGGAAAACAATCTGATCAGCATTAGCAACTGTTGAAAGACGATGAGCAATCATAATGACGGTACGACCCTCTCCAGCGCGTTCAAGGGCTTCTTGAATTTCGTGTTCTGTTTCACTGTCTAGGGCACTTGTAGCTTCATCTAGAAGTAAAATTGGTGGATCTTTTAGAAGAGTTCGCGCAATACCTACACGTTGTTTCTCACCACCCGACAACTTTAGTCCGCGCTCTCCTACCAACGACTCATATCCTTGAGGGAGTGACATGATAAAATCATGTATCTGTGCATCTTTTGCAGCTTGAACGACTTCATCTTGCGATGCATTTTCACGACCGTAGGCTATATTATAGAAAATTGTATCATTAAAAAGCACTGTATCTTGTGGCACCACACCAATAGCACGATGCAGGCTGTCTTGCGTTACATCCCTGATGTCTTGTCCATCAATACAAAGTGCGCCATCATTAACATCGTAAAAGCGAAATAGAAGCCTGCCAATAGTCGATTTACCTGAGCCAGATAGACCTACAATTGCTACAGTGTTACCTGCTTTTACATCGATATTAATTTTATTTAGTATTGGTCTTTCACTCTCATAAGAGAATTTGACATTTTTAAATGAAACCGAGCCTCCCTTAACTGAAAGAACCCCAGCACCAATTTTATCTTTTACCTCAGTTGGTTCTTCAAGCAAATCATACATTTGCCTCATATCTACAAGTGCTTGCCGTATTTCACGATATACTGTTCCCAGAAAATTTAATGGCATTGTAATTTGGATCATATACGCATTTACAAGTACAAAATCTCCGACAGTTAGCACTCCAGATTGAACGCCGGCGGCAGCTAAGAGCATCACTCCTACCAATCCTGCAGTGACTAAAATCGCCTGTCCAATATTTAGAAATGCAAGTGAGTAGCTAGTTTTGAGGGCAGCAGCTTCGTAACCTTCCATTGCTTTATCGTATCGCAAAGCTTCTCTTTGTTCAGCATTGAAATATTTTACTGTTTCAAAATTTAAAAGACTATCAATTGCCTTCTGATTGGCATCGGTATCTTGTTCATTCATCCTTCGACGTAATTTAACACGCCACTCAGTAACAAAAAAAGTAAACCAAACATAAAATAATATAGTTACAAAGATTATTGCACTGTAACGCCAATCTTGAAGTTTCCAAAAAATTGCGCCACTGATTAATAGCAATTCAATAATAAGGGGTATAGTCGAAAAAACTAGGTATCTAAGCAAGAACTCTACCCCTTTGACACCTCTCTCGATAATACGGCTTAAACCACCAGTTTTTCGAGTTATGTGGTAACGCATAGATAATTTATGAATATGTTCGAAGGTCTGAAGGGCTAATCTGCGTAATGCACGCTGCGCAACTTTGGCAAATAATGCATCACGTAATTGTTGAAATCCGCTCGTCATTATTCTTGCAAAACCATAAGCAATAGTTAGACCGAAAGCTCCCAATATAAAGTCTGATATATTATTTCCTGCTAACTCATCTACGGCCCATGCCTGTAATAATGGTCCGATAATTGCAATTATTTTTGATCCAACCAAAGCGAGCAGAGCAAATACTACTCTTAAGCGAAGTTCCGTATTACCAACTGGCCAAATATATGGAGAAACCTGTTTAGTTATTTTCCAGGATGCCTGGATTTCGCTGCTTTGCATTAAAATTTAACCTTACTAAATAGATAATTTTATTGTGACTTGTTACCTGAAAATACCAGTTCAGCTGGCAATCGGATATGATCTCGACTGATATCTGTAATCCGGTTGACCCCCATGATTGCCATTGTTCTTCTGATTTCGGACTCTAAAATTTCTAACGCCTTAGTGGCTCCAGCTTCTCCAGCAGCAGCAA
>CALJEH010000012.1 GCA_938074435.1 uncultured Alphaproteobacteria bacterium
CAAAAGGTATGCTTCCAAGTAAGTATGCAAAACAAGCAAGTAATATATATAAATACATGGAAATAAGCGTTAATTAAAATTAATTTATTGTACTATAAATGATATTCCCACCTACCATTGTTAGCAATACTTTTCCTTGCATTTTCTGATTCTCAAATGTGGTGTTTTTACATTTTGTTCTTAATTTGTCTGCATCAAGTACCCATGGGGTATCTTTATCAAATAGAATAAGATCTGCTTTTTTACCAACTTCAAGGCTTCCAATATTATCTAAGTTGAGAATTTTTGCTGGATTATAGGTCAATTTTTTTATTAATTTTGACAATGAAATATGTCCTTCATGATAAAGTGATAAGGAAGCTGATAGCAATGTCTCGATGCCTACAGCACCATATTCTGCTTCTTCGAATGGCAGACGTTTAGACTCTGTACCTTGAGGATCATGGTTGGATGTAATTATATCAACTATGTCATTAGATATGTTTTCAAGTAAAAATGATCTATCAGCTTCGGAACGAAGAGGAGGACGAACTTTAAAAAACGTTCTATATGTACCAATATCATTCTCATTAAGCTTAAGGTTGTTTATCGATATTCCACAAGTCACTGAGCTTAATTGATCTTTATATCTTTCTATGATTTCGTATGACTCTTTAGTGGAGATGCAGATTGAATGGTATCTATTGGTAGCATATTTTGTGATCATCAGTTCGCGTTCTAGAGAAATTGCTTCTGAAATCTTTGGAACACCTGGTAAGCCAAGCCGCATAGATAATTCACTCTCGTTTACCACACCATATTTATCAAGGTCTGAGTTGCTGTGTTGTAGGATTAGCGCATCATAATTTGAGGCGTATGTGAAGGCATTTTTTATTACATTTGTATTGTTGTTAAAATTATATACATCGGAAAAACCAACAGCTCCAGCTTCAATAAGAGAACCCATTTCAGTCATGGTTTCACCACAATGTTTTTTGGTTAATGCTGCAATTGGATAGATATTAATTTCAGATTTATCAATAGATTTCCTTTTTATGTATTCAACTAATTCTGGTTCATCAACAATAGGGTTTGTGTCAGGGCGACAAGTTATTGATGTGACACCCGATGCTTTTGCAGCATTGCTGATATCCTCAATAGTTTCAATATGTTCATATCCAGGTTCTCCAACAAAAACCCACATATCAACTAAACCTGGTGATAGTGCATTATTCTTGCAATCTATAATATCACAATTGGATATGGAATAATTTGGATCTGGTGTGTTAAAGATCTCACAAATAATTCCATCCTTGATAAGGATTGCTCCAACAAATTCTTTCTCATTTTTTGGATCAATTAATAGAGCATTTTTAAATAATGTGGATTTATTCATTTTTTATCTCATTGATAATATCTCAAGTATTGCCATTCTAGCAGCGACTCCCATCTCAACTTGGTCTTTGATTACACTTTGTACATTATCTGCAACTGACGTGTCTATCTCTACACCTCTATTCATAGGACCAGGATGCATGACTATTGCATCACTTTTTGCAATTGATAATTTTTCTTCATCCAATCCATAATATCTGAAATATTCCCTCGCTGAAGGTATATAAGAACTTAACATTCTCTCATTCTGCAGTCTAAGCATCATAATAACATCTACATTTTTTATCCCCTCACGCATATTGTTATATATGTTAACTTTAAACTTATCTATATTCATTGGTAAAAGGGTTTTTGGTGCTACTAAATTGATATTGGCACCAAGCAGTGATAGCATGAGTAAATTTGATCTTGCAACTCTACTGTGTAAAATATCACCGCAAATTGCAATCTTTAATCCTTCAATTCTTTTCTTATGATGTAATATGGTGAGTGTATCTAAAATTGCTTGCGTTGGGTGTTCATGTGACCCGTCCCCAGCATTTATTACTGAGCAATCTACTTTTTGAGATAGCAGTTCGGCTGCTCCAGCGGAGTGATGACGCACAATTAATAAATCTGGCTTCATTGCATTTAATGTGACAGCGGTGTCGATGAGTGTTTCACCTTTGGTAACAGAAGATTGTTTAAGTGACATGTTGATCACATCAGCACCCAATCTTTTCCCTGCAAGCTCGAATGAACTTTGTGTCCTTGTTGATGGCTCAAAAAAAAGATTAATTTGTGTTTTTCCTCTCAATACATCAAATTTTTTTGGTATATTTTTGTTTTTATAAAACCATTCCAAAGATTTGGAGATAATAAATTCTAAGTCTAATTGAGAAGTTTTTTCTATACCCAAGAGATGCTTGAGTTGTGGGGTGTAAGAAGAATCAAATTTAGTTATATTCATTAAAAACATATTTTATAACGAGGTTTAGGTTTTTCTGCAACATTATTTATTTATTTTTATTTTAAATTGAAATAAATTTTATTAATGTAAATCTTTATTTGGTGAAAATGACAATCAATATTGCACTTCTTGGAACAGGTAGAATAGCTGAAATTGGATATATACCTGCAATCCAACAAATCAGTGATACAAATATCATATCTGTGCTCTCGCGTGATGAAGCAAAAGGTAAGGCTTTTGCTAAAAGGCATCAAATAAAAAACTCATATGTAGACCTTGATGAATTACTTCGAGATGAAAGTTTAGATGCCGTAATAATATGTACACCAGATGCTATGCATGAAGAACAAGTCATAAAATCTTGCCGAGCAAACAAACATGTTTTATGCGAGAAACCAATGTCAACTGATTATCAGAGTTGCTTGAGAATGATTGCAGAAATCAAAAAGAGTAAAATAATCTTTGGTATGGCATACAATAATCGATTTAATGCAGGTCTCAGGTATATCAAGGAACAAATTGAGAAAGATCAAATCGGTAATATTTATTATGCTAGGGCTATGCTTTCCACTCAACAAAACAATCCCGAGGGTTGGCGAGCTCTTGGTGGTCAATCAAAATTTTGGGCAATGAGCGCTACGGGCACTCATATGATAGACATATTTAGATGGTATTTCGGTGAGCCTGTTGACTCAAAGCTAATATCCCTCTCACCAAAATATAGCAGTCCTAATGATGAAATTTCAACACTTACAATGAATTTTAATAATAAAATATTATGTGATGTGACAGCTTCGGCAATTTTACCTCGTGTAAATAGAATAGAGGTTTATTCAGATACTGATGTAATTATTGGAGAAAATGTTTTTGGCATAAAGACTGATGAAGAGATATATCATAATAATAAAAAAATTTTGATCGAGCCTATAAGTTCATTTTTTGGAGAAGTACTAGATTTTACAAACGCAATAATTAAGAATAGATCTCCACGCTCAACATTTGAAGATGGCATTAAAAACCTAATGATTATGCAATCTTAGCACGGACAAACTCACTTTTTAATATTTGATATTCTGTCAAGCATTCCTTGTAGAATATAAGTGGCAGCAAGCTTGTCGATAACATCTTTTCTTTTTTTTCTTGATAGATCTGCTGAGATAAGAACCTTTTCTGCTGCAGATGTGGATAGCCTTTCATCCCAAAGTATAATTGGAATACAAGTTCTTAGTTCAAGAAGCTTTGCAAAAGACATAGTTGATTGCGATCTTGGTCCTTCGGTAAAATTCATATTAATTGGATAGCCAAGAACAATTCCACTTATCTTAAATTCATAACAAATCTCCAGAATACGCTCAATATCAAGTTTTGTTTTTTTTCTTTTGATCGTTTCAAATGTAGAAGCAATAATTCTTGAAGAGTCTGACATAGAGACGCCAATTGTTTTTGTCCCAAGATCAAGTCCAATAAGCCTATTGGTGAAGGTTTCGTTATTTAGTGCTTGATTTATTTCTTTGTAGATCATGATCAACAACTATAAATGAAAATAATAAAATAAAAAAAAATATATTAAATTCATTTTTTTTTATGTATATATCTTATAACTAATTTTTTTGTAAAAAAATGACTATTTCAAAAGACAGAATTTTAAAAATTGCTAATCTAGCGAAAATATCAATCTCAGAAGATCAAATCGAAAAATTAGAGGTTGAAATATCCTCAATATTGAATTGGGTGGAAACTTTGAATGAAGTGGACACTGAGAATATAGAACCAATGTCTAATAGCTTGACTAATTTTTTACAAATGAGAGAGGATATTGTTAATGATGGGGAAAAGGGATCTGATATTTTAAGTAATTCACCAGCAGAGGATAAAAGTTTCTTTGTGGTTCCAAAAGTTATTGAATAAGATGATTGACGTAAGAATATTAGATTTATCTTCAATTAGAGACTCACTAAAAAAGGGTGATTTTACATCAAAAGAATTAGTAGAATCCTATATCGAGCGAATTGAAGGTTCATCAAAATTAAATACATATAACACAACCACATTCGAACAAGCGCTTGATAGAGCTGCGATAAGTGATGGTAAAATTAAAAAAGATGAAACAGGGCCCCTTGAAGGAATTCCCATTGGTATAAAGGATCTATTTTGTACACACGGAGTAAAGACAACAGCCTCTAGCAAAATTTTAGAGAATTTTATTCCACCTTATGAGTCAACTGTTACTGAGAATTTATTTAAGTCGGGCATGATAATGCTCGGTAAACTTAGTAATGATGAATTTGCCATGGGCTCATCTAACGAAACAAGTGCAAACGGAGCTGTTGTTAATCCATGGAGATCAAGAAATTCTGAAAAAGAATTGGTGCCTGGAGGATCCTCTGGAGGCTCATCTGCTGCTGTTGCTGCCTCATTATGTCCATTAGCTACTGCGACAGATACGGGCGGCTCTATTAGGCAACCTGCAGCATTCACAGGAACAGTTGGTTTAAAACCTACATATGGTAGATGTTCCCGTTGGGGTATAGTAGCTTTTGCTTCATCTCTTGATCAAGCGGGACCAATTACGAAAACAGTTAGAGACTCTGCACTAGCTCTGCAGGTAATGGCAGGCTATGACAATAAAGATAGTACCAGTGCAAACATCGAAGTGGAAAATTTTGAAAACTACATGAATTCTAATCTCAATAGTATGAGTATAGGAATCCCAAAAGAATTTGAGGAGCTGGATCTTTCGCCAGATATAAGGAAAAATTGGGAAGAGGCTATTCAGTGGTATAAAGAATCTGGCGTTAATATAAAATCTATAAATTTACCTCATTGTAAGTACGCACTTCCGGCATATTACATAATTGCTCCAGCTGAAGCATCCTCAAATCTTGCCAGGTATGATGGAGTTAAGTACGGAAAGAGAGTGCTTGGTGAAGACCTGGATAGTTTATATAAAAGAACGAGAGGTGAGGGGTTTGGGGATGAGGTCAAAAGAAGGATTTTAATGGGTACTTATGTGCTTTCTGCAGGCTACTACGATGCTTATTATCTTAAAGCACAAAAGGTTAGGAGGCTTATTCACGAAGATTTTACAGAAGCTTTTAAAACAGTTGATGCAATATTAACACCGACCACTCCCACAACTGCATTTGGGATAGGGGAAAATATTTCAGACCCATTAAAAATGTATTCTAATGATATTTTGACAGTTCCTGTTAATTTAGCTGGACTGCCTGCTATCTCAATTCCAAGTGGTTTGGATAGTTCTGGTTTGCCCATGGGGATTCAATTAATTACAAATCATTTTGATGAAAAATCACTTTTTAAACTTGGAAAGCTAATTGAAGAATCTAGGGTAAACATTGAAATGCCCACAGATTGGTGGATAAAAAAATAACAATGGACGCTTGCAATGTCAGAAAATAATAACAGAAATCCTCGTTTTGTAATTGAGAGTCAAACAGGTGATTGGGAGGTTGTTATTGGTTTGGAAATACATGCTCAAATCACATCTAATTCAAAATTATTTTCCGGATCTTCTGCCTCATATGGCGGTGAACCTATGTCTCATGTTAGCCTTGTGGATGCTGCAATGCCAGGTATGCTTCCAGTTATTAATAAACAATGTGTCAGGCAAGCAATCAAAACTGGTCTTGGGCTTAAAGCTGAAATAAATAATTACTCAGTCTTTGACAGAAAGAATTATTTCTATCCTGATTTACCTCAAGGTTATCAGATATCACAGTTTAAATATCCAATAGTTGGGGAGGGTATTGTAAAAGTTACTCTCAAAGATGGATCTGATATATATGTTCGTATTGAGAGACTCCATCTTGAACAAGATGCTGGAAAATCATTTCATGATATTGATCCGCAATCCTCATATATTGATTTAAATAGGTCAGGTATTGCTCTTATGGAGATAGTTACAAAACCTGATCTTAGGAGTGCAGACGAAGCAAAATTATTTGTAACAAAACTTCGTACAATTCTCAGATATCTTGAGACATGTGATGGAAATATGGAAGAGGGTTCACTGAGAGCTGACATTAATGTCTCAGTCAGGAAACCTGGGGATGAATTAGGTACAAGATGTGAAATAAAAAATGTTAATTCTATTAAATTTATTGGCATGGCAATAGATTATGAGTCCAGAAGACAAATTGACGAAATTGAAAGTGGAAATGAGATTATCCAGGAAACAAGGTTATTTGATGTGTCTACTGGTAAAACACGACCTATGAGAAATAAAGAAGAAGCTCATGATTATAGGTATTTTCCTGATCCAGATCTATTACCTTTGAATTTGGATCAAGGTTTTATCGATGAAATTTTAATAGAATTGCCTGAGTTACCAGATGATAAAAAAGATAGGCTTATGGATCAGTATAAACTTAATTCTTATGATGCTGATATTCTTGTTTCCGATAGAAAATTTGCAGAATATTTCGAGGTTGTGGCTAAAGGAAGGGATCCAAAATTATCTGTTAATTGGATCTCAGGAGAGTTATTTAGCGCATTAAACAGGCTCTCATTAGATATTGATCAATCACCAATATCAGCAGATAATCTCGGTGAACTGATAGATCTAATTACTGATGGGACACTTTCAGGAAGGCTAGCAAAAGATGTTTTTGAGATCATGCTAGAAACCCAAAAAAGTGCAAAAATAATTGTAAATGAACAAGGCATGTCCCAAATAACTGATGAGTCATCTATAGAAAAATTAGTGGATAAGATTATTAATGAAAATGCCGAAAAAGTGGCTCAGGTAAAAGAAAAGCCAAAGATGGTTGGTTGGTTTGTAGGACAAGTCATTAAAGAAAGTAAGGGGAAGGCTAACCCTTCCAAAGTTAATGAGTTGGTGTTAAAGAAAATTGGGTTATAAAAAATTATCTTTTAAAGAAATTTAACGCTCTTCCATCTACTAATATCAGTCCAGTTAATATCAATATCAAGCCAATTACTTGAGTGATATTTATTGCCTCATTTAATATTATTATTGACAATAAAATTGCACTAACAGGCATTAAAAGTGTAACAAGCATTACATTAGAGCCAATATTTTCAATCAGCTTATAAAAAATCAAATAAGCTATGGATGTAGAAAATATTGCGAGTCCTAGTATTGCAATCATACTTTGTTTGCTTACTGCAGGAGTTAAATCATTTCCAGAGAATAGAATAATAGGTAGTAAAACAATCGAGGAAATGGATAGCATGTATGTTGCAGATATTGCAGGGTGAATTTTTTTAATCTCTTTGCCAATTAAAGCTGATATTGCATATGATATTGCAGCTAATAAGATTGCAACCTGACCAATTATAGAATTATCGATGTCATGAATACTCAATCCCATTAGCAGTGTTACTCCACAAAAACCAACAATGACCCCAACAATTCTGTTAAGAGTTGCTTTTTCTCCGTTTGGCCAATAATTTGCAATTATAACAGTAAATAGCGGAGTCGTTGCATTCAAAATTGAACCAACACTAGCTGTTATTTCTTGTTGTCCCCAAGCAATTAAATTAAAAGGAATTACATTATTTGTTAAGCTCATGAAAAATAGAAGAATAAATATTTTTTTTTCTATTTTAAATGTCAAAGATAAAGCTTTGCATATAAGTATTAGAAAAATACTTGATATTAAAACACGATAAAACACTATCATCATAGGATCCAGTTCTATTAATGCAAGTTCAATCCATGTATAAGATCCACCCCATAGAAGTGATAGAATTATAAGCCTTGTCCAATCAAATAAATTCATTACTAAATGTGTATTATTATGTTATTTATAGTATAACTTATATCAGTATTCTAATTTTAAGCGAGAATTTAAATGAGTGACTTTAGTAAAAACAAACCAATAGAATTGTACTATTGGCCTACATCAAATGGTTTCAAGATAACAATTTTTCTAGAAGAAGCACAATATCCATATAATGTGAATTTTGTAAATATTGGGAAAGGGGAGCAATTTGTTCCTTCATTTCTTAAAATTTCACCCAATAATCGTATGCCTGCAATAGTAGATCCAGATGGCCCTGATGGTAAAGAAATTTCGATATTTGAGTCTGGAGCAATATTACAGTATTTAGGAAGAAAAACAGGGTTGTTTTATCCAAGTAATTATAGAAAACAATTAGAAGTAGATCAGTGGCTTTTCTGGCAGGTTGGTGGCCTTGGGCCAATGGGAGGACAAGCGCATCACTTCAGAAATTATTCTCAAAATAAAATACAATACGCAATAGAGAGATACACAAATGAAGTTAATAGACTTTATGGTGTTTTGGAAAAGAAATTATCTGATGGAAGAGATTACATTGCCGAAGATTATTCAATAGCAGATATGGCTTGTGTTGGCTGGGTAAGAAATCCAGAAAAGAAAGGTCAAGATCTCAATGAATTTCCATATTTAAATGATTGGTTTAATAGGATGATGGAAAGACCGGCTGTTCAAAAAGGTATAAGTATTGGCGATGATATTCGTCATGATTTATCTAAGGATCTCGATGCTCAAAAAGTATTATTTGGTCAGCGTGCTCTAAAGTAGGTAAAGTTTATGTTTGAAGCATTTATTTGTGACGGTATAAGAACTCCAATTGGTAAATATGGTGGGTCACTCTCTTCACTAAGACCAGACGATCTTGCTGCTCTTGTGATTAATCACTTAATTAAAAAAAACCCAAAAATGGATCCTAATGAAATTAATGAAGTTATATTTGGTTGTGCAAACCAAGCCGGTGAAGATAATAGGAATGTTGCACGAATGGCGACATTGCTATCAGGTTTACCAATTTCAATTCCAGCAACAACAATAAATAGGTTATGTGGATCTGGTCTGGATGCAGTTATTGTTGCATGTCGTGCCATTATGACAGGAGAAATGGATTTAATTATCGCTGGAGGAGTGGAGAGTATGTCACGTGCATCTTTTGTAATGCCAAAAGCTGATAGTGCTTTCTCAAGATATAATAAAATTGAAGATACTACGATTGGATGGAGATTCATTAATAAGAAGATGGTTTCTATTTATGGCACAGATTCTATGCCAGAAACTGCAGAAAATGTTGCTGAATTTTATAATATCAATCGCCATGATCAAGATTTATTCGCATACAATAGTCAGAAAAAATATCAAAACGCGCTTAAGAATAATCGATTTGGTGATGAAATATTGGGAATTGAAATTGAAAATAAAAATAAAGAAAAGATAATATTTGACCAAGATGAACACCCACGTGATACAACCATAGAAAAATTAAATGCTTTGCCCACTCCCTTTAAAGAGAATGGTACTGTTACAGCAGGAAATGCTTCAGGAGTAAATGATGGGGCTGCATGTCTTATTATTGCTTCAGAAGAAATGGTTAAGAAATTCTCACTGAATCCTTTAGCAAGATTCTGTGGTGCTGCTACTGCTGGTGTAGAGCCTAAATATATGGGAATTGGACCTGTTTTTTCTACTCAGAAATTATTAAATAAAACAGGTATGAGTCTAGATCAGATTGGTGTAATAGAGCTCAATGAGGCTTTCGCATCACAATCACTTGCTTGTTTGAGGATGCTTGGAATAGATGATAATAGCGAAAAAGTTAACCCAAATGGTGGAGCAATAGCTTTAGGGCATCCACTTGGTATGTCTGGTGCAAGGTTAGCTCTAACAGCTTCAAAGGAAGTTGTAAGGAATAACCATAAATATGCACTTTGTACAATGTGTGTTGGAGTTGGACAGGGTATCTCTATGGTTATTGAAAAAGCCTAAATAATTTAACCAACAAGTTCTTTAGCATTATTTGGTGATGGACTGATTACATTTCGTTGTATTCTATCAGTTATTTCACACACTCTCTTATTATATATACAGTCAATCCCATATTTTTGACCCTCTTCATATATGAGTCCATTGATTAAATCAACTTCACTTAAACGTCCTTTTAAGTGATCCTGTAGCACGGCATCCCTTGCATGAGGACCTACATCGTTAATTATTCTATCTAATAATAATTCAAGTAATCTATTAGATTGTTCTATGTCTTTTTGGTCTAGTCCAAATATTGGTTCAGGATTGAATCCCATTTTTTGACCAATTAGTAGCGCTTCTTCACCAATTTTTAATGCTAATTCTCTCATGCCGTCAACATTCATTGCTTCCACTGCACGAAGCCCTAGAATTGATCTTGGTCCCATTGTCATGGCATTAACAATAAGCTTCATCCATTTTGCTGATAATATATTTTGAGTATGCGCGACCTTCCCAGAATACTTCAGTAGTTCTAAAATATCTGGAATTCTATTATCCATCTCAGCTGTTAAGCTTCCTATACCGAACCATGAACCTGATGGAGGAGTATTTCTTTTAACATTACCAGGTTTAAATATTTCAGATGAAAGTTCAACTACAGCTGCAAGATTTCTATTAGCTCCAACAATATCATTAATGATTCCCGCAGTCATACAATTTTGAAGACCTATCATAATGCCATCTTCTTTAAGGTATGGCTCAATAAGTGTGGACACCCATTTCGTATCATAAGCCTTAACAACAATGAATATAACATCAAATTTTTTGTTAAATGTACAGACGTCACATAAATTATAAGCTTTAACTTTTGTGTTTATGGTTTCTTCCGGCATAACTATTGTAATACCAGATTGCCTCATAGCATTAACATGCTCAGGCCACTGATCGATTAATGAAACATCCAATCCTGCCTGTGTTAGGTCAGCTGCAATACAGCTTCCATTAGCTCCTGTGCCAATTATCCCTATCTTCATTATTTATAATTCCAAAGTTAATCTATCCATAATGTAATCTTCAGAAATATCTAAGTCAATTTCCTTATTTAATTTTGCTGATAAGTCCATCGCTAATGTGTACATGAGATTTCTATGTGCCTCATGAGCATTAGTATGAGGTGTATTAATACCCATGCAGATTCTTTGAAACCACGAAAATGTCTCATCTTTCATTGGTCCCCAAAGATCATTCGCATATATATCGCCTGGGGGGTAACTGGTGAGAAAATCAACAAATCGTTCATCTTCAACTTCACGTCCTTTTGGCCGATATATCTTCCCCTGGTCATAATCGCTCACAATTATGATATCCCTGTGGGTATCTTCAATATCTATGACGCCCTTTGTTCCAACAAAACCCATTTGCAAGCCATAGCTTGCACCAGGCCATTTCTTGGGAAGTGCCCATGATATATTCATACTCCAAATCTTATCATCAAATGTAAATATACCAAACGTTGCATCTTTTGTTCCCAGTTCTCCAAGTATTTTATCTGACGATTTTGCGTATACAGATTTAGGTGTGTCATTGATTAACCATAACGACATATCTAGACTATGCGTACCTGATATTACCATTGGTGTAAGGAAACGCCTATCTTGTGTTAATCTTAACTCATTCATTGGTCCCATTTTATTCATGAAAGTTCTTGTTACTGCACAGGATAAGTCTCCAATTTGAAAGTTTTGTATTTTTTCTTTGACTGAGATAAATTTTCTTCTGAAACGTTGTGTGTAACCAACACAAACATCACTGTCATATTGGTCAATTTTACTTATCAGAAATTTAGACTGGGTAGCATCTAGCGTCAGGGGCTTTTCAATAAAAAGTTTTTTTTTATTTTCAATAGTGAGTAATGCAGGTTCAAAGTGTGACCATGTTGAGGTGGCTACTATGACTGCATCAACTTCATTTCTTTGAATTAATTCAGCATAATCAGTTGTAAAATAATCTGCATTTATATCCTGTTGTAACTGTTTACCAATATCTTCATTTGAATCACAAAGTCCAATCCATGATATCCCTGGAAATTCAGAGGCAATCTTACCTCTCATTCTACCAACACGTCCACATCCAATTATTGCAATACCTAATTCACTCATTTTTTTATACATAAAAAAAACCCGAAAGAGGTTTACTCTTTCGGGCTTTATTAGACAAGTTTAAATAGAACTTATTAGTCGACCATTTTGTCTGGGTTAGCAGCAGCCCATGCGTCCATTAGTTCTACAACTTCGTATGTGTCCCAATCACTCGCACGATCAATATATCTGTGATCTACGAAAGTAGCTGGATCAATGAAACCATCGATTTCACCTAGACCAATGTAAGGTCCTTGGATTTGAGCCCAAATCCAGTTACGAGGTTCACCATATTTATTTGTACGACGTAGTTGATAAATATAAACTGAACCATTGATCAATGCAGAACCAGTAGCCATGTTTTCAAAAACTTCTGGTGTTGCAACAGCACAAACGCTTATTACGAATTTAGTATCAAGTACACCCATGTGTTGAGCCATAGCCCATGCACGTAGGAAACCTGCTGTAGGTTCGTCTAGCTCATCCATACGTGAATCCCACATAGCGAATGAGTTACCTGGGTTTGCTGACACAGCCATTGGTGTGATGTTTCTAATAGCGACACCACCAGCTTGGATGTTGGCACGGTCTGATGAACCACCAGCGAAACCATCAATTCTTCCTGATGTTAGAGCGTCGACCATAACAGGTCCAGCATCACCAACAACAACTGTTTCAATCACGTCGCCAGATAGACCGATTGAGTCTAGAGCGATCAATGTTGTGATTTCATCACGGTCAGAAGCAAGACCAATTACAGAACCAGGTAGGTCACCTAAGCCTTTAATTGGACTGTCAGCTGGAACAACAATACCTTCTGATGCAAAGTTATATGCTTCATATATAACTGAACCAGGTTGTCCTGCGTTAGCCATTTGTAGTACTTGTGCAGAGTCAAGCATCACATACTCAGCATCACCTGTATCTAGGAATGCAACATATGGGATAGTTGTTTCTGAGTTTAGTAGGTTAACATCAACTCCGTTAACTTCGTTTGCGCCAGTTAAACGTGAAACGTGCTGCGGATAAATTGAGCATGATCCGTTGTTAGCAGTAATTACGTTTAGGTCTGTCAACGCTAAAGCTGGAGATGTTGAAACCATTGATAGTGCTAGACCACCGAAAGCAGCGCCAAGCACAATTTTTGTAGTGGATTTCATTTAATATCCTCCCTATAGGTTAAAAAAAACACTTACACTAGTGTAAACAATTCGTACCTAGTACAAACGTCAATCTCCATTTATAGATCATCTGATTATGAATTTCAAATAAATT
>CALJEH010000013.1 GCA_938074435.1 uncultured Alphaproteobacteria bacterium
TCATTTAAAAATATAAATTTAAAAAAATTAACTGAAAGTATAAATAATAAATTTGATAATGATTTATTTGATGGGCATTTATCTGGTCGCTTGAATGTGTCATTTAATAAACTTGGAAGAGTTATAAAATCAAATCTAGACTTAAATGTGGGTCAGGGTGTGATTAATTTTAAATTGCCGTACTCAAAATCTAAAACAAATAACCTAAATGATGCATATTTCAGTTTTTCATTCCTGAGCGCAAATAATGAAATCACCATCAATGAAATGAGAGTTTATCATGATGATTTCAAAATTTCAGGAAATGGTAAAGTTGACGTTAATTTCATGCAATCGGGAAACGTTGAAGGCTTTGAAATAACTTTTTTGGATTTTAATATACAAAAAAGAGATAAAGTTATATTGAACAAATCAACTATAAATATGAGTTATGATATAGAGTCTGATAGTTTTAGTCTCAATGAAATTGCTGGGCTACTCCCCGTTGGTGATTTGAAATTAACTAACAAAATAAACAATGACTCAAATCAATATTCATTAGAAGTAAACAATACTGACTCATCTAATTTAAATATAATTTTAAGCTTATTTTCAGCTAATAAAGCTTCCAAATGGTTTATTGACAATGTTAATGATGCACAAATAATTAAATTAAACGCAACCCTCACGTCATATAAGAATAATAACAATTCAGATGATCAACTTGAAATTAATATTGATTTTTCTGAAGCGGATTTTTTGTACTACAAAAATTATCCAAATATCCAAAATTCAAAAGGAAATCTGACATTGAATAACAAAGAAATCTCTGTCCAGATATATGACGGAGATGTAATGCTTGAAAACTCTTCAAAAGTTAAGATTCATAATACTTCAGGGAAGATCATCAATGTTGATAATAACTATATTGCTGACTTTGAGATAGAAGCAGATTGTGGCATTCAAGATTGTATTAAATACTTTCATGAAATTGGAGTCAGCAATGACAGTTTGATAGACTTACAAAATAAAATATCAGGTAATGCCTCAATAAATGCCTCTGTCTTAATTGATACAAATCTTGGGTTTACATTTGATTCAATTAAAGAAGCTGATCTAAATGTTGAAAGTTTTTCATTTAGACTAAATGATGAGAGTGTTTTTATGTCTCCCCTTGCAACATTTAATGTTCAAGACAATAAAATATTATCTTCAGGTGAATTTAATTTTAGTGGAATTCAATCGACATTCGATATCTTGGCAGACTTTAGTCAGCTGGATCCAGTGTTGGAAGTTGTTGTCAAAGCGCAGCCTAGTCCAACAGAGTTAAGTATTTTGCAACCCGTTTTGGTAAATTATATTTCTGGACTGGGTAGAATTCCAACAGAGTTTCGAATAAATATACCACTTAGAGACATTGGAAGCTTTGATTTAAATTCTTTTGAGAAAATTACAATGAAAAGTGATTTAACAAACGTAAGTATTAAATATCCTATATTGAGATCGGGAAAATTAACCAATGAAAGAGCCCAAGTTATACTAACTGTCGACAAACCCAGTAATGAGGGGGAGGCAAAATATAAAATTGAATATGATGCCCAAGATTTTGTCTTCGAACTTCTACTTAAAAGAAAATTTAATGAAGTTACAAATGAATGGGATTTTGTAAACTTTGAGGTATTAAATTTGTCATCAAGCGAAATTACAAACGCACAAATTTTAGGATACATAGAAGATAATGTATTAATTGCAGATGTTATTGCGAAAGAAGCAGAAGTTGGTGATTTTCTTAGAAGGAATTTATTTTCAATAGATGGAGATAACCGCAGTAATTTTAAAAATTTACCAGATATGCGTATCCTAATACAAAACATAGATAAAGTATCAGCAAATAATCGTGATATATCACTCTTATCTGGTGAAATAATTATTCAAAACAAAAAGCTATATAGAATGCAAGTAGACGCTTTTTTCAACGAGGACCAAAACAAAAGGATAGAGATTAAGTATAATTTAGAAGAAGAAGGTTTGCCTGCTGATTTAGGTGTGAATACAACCGATGCAGGAGCATTTTTAGGATTTTTAGGACTTTACCAAAATGGCTTTAATGGTAAGTTGCAAATAAGATCAACTGGTCCAAATATTAATAATATGACTGGAGAAGTTTTTATTGAAAATATTGACATCTTTAATGATAAATATTTAGCGAGACTTTTCGCAGAGTCTAGCCCTAGTGATCTCATTGATATAAATAGAATCCAACTTGACTCAAGAGCAAGATATAGAATCATAGATGAAAATTTAATAATTGATAAAGCTGAATTGTTTGGTAATAACGTCAAATTTGAACTAAATGGACAACTAAACAACGAAACAGGTAGTTTAAAATTACCAGGAACTTATTGCCCAGAGTATGAACTAAATGCATCTTTTGGAACAATACCAATATTTGGTCCAGTTCTCACAGGCGGTGACGATAATTGCATGTTTTCTCTGCCATTTCAAATCGTCAGAGAGTCAAGAGAGGAACCAACATTATTAAGGTTAAATACCACAGGTATGTTTGCTCCAGGCATTTTAAGAGATGCTTTTGATTATAACTAATTTGAAACTTCTATAATTAAATTTCTTTTCTTACCAAATGCTATTTTGGTGCCTTCGAGATCTTCTTTTTTTAATTCAATATTTGGGTCATTCACAACCACATCATTTATCTTAATAGCACCGTTTGCAATAGCCTTCCGAGCTTCGCTATTAGATTTTGCGAATCCAATACTCACCAGGAGATTAAGAAGACCCATAGAACTCTCCTGACCAAGTATTATTTGATGTTTTGGCAGGTGTTGAGATATTATTTTACCTTCAAAAGTTTCTAGCGCTGATTGATAGATCTTTGCGGAGATTTCTGATCCATGAGTCATCCTTGTAATTTCATTTGCAAGGATTTTTTTTGCTTCATTTATTTCTGATCCCACAAGTGCGGCCAATTTATCAATTTCACTTATTGGTAATGTTGTGAATAATTTTAGAAACCTGATAACGTCTCTATCATCTGTATTTCTCCAAAATTGCCAAAAATCATAAGGGCTAGTTAATGCTTCATCAAGCCATATGGCGCCATCGGTAGTTTTACCCATTTTTGCTCCAGAAGCTGTTGTTATTAATGGCGTTGTTATTGCATAAGTTTCTGCACTGGTGACTCTTCTTACTAGTTCTATGCCATTCACTATATTACCCCATTGGTCTGACCCTCCGAGTTGAAGTTTACAATTATGTCTTCTGTATAGCTCAAGAAAATCATATGCTTGAAGAAGCATATAATTAAATTCAAGAAAAGTCAGAGGCTGCTCTCTTTCAAGTCTGATTTTGACAGAGTCAAATGTAAGCATTCTATTTATTGTGAAATGCTTCCCATACTCTCTTAGAAAGGAAATATAATTGAGATCTTTCAGCCAATTCTTATTATTCTCAATTATAAGTTTTTTTTCGTTTAGATCCAGAAATTTACTAAAGACCCTTTTTATTCCATTCTCATTTTGGATAATATTTTCTTCTAACAAAATCTTTCTTGTTTCATCTTTTCCAGAGGGGTCTCCTACAAGTGTTGTCCCGCCTCCAAGTAATAATATTGGTTTATGACCATAATCCTGCAGCCATTTAAGAAGCATTATTTGAAGAAGTGATCCTACATGTAGGCTTTTAGCGGTTAGGTCAAATCCTATATACCCAATTGTTTTGTTGGAGTTGAAATATTCATCCAGTCCATTTTCATTAGAGGTTTGATGGATAAATCCTCTCTCTATAAGTATTTGCAATAATTCTGAGTCAAATTTATGTTTTTTAATTGTTTCTTTCATAGTCTTAGATAAATTGAAAGCTGTTAAAATAATATTAATTACATTTTGTAAATTATTTGAGAACTAAATGATACACAAAATATTACCAAATTCCTATTATTCAATTGGATTAATGAGTGGAACTTCGATGGATGGAGTTGATGCATCCCTTATTTTAAGCGATGGAATTGTAATTCACGATATTATTTCTAGTGTTTCAATCCCATATCCTAGGCCTCTTATAAAGAACGTTAAAGATTTAATTGTAAGTTTTGCAAATAAGGAATTTAATCGAAATAAATTTATTCGTGTAAGTAATGAATTGTCAGAATTAAATTTATCGGTAGTCAACAAAATTATAGACATTTCAAACAAAGTGAAGATTAATCCAGATTTAATTGGCTATCACGGTCAAACTATTTTTCATAGTCCCGAGGATACAGTGACATTTCAAATAGGAAATCCTCAATATCTTAGTGATCGCCTCAAAGTGCCAGTCGTATCTGACTTTAGGATGTGCGATATATTAAATGGTGGTGAAGGTGCACCGCTAACGCCAATATATCATAAGGCAAAAATTGCAACAGAACAGGGTGGTAATCCAATAGCTATTGTAAATATTGGTGGGATTTCTAATATCACATACCTTAACGGAGAAAATATTGAAGCATTTGACTGTGGTCCAGGCAATTGCATAATTGATGATCTTTGTAGAGAATATTATGATATTCCCTTTGATGATAAGGGTAAAATTGCTTCATCTGGTAAGATTGATCATGATTTTGTCAATAATATACTGAGTGATGAATTTTTTAATAAACGTCCGCCTAAATCACTAGATAGAAATTACTTTCATAAATACATTCCATCTATTCACGGTTTACCAAATGATAAAATAGCGTCATTTTCCTATTTAACAGCTTATACAATTGTAAATGCAATAGAATCTTTTGGAGCTAGGCCGCACAAAATAGTCTTAACTGGAGGTGGTAGTAAAAATAGATATATTTTTGATAAAATTAATGAAATTAGTGGAATAGGCATTTCCATTATGGAAGACTTTGGTTTTAGTAGTCAGTATGTTGAAGCTGAAGCATTTGCTTATCTTGCAATTAGATCTCATAGAGGTTTGCCGATAACTTTTCCTACAACAACTGGTATTAATATGCCAATGAGTGGAGGTAAGATCTATAATCCACAACCATGCGCTCCAACCAACTGATTATAATCCTCACAAGCATTTTTGGGTATAATTACTTTTCACAAATTGTAATTAAATTGCAGAAAGGGTCTAATAATGCCAGAAGCAGCAAATACCTCAGGACACACAACCTTCTGAACCATCTTAGGGGAATCATGCGTCTTGTAGGACTTTTTCAATATATTGGGATATTTTTGAGTTTAATAAATCAACTTTATTATCAAAAAAATGATTGGCGCCATCGATTAAGTCATGATGTACTTCAATTCCTTTTTGACTTTTTAATCTATCTACGAGTTTTTGTGTGTCGGCTTTTGGAGCAACAATGTCATCAGTGCCGTTTATGATTAATCCTGATGATGGACATGGCGCTAGAAAATTAAAGTCATAAAGGTTGGCAGGAGGAGCAATTGAGATAAATGCCTCTATCTCAGGTCTTCTCATTAATAATTGCATTGCAATCCATGCACCAAATGAGAAACCCACGACCCAGCATCCTGTAGAGTCACGATTCAATGCCTGTATCCAATCCAGCGCAGATGCTGCATCAGATAATTCACCTATTCCTGCATCATATTCACCCTGACTTTTTCCAACGCCTCTAAAATTGAACCTCAACACAGAAAAGTTTTTTTTAACAAATGTATAGTAAGCATTGTGAATAATAGGATTATTCATCGTGCCACCAAATTTTGGATGCGGATGAAGTAACAATACAATTTTTGACTCTGGGTCTTCATTATGGTGGTAGCGACCCTCAATTCGACCTGAAGGACCGTTAAACATGATTTCTGGCATTAATCCCTCCTAATGCAATCAATCAGAAATAAGTATCATATATGCTTCACAATAGTAAATAAATTTATTTAATTGGATGTTTTTTTTTTTATTTTATATATATTGAGTTTTAAAACAATAATGATGGATGTTTATGGAATTCTTATTTGAAATTATTGCAGTAGGTATCTTTTCATGTGTAATATTTGATGTTTGGCAAAGAATTTTTAAATTGCTTACTGGCATTCCTCCCAGCAATTGGGCCATGGTTGGTAGATGGCTAATAAATGTAATTAAGAGTCATCAAATTTTTGTTGAAAACATAACAACTGTTAGGTCCTCTGACTCAGAGTTAAAAATTGGCTGGTTGTTCCATTATTTTGTCGCAATCTTATATGCATTTGTGTATTTTCTATTAATGAAATTGGGGATAATTAATCCGGGGGTTGTTGATGGATTGATCTTTGGAGTGATAAGTGTGATTGTCCCATGGTTTTTTTTTCAGCCAGCACTCGGCAATGGCTTTCTTGCTAATAAGACTCCTGAACCAATAAAAGTCTGTTTATTGGCACTTATGATGCACACAATTTTTGGAACTGCTATTGGAATAGGATTTCAATTTTTTATGGGTCAATAATCAATAATGTTTAAATCATGAGAATTTATTTTGACCATGCAGCTTCATCTCCAGTCAGGATGCAAGTTATAGATTTTTTTGCATCAGAGAACTTTCTTGATCTATATAACCCATCATCTGTGCACCTTGAAGGTCAAAAAACCAGAGCGAGAATAAATGATGCAAGAGACCTGATATCTAGTTTACTGGAATGTAATGCAGAAAACATTGTTTTTACATCCAGTGGGACGGAGTCATGTAATTACGTAATTAATCATGCGCTTCATACAGAAGAGATTGAAAATATAATCTACTTACCCACTGAGCATAGTGCAGTTTTAGATACAATTTTCTCTAAATCAGTCAAA
>CALJEH010000014.1 GCA_938074435.1 uncultured Alphaproteobacteria bacterium
TGGATTTTTAAACCTGTATTTAAGAAAATTTCTTCAGTATCTTTTTGAAGTCTACCTTTATTTGGGATGCCAATAATCAAATTCTCAGCCATCTAATTTTCCTGAATATAATAATCGGTCAATGTATATTGAACAACCAACTGCAGGTATTGGTTTTGTTGAACCCAATTCTTCAAAAATTTTATCATATCTACCGCCAATTGCTATTGGGTCACTTATTGGTGTTTTTGTGTTGTTTATTTCAAAAATTAAACCAGTGTAATATTCAGCTTTTCGTGATAAATTTGTTTTAAATTGAATATTATCTTGAGGTATATTTATATCCTTAAGGGATTTAATTCTATTTTCCAATTCAATGATTGTATTTTTAAGATCAAGAGTATAGTTATCCGCAAACTCTGATAGTTCAATGATACAACTATTGATATCACCTGTTATTGATAAAAATTCAGAAATTTGATTGATTGTTTTTTGATCTATCTCACTAGTGTTATTTGACTCTAATTTATCCAAATAATTATTTACGATTTCATCTGGTTCCCTGCCAGAAAATATTGAAACATTTTCTTCTCCTAGCAATGATTCAATAAACCTAGTGCTGCTCAATGATCCATTTTTGTACTGAGCAATCAAGTCTTCATGGTTTCCTACATCAAATTGTCTTTTAATTAGTGTTTGAAGAGCATCTTTAATTTTGACATTATCAAGACCATTCCAGTATAAACGTATTATTTTATTAAATAGATATTTGCTGAGATTTAAGTTTTTTAAAAATTGATAGAATATTGATACATCACTAATTATAATCCCCAGATCAAAGCCGCTAAAGTCAGATAAAACTTCATAGACATGTGATATAATCTCAACTTCAGATTCAATCTTTTTTTCACTGCCAAAATTTTCTATCCCAATTTGTCTGAATTCGGGACAAGAGCGTGTTTTTTCATTTTTTGTAGGAAAACGGAATGCATAACCATCATAAACGTATTTATTATCATATATTTCATTATTTTTATAACTTATTGCAAGAGGCAGTGTAAAATCCGGACGAAGACAAATTTCTTTCCCATCAGGTGTATTAGAGAGTAGCAATCTATTCCTGACGTCCTCACCCATAAAATTCATAACTATGTCCGCATCTATTGTCATTGAAGGATTATATAAATTGTATCCCTCTCTGATAAAATATTCTCTTATACTTACGGGATCTTTGTTTACTATTTCAATCATGTTTTTTTATTTATTTTTGAGAAGATTTCAGAAATCTTATTTGCAACTTGATCCCTATTAATCTCAAATTGAATTTCATCGTTATTTATCCATTGATCACGATTCTCAATCATATTCGATATTTCTTTTCCTTTGATCAAATTCTTTACTGTTACTATACCCCTCTCTCTTTCATTAGTACCTTCAATAATTACGAATGGTGAGTTTCGTCTATCAGCATATTTCATTTGTGCTTTCATGCCAGAGCTACCAAGATAAACTTCAGCAGAAATTCCTTTTTCACGAATTTCTGTTGCGATCTGATAATAACTTTGTTGGTATTCTTTATCCATATTCAAGATTAAGACAGGTCCATAATTATCTTCAAATATATCTAAGTTTGCCATTTGCATAACAGTCACCAAACGACTCACACCAATTGAAAAACCACTCGCAGCCACCTGATCTTTTCTAAACCTGGAAATTAACTTATCATACCTACCACCTCCGCCGACAGATCCAATAATAGGCATTTCTTCTCTCTTTTTTTCATCTAATACAATGTTGGTCTCGAATATTGTTCCTGTATAATACTCCAATCCTCTGACTATAGTTCCATCGAATAAAATTTCTTGATTATAACCTAATTCAGTTAGTAATTTATCTATTCCAATTAACTCATCGATGGCTATTGGTCCTTGCTCTGTTTTTGATATTATTTCTTTTGTCTGATTAATAAAGTCATTCCTGACAGTTGATCCTATTGATATAAAGTTTAGAATTTTCTCAATACTTCTTTTCGATAATTGAGCGCCTTTTGTGTAATCCCCTGATTCATCTTTTCTACCATCAGATAATAATTTTTCGACGCCCCCTAGACCAACTCGATCTAATTTATCAATTGCCCTTAATATTGTGAGTCTTCTATTTTCATCAATATCATCATCTATTCTAATCAATTCTATTATCGCATCTAATAACTTACGATTTGAAACTTTAATGTTAAAATTTTGTTCGCTAAGCCCAAGTGATCTCATTGAGTCAGTTGCTAACATTAATAGTTCAGCATCAACTATGTAGTTATCTGATCCGATGATATCTGCATCTAATTGTAAAAACTCCCTGTATCTACCAGGTCCAGGCTTCTCATTGCGCCATACGCTCCCAAATTGATATCTTTTATAGGGTTTAGTAATATTATCATAATTTTCCGACACAAATCTTGCCAAAGGAGCTGTAAGATCATACCTGAGGGAAAGCCATTTCTCATCATCATCCTGGAAAGAAAATACACCTGCATTTGGTCGTTCTGAATCTGGTAAGAATTTACCTAATGCATCACTAAATTCAAATGCTGGAGTTGATAGTTCTTCAAATCCATATGACTCATAAACTTTTGTAATTTTTGAAACAATATTTTTAATTTTCTGCAGTTCAAAACCATAAACATCACGCTGTCCTCTAGGCAACGAGGCTTTGATTATATTATTTGTATTACTTCCCGCCATTTCAAAAATACCAAAGTGTTACTTGTAAGGCTCAAGATCCAATGATGAATTTTGAAACTATACTAGATTATTATTTTTACAAGAAAATTATTAAAATAATAATAACGCCTCGTTTTATATTTTATTAGAATAAATTGCTATTTAAACTCTTTTTATCATTGATATTAGAATATCTTTTTATTAAAATGTATAGATTAGTAATTTTTTCTAAAATCATAAAGTATAAAAATATGGCAGCAAAATTAGACAAAATCGATCGTAAAATACTTAATCTTCTCCAAGAAGACTGCACCATTGCCGTGTCTGAAATCTCAGCAAAGGTTGCACTTTCATCAACTCCATGCTGGAGAAGGATACAAAGAATGGAAAAAGAGGGTATTATATCAAAAAGGGTTGCTCTTCTTGATCCTAAAAAAATTAATGCAGAAGTAACAGCATTTGTGGCAATTAAAACTAACCAACATAACAATCAATGGCTGGCTGAATTCAAAAAAATTGTAAATTATTTCCCCGAAGTTGTTGAATTTTATCGCATGGCTGGAGATATCGATTACCTATTAAGAGTTGTGGTTCCAGATATATCTGCTTTTGATAGATTCTATAAAAACTTAATTGAACGCATTGACCTAACAGATGTATCTACCAGCTTCTCAATGGAGCAAATTAAATACACAACATCTCTTCCATTAAATTATACCGAAGAGGTGGCAAATACAGACACAAATCCCTAACTAACCACCAGTGACCGACATATGCCTGTCGACTGCAGGTTTCTTATGATTATCATCTATTATAAAATTGTGACTTTTTGGTTTCAAATTAATAGAGTTATGGATCAAATTGATTATCTCTTGATCTGATGCATTACCCCTCATCATTTTATTAAAATCCATAGAATCATCTTGCCCAAGACACATATACATCTTTCCTGAACAAGTTATCCTCACCCTATTACAATCTGCACAAAAATTATTACTAAGAGGCGTTATTAGACCTAAAATCCCACCCGTCTCCTTGCAATCATAATATCTTGATGGACCACCAGTCTTATAATTGGATGCCGTAAGGGTAAACTCGCTGTCCAATTGCTTTTTATATTCAGTAAGAGGAAGATAATTTTCTGTTCTATCTCCATCAATATCTCCCATAGGCATCGTTTCAATTAGTGTTATATCCATATTATTAGAGTGAGCCCATCGTATCATTGACGGGATTTCATGATCATTAACCCCCTTCAACGCAACAGTATTTAGTTTGACTCTGATGCCTGCCTTTTGAGCATGCTTAATACCTTCAAGTACCTGCTCTAAATCACCCCATCTCGTGATCTTTTTGAATGTACTGTGATCAAGTGAGTCAATAGACACATTTATTCTGTTTATATTATTTTTATAAAGATCAGCGGCATATTTTTTTAACTGACTACCATTCGTTGTAATAGTGACTTCTTCTAAATTGGATCTGCCAATTTTCTCAGAGAGTCTTTCTATCAACCACATGATATTTTTTCTTACAAGTGGCTCCCCACCGGTAAGCCTAATTTTTTTAATACCACATTCGATGAAAATTGATGCCAATCTATAAAGCTCTTCGAGAGTCAACAAATTAGCCTTGGGCATAAACGTCATATTTTCAGCCATGCAGTAGACACAACGGAAATCACAACGATCAGTTACAGAGATTCGTAGATAATTAATGGATCGTTCAAATGGATCGATTAAGATATTTTTATTGGGTGAAATAGTATTGTTTTCTAACATCAACATATCATAACAAAGTTCTTGTATTAAATAAATTCAATTTATATGATATTGCTAATTGATTGATAAAATTATTAAGTATTATGGCAAATAATAAAGTATTTCAGAATGCGCATGATGCAATGCAAGGTATACTTTTTGATGGTATGACAATACTGTCAGGTGGATTTGGAATTTGTGGTATTGCAGAAAATATCACAGAAGAGATCAAAGCGAGCAAAGTCACAAAGTTGACTATTGTGTCAAATAATTGTGGCATTGATGGTTTTGGACTTGGTACCCTACTTCACACACGTCAAATAAAGAAAATGATTTCTTCGTATGTTGGTGAGAATAAAACTTTCGAAGAACAGTACTTAAAAGGTGAATTAGAGCTTGAATTTTCACCTCAGGGAACACTGGCAGAAAGATGCAGGGCTGGTGGTGCTGGTATTCCTGCTTTTTATACAAAGACTGGTGTTGGAACAATTATTGCAGAAGGCAAAGAAACAAAAGTAATTGATGGGGTTGAATATCTTCTTGAAAAAGCGATTAAAGGTGATTTATCAATTATCAAAGCATGGAAAGGTGACGAGTCTGGTAATTTAGTATTTAGAAAAGCAGCAAGAAACTTCAATCCACCTATGGCAAAAGCCGGAAATATTTGTGTAGTAGAGGTAGAACAGCTTGTTAAGACTGGAGAGTTAGATCCGGACCATATACATTTACCAGGTATATATGTTGATAGGATATTTGAAGGAAAATATACCGAAAAGAAAATTGAATTTGTAACTGTAAGAGAAGAATAGTAGGTAAATCATGGCATGGACAAGAGAGGATATTTGTAGAGTTGCCGCATTAGAGCTTAAGGATGGTTATTATTGCAACCTTGGTATTGGTATGCCAACAAAGGTTGCAAATTATATTCCAGAAAATATTAATGTGACGCTCCAATCAGAAAATGGAATGCTAGGGATGGGCCCTTTTCCATTAGAGAATGAAGTAGATGCTGATATTATAAATGCAGGAAAACAAACAATAACAGAGTTGCCAGAAACTTCTTATTTTGATAGCTCTGAGTCATTTGCAATGATTAGAGGTGGTCACATAGATTTATCTATACTGGGTGCTTTGCAAGTGTCTGAAAGTGGTGATCTGGCTAACTGGATGATACCAGGTAAAATGGTAAAAGGTATGGGCGGTGCGATGGATTTAGTCGCCGGTGTTAAAAAAGTACTAATATTAATGGAACATACAGCAAAAGATGGACAACCTAAACTTCTAAAAGAATGTACACTACCTCTGACAGGAAAATCTGTTGTAGATATGGTTATAACAGAATTAGGTAAATTTGATATCACACCCAATGGAGTTGAAATTAAAGAATTAGCTCCCCACGTCACGCTTGATGAAATTAAAGCAAAAACTGAAGCGAAGATCTTAATTTAATCTTTTCTACCCCTATTAAGCTCTCGATTAATTAGTATGATAGGAAAAAGTCCTGCAACTACAATCGTCATTGCTGGTAATGAAGCGTTTCCAATATCTGATAGAGATGCGTAAGTATAAACATTAGTCGCTAATGTATCAAAGTTAAATGGCCTTAATATCAACGTAGCTGGTAATTCTTTCATTGAGTCAACAAAAACTAATAACACAGACATAATCAGTGCAGGTTTGATAATTGGAAGTTGAATCTTTATCAATGTTGAAAATTTTGATTTTCCAAGTAAACGTGAAGCGGCTGCAATGTCAGGGTTTAATGTTGCAAATCCAGACTCAATTGTACCGAAAGATATTGTAAGAAAACGAACTACATACGCATAAATAATTGCCATCAATGTGCCCGATAAAATTAATCCAATTGTTATATTAAAGTATTGGCCGAATATATTTCTAAGAACTCCATCGACTGAGATTAGTGGTACAATTACTCCTATTGCGAGAACAACACCTGGCAATGCATAACCAAGTCTGGATATGGTCACTGAAAGTCTAATAATTATATTATTTGATGTAGAATGTGTGTTTACAAGAAATATTCCTAGAATTGTCGTCAAAATTGCAGCACATATTGATAAAAATAGGGAATTAAATAGTAAGCTTGAATATTCAAGTAACTCAACTTCGAATATACGTTCTAAAATAAAATCAAACAAAACAAGAGATGGAATCAAAAATCCTATTAAAACCGGAAAAATGCAAATTATCATTACCAAAACCAACCTACCCTTGCTCAATTTTATTCTATTCGCACTTATTTGTTTCTTGTTATTTTGAGTAAATGATCTTTTTTTTCTGAGGCCCTTCTCGATCATTATTAATACAAATACGAACAACAACATAAAAATTGCAATCTGGGCAGCACCACCGAGGTTATTTTTCCCAAACCAAGTAATGTAAACACCAACACTAAGAGTATCAACTCCGAAATACTCAAATGCCGCAAATTCATTCATTGTTTCCATAATGACTAAGATCAACCCAATTATTATTGCGGGCCTCGCCATCGGCAATGCAATGTGAAAAAAACTATATAGGGAAGACTTACCAAGGATTGAACTCATTTCAATTAGAGTGATTGATTGTCGAAGAAATGCTGCACGGGAGGTTATATAAATGTATGGATAAAGTACGAATGCCATAATGAAAATTGATCCACCAATAGAGTAAATATCTGGAAACCAATAATCTTTGATGGAGTCCCATCCGAACAAAAGTCTCAAATTAGATTGAACAAATCCTGTGTAATCCAGAAAATCACCATATGCATAAGAAACTACATAAGCGGGCATTGCTAAAGGAAGCAGACATAGCCACTCCATAATCTTTCTGAAGGGAAACTCATAAACAGTAATAATCCAAGCTAAGCTAACACCAATCAACAATGTGATAATAGATACACCAGATATGACAATAACAGTTGTAATTATATAACCAGGAAGAACAGTCGCAGCTAAATGAGTCCAGATATTATCATCTGCCGAAAAAGCTATATAAAATATCGCCAGTATTGGTATAGCAATTATAGATGCAACAAAAAGGGCTCCCAAAGTTTCTAGAAGCTCTTTTCGATAGGAAAATTTGTTAAAGATAGCTCTCATAAACAACTGCCATACCATTTTAAAATTGAATTATCATATAGTTTTAATACTGCAATAACTACTCATCAAAACCAACTAAATCAACAATTTTACTTGCCATTTCACGACCGTTTGCGATAGTTATTAGATCTAATGTGTCCGCATTTAGTTCACCGAAAGATGCTACCATATCTGAGACACCAACCCCTGCCTTTAGAGGGTATTCATAATTTATATCAGCATACATTTCTTGGGCGACGTCTTCTGTTAAAAATTCTATGAGCCTTATACCATTCTCAAGGTTTGGGGCGTACCTTGCTAATACTACTCCTGATAGATTCATATGTGTGCCACGACCTTCTGCATTAGGCATGATGATTTTGGTATTCGCAGCCCACTCCTTCTGCTGTGGCTCTTTTTCATTTTTTCTCATCTCAGCCATATAGTAAGTATTACCTATTGATATATCACACTCACCAGAATAAATGCCTTTTACTTGGTCTCTGTCATTACCTTGTGGTGTTCTAGCAAGGTTTGCTTTTAGACCCCTTAGCCAATTAGTTGCCTCGATTTCACCATGATGGGCAATTAGAGATGAAAATAGAGCTAGATTATAAGCGTTTTGACCAGATCTTATACAAACCCGGCCCTTCCATTTTAGATCAGCTAATTCTTCATAACTAATCTCATTTTCAATAACACGATCTATTGATGCGAATATAACTCGAGCTCTTGCAGTAAGACCAACCCAATGACCATTAGGATCACGGTATTGTGGAGGTATGTTTGAGTCAACAATCCCTGATTGGATAGATTGCGATACACCGCTATTTACAGCGCTACTCAAACGTCCGATGTCAACTGTTAGAAGCACATCCGCTGGGCTATTTTCTCCTTCTTGCACCATCTTATCGACCAGACCTTTTCCTGCGAATAAAACATTCACCTTTATGCCCGTTTCTTCGGTAAATCTCTTTAGCATTGGTTCAATCAAATATGGTTGCCTGTATGAATATACATTCACCTCTTCATGGGTGTTTCCTAATGACCAAGACTCTGCGTAAGTTGCATTTAGAATAAAAATTGTTAGAGAAGAAAGTAGAATTTTTTTCATAAACCTCATCATTTTCTCCTAGTTTAGAATTATTATAATTTGATGTATGAAAAAATTTCACGCGGGAGAATTACTCTCAAACAAATGATATGTCAATAGCTATTTTTTTGTTTTTGTTAATATCTTTGCAGATGAAATTATTTCATTCGCAATTTCAATTGCATCATCTGGTGAGAAGTCCAGGGGCAAACTTACCTCATCATTTTGTATGAATATTCTGACCATGCCCTCTGAAGTTGGACCAACTTGTAAATCTGTTTCTTTATTATGTGATGAATTAATTCCCATGTCTTGAACTTTCAGTAAAAATGATATAATTGTTTTGATATCAATTATTATACCTCTATTATTTTTTTTGGTATAGTTATTATTCGTTTGATTGTGCCGCTGTAGCTCAGTTGGTTAGAGCGCCTGATTGTGGATCAGGAGGTCCTTGGTTCGAATCCAAGCAGTGGTACCATTTTCTGATTAGGAACCTTTTTCTAATTCCACACTCACCAATGTTTTTAGGCTGATAATCACTTCCTATTTACGTAATTCTACATTAATGCAAAATCATTGTAAAACCCATAATTTATGATCATATATGACCTTAATTACGCCTCTATTTTTACAGATTAGATAATTTCAAAAAATATTCCTTTCTGATGCCTTCCTAATTTGCAGTGAACTATTACATCTTAGTAATCGTAATAGATATATGATAAATTGAAAGCCTTCCAACATACACAATATTTTAATTTCAGTAAGGCAAGATATAGATGCAAGAAATATATATCCATCAGTTGAGAAATTACAGTGTGTTTATCATATTTCATAAATTTTAAGAGGTAAAAATGAGACAATTTATATATAATTCATGGAACGGAGTAATGGATACTCGGTATAATCCTTTGAAGAATATTCCTGATCTGCAGATCCAGCACATGGTAATGCAGGTTCTTGCGTTTATGTGGAGTCTTGTATTTGGACTATTTATAATAGAGAGCGTCTTCAGCTTTGGCATCAGTGCAATAGCTCATGCTGGGGTTTTAGCGGCAACTTGTATTACTGTTGCAACTTTCAATACTGCTGAAAAATCTCCATACAGTTTTGTAGACGGATATCATTCCGCCAACAGAACAAGAAATTATATCTGGTCAAACGGTTTAAAGAC
>CALJEH010000015.1 GCA_938074435.1 uncultured Alphaproteobacteria bacterium
ATCTTTATCAAATGCTCTACTTATTTTTACTGGTTCATGATCTGTTTTATCTTCCTCATCTTCTATATCATCTTCATATTCGTAATCAGATCTTCCTAATCCCATCATAAAAGGTTTGTGACTTATGACAGGATGTGTTGCATTATATCCTTTCATTGATCTTTGTTTTAAATTTTCTTCAATTATTAATTCTTTAATTAATATTTTAAGTAGATTTTCTTCTAACATTAAATACTCCGTACAAAGTCATTCTAATTGCTATCATGTATATGATCACTATCATTAGAATTCCTTGAATAACTATCTTCTGGTTGTGGTAAGCTTTCAAAAATAAACGAGAATTGTGGATCTTTTGTCTGCCAGTTTTTAATTTTTTCGTCAAGGCTTGTAACTTTCTTATCATATCTTTCCTCTTCTAGTTCTATTTTTTTTGCAACTACATCTAATGTTAGATTATTATCATATGCTTTATTTAATATTTCACCAACATTTCTGTTTAATTCAATTAGATAATCAGCTTTTCTTTGTTCATATCTTTTAATAATTTCTTCATTTTTAACAACAAAACTACCCCAAAGAGTTTTGCACTTTTTCATTGCATTCTTTTTATACATTCTACTTTTCCCACGAGAACCTGCAGCTGGATAAAAGAAATCTTCAGATGTCAAGCCTTCAAAGAACAATACACAGAATTTATCAAACTCTTCGTTGCAGAGAATGTACATGTAATCTAATTCTTCCTTTTTACATATTGTTTCATAATCAGTTTGTAGTGAGTATGAAACTGACCCTTTTGATTTTGATCCGGATGTTATTTTGCACTCTAATTCTTGATCGATATCATTAATTAGAATATCAGGCTTACCAGGTGCACCATCAATCTTGACATCAATAAAGATATCACGTAAATATTTTGCAGTTACTTTTTCTTGTAATGCTGATATTAATGCATTTCTTCTTCCTAAGTTTTCTCTTAAGTCCATATCATAGCGTTCAAATAGACTTTTGAGCTCATTTTCAAAAGTAACTAAATCTTTAAGTATAGCAATAATATTTAACTTTTCAATATAATGTGGCATAAAACCTCCTATGTGTTTTTATTATAACACTTCATTTAAAAAATTGCACGTGTTATAAAATAGTAAATGCTTATCAAACTAAAGATTCCAAACAAAAAATATAAAATATTAACAATACTTGCCATAAATTTGCCAAATATTTTAACGTCATTTTGTTTTTCAGCATTACTTAAATTTTTATTATTTAAAGCTTCATAAATTAAAACCGCCAGCTCTTTATAATTTTTCCACCTTTTCATACCTTGTTGCTCCCTGTGTTAAACTGTATTAATTCTAAGGACTCTAAATATGTACCGTGAAAAAATGGCTGACCCCATTTAAAAGTATAGACCCAGAACCTACTATTTTTATGAGATCCTGAGTCTATTTGAGATGTTATGATACCTATATCGTCCCAAAAGATATCTCTAACTAATGCACCGATAACGATACTACCACTTTCTAAGAGCAGGTTCCCAGTAGAGCCACTCAATAATTGTTCCATCTGGAGCCTCTTGATAGTAATAATAACTTCCATCACGATGCATTTTAATTTCATTAGGGTAACAAGGAAACTTATCCAAAGAGTCAACTTCAAATGCAATATGCGGAGGATGTTTATCAGGCATTGTCAAAGCTAATGTCATACCACCAACTAATAACATTGCCCAATCATCATCTTGTTTTAAAATTTTAGCTTCTAGATTTTCTTGGTACCATAAAACTGACGCTGCTACATCTTCTGTTTGAATTGCTGTATGATGATATATCGGAATCAATGCCATTCTCCTTCGTCAATAAAATTTTTAGGTATCTTAACTAAGTTAATTCCAACAAGACATTCAATAAGACTAGTCTTAGAAGAACGATTAAATTCTATTTCATTTAAAACAGTTAATTCTGTTCTTGGATATAAACAAATCATTCTCATTGATGCAGAACAATATGACCACATAGGGTTAGGAGCTTTATCATTGATTATATACATTTTTGTATTAAAACTATTTATAAGATCCTGCTCAAACTGATCATCTTGCATTAAGATTTCTAAACTTTCATCAATCTCTTCATCAGATAAAGGTTCTAATAATTCTTCATCAATAGTAAAACTTCCACTCATTATGTTTTCCATCTTGCTTTCCTCATATATTAAATATCTTGTCGGAATTAAAAGTAAAGGCTCATTTGTTTGATATCGGCTGCCAATATCTCATAATTCTTTCAGAACCTCCATAACCACGATATCTACTTTCAATTAGAACGTGAGGTATCCCTCCAAAATAAACTATCTTTTGTATCGATTCTTTCTGGAGCTTCTGGCAAATCTCTTTCTCCTCTCCATCTAAATTCTTTTTCGAAATATCTGTAGAACTCGTCATCCTTTTTTGCTCCTTGTTTTTCTCTTTCGTTTTGTTTTGGGTTTGACATCAGTCTTCTCCTCTTTTATTTTAGGTTTAGTAACTCTTTTCTTTTTAGGATTCTCTTCTTCCTCAGGTTTCAAATGACCTGGCCAGACCCAAACTCTATTGAGACGCTCACCTCCCCCTAGAGAGATCGGCACATCCAAGTCCATTGAATAACTCTGTAATGATGTTTCACGATCATCAACAATTGTAATCACACCTTTTCCGTACCATTGGTGGATTACACGCATCCCTTTTGTGAAACCTTTAACCTTTCTCTTATAAGCAGCTGCAACTAATTTCTTGCCTTGCTCGACCTGTTCCATAACGTAGGCCCGCTTCTTGTCGTCCTTCACTGAGGTGTGCCGTCATACTTTGGATCTGTAAACACTAGAGTAGGTTTAAAATTGCCTTTATTCTGAGTTTTAGACAAAGACTCTATCGACTGTTTAAGTGCGTCACTCGCTTCCTTAAGTTGTTTCTTGCGTTCGGACTCTTCGCTATGTTTAACTGAATAGTCAACAGCACGTCCGATCACAGCAATTGATGCTAAGATCACACCTGCCCACCAAGATTGTTGATAGAAAAAGACAGAGGTGATCAAAGCCACCTCAGGAAAACCTATTGTTATATTCATGTAGCACTCCTTTTATAGGATAATACTACCGTCTCTTCTTAGCAGTGTACAATATTTTTTTCAATATGTTCTCGTAAACACGGGACTCAGCTGCAATTGCTTGTTGTCCATCAACACTTTGTGCACCTTCAAAATCAGTTAATATCGCGCCTTGTGGTACAGCAGCTTGCAGCGTGGTAGGTTGCACGCTACTAGGTGATGAAGATGGAATTAAATTCGAAAGGAAGTCTGTTTGATTAGATATGAACTCATTTCTTTCTTCAACAGTTTTTAATCTTGAAGCGTAAATTACAACAGCAGCACAGTAATTTAGCAATGCTTCATTTAGATTTTTTACTACGTCTTCATAATATAGATCCATCGCATCGTTCTCATTTAAAACACTCGCTAGTCTGACACGTGACTCTTTTAATGCTTCC
>CALJEH010000016.1 GCA_938074435.1 uncultured Alphaproteobacteria bacterium
ATTACGCCTTTTGATATTATATCTGAAACGTTGACTCGTATAGCTTTCTTAGCAATGTACTCTGGATTATCATCAGGGAAGAAGTGAGTTCCCATCACCAGACTATCTTGATTAGTGATTAAATTTTTATGTAATGTGATATCAATCTGTGAAACATCATCCTTCAGGTTGAGTGACTCATTGTTTTTTGCCAATGGAGCAAAATATTTCTGAATGATATATCTTTCATCCATATTAATTTCTGTATACTTTCGATAATTTATCTAAAATAGCATTAGTAAAGTTTGGTTCTTTTCCTGAAAAGAAAGAGTGAGAAATATCAACATATTCATCTATTATAACTTTATAAGGAGTATCGCTTTGAAACATGATTTCATAAAAAGCTGATCTCAGAATTGCAATTAAAATTTTATCCAAACGATTGAAATCCCAATCATCACTTATAAATTTTTTAATCTCACTATCAATGATTCTTTGCTTTTCAATTATCTCATTTATTAACTTTGAAAACAAACTCTTATTTATATCATCTATTAAAACATCTTCAGAAGAGTCAAATATAATCCTACCCTTGAGGGAGTCAATAATCTCATTTACATCAGTGCCTGCAATCTCCATTTGATACAATGATTGTACCAAAACTAATCTTGTTATACTGTTTGAATTCCTTGTTCTGGACATTTGATAGTATTTATTTACTTTTTTAACTTAATCAAATCAAGAAGTGCATCTGCAGCATGACCACCTCTATTCTTCATATCAGGTTTAGCTCGTACAATTGCCTGAGTAATTGAATTAACTGTAATAATCGCATTTGTTACTGGGATATCATATTTTATTGAAACATCCAATAACCCCTTCGCGGATACATTTGCTACTATATCATAATGACTTGTTTGACCACGGACTACACACCCAACACCTATTGCTCCTATAAATTCACTTTTCGAAAGCAAGAGATTCATCGCTACAGGTATCTCAAGTGCACCTGAAACTGAGTAATAAATATAAGAAAAATCTGAATTATCTAATACATTGGTAATCCCAAGCATTAAATTATTTGATATGTCTTTATAATAATTAGCATCAACAATCAGAATATTACTATTCTCATTTTTCATTTCATAATCACCCATTACTTTTTAATACGTACCTAGCAAGTATATCCACCTCTAAATTAACCAAATCACCAACATTGCGGTATTTCCAGGTTGTATGATCTAGCGTGTAGGGAATAAAGTTAATTTCGAATTCAGAATGGGTCACATTATTTACAGTTAATGATGTACCATCTAATGACACAGAACCTTTTGGAGCTATAAACTTCATAAGATTACCATCAAGCGCAAAGCAAAACTTTTTCGACTCTCCTATGCTTTCTATATTTTTGACTTTAATGACACCATCTACATGACCCTGAACAATATGGCCACTCATTTCATCTCCTAATGATAAGCTTTTCTCTAAATTTATAAAATCACCCTCTATTAAATTTCCAAGGCTTGTTTTGGATAACGTTTCTTTAGATACATAAACATCGAAGATATACCCTTTACCATTTTTCTTAAAATCAACAACTGTCAAACATACCCCTGAACAAGAAATGGACATACCATATGTGAATGCTTTAACATTACTTGAATATATACTAAGCAAAATATCCTCTTCTTTTTTCCTAATTTTCCTAATTATACCTATGTCAATTATAATTCCGGTAAACATATCCCTTACTTCACCTAGTCGTATATTTAATTATATATGTATCACACATTTCTATTTTAGAAACAAATTCATATGATTTATTTTTATTATTAATAAGCCTATCTAGGGTCTCAACAAATAAACCATCTTTACCAATACATTCTTTACTTTGGAAAAAAATAAGTTCATCAGCAATTGTTTTTTTTATAAGATTATCAAATAAGGTAACTCCTGGTTCAATTAGGAGATTGTTTATCCCATTTTGACCAATTTGTTTGATAACATCTTCAAGATTTAGACGATTACCAACGACATCATTTGCAGCTTTAATAAACTTTATTCCATTACAAGATAATTCTTTAGAAGAAGCATTAAATAACTTGTTGCTGACCACAAAAAAGAGATCTGCATTATTTCTAGTTAAGTAAAGATTTGAACTCTTAATGATATCTGCATGACTTGATAGTACAAATCTTGATGAAGTAAAACTATCATAACCTTCTAATCTTACGTTTAATTGAGGGTTATCACGTTTATATGTCCCACTACCAATTAAAATACCATCGTGTTTTGATCTTAATATATGGATATATTTATCAATTTCAGTATTTGTAATCTTGAGTCTATCATAATTATTTTTTGCCATATAATTATCTTTTGTGATTGCTATTTTAGCAACTACTTTCGGTACACCTTTTGAGATCCTTGATACAAAACCAGCATTTTGCTGTAAAGCTTCCGACTCACAGCACCCAACATCTACGTCTATTTTGTTATTTCTTAACTCCTTTATACCATTACCAGATACTAGGGGATTTGGATCAACCATACCTATGACTACACGTTTGATTTTATTTTTTATTATTTCTATGGTGCATGGTGACGACTTACCATAATGGCAACAAGGTTCCATTGTGACGTACATGGATGCACCTTCAAGGTCAGGAGAACTTGTCATGGCCTTTATCTCAGCATGGGGAACACCCCCTGCATTTGTATAACCTGTTCCTAAAATTTTACCATTTTTAACAATCACACATCCAATAGATGGATTTGGGTAAGTTTTTCCTTGCTCTTTTTTTGCGATTTGCAGTGCAAAGTGCATGTATCGCTTATCGTTGTTGTCAATAGGCATAACTCATCGGTATTTAATTAACTTTTCTTATCAGAAATTTCCTCTAAAAATTCTTCAAAGTCTTTAGCCTCCCTGAAGTCTTTATAAACAGATGCAAATCTAACGTATGAAACATCGTCCAATTGTCGCAGGCCTTCCATTATTAATTTTCCTATTAACTCTGTTGGAACAAATGAATCACCTCTATTTTCTAATTGCCTCACAATTCCAGATACCATTTGTTCTAATTTATCAACTTCTACTGGTCTCTTTCTTGTAGCAATTTGCACTGATCTCATTAACTTATCTCTATCAAAAATTACTTTTTGCCCAGTCCTTTTAAGTACATATAACTCACGGAGTTGAATTCTTTCAAAAGTAGTAAAGCGCCCTCCACATCCTGGGCACACTCTCCTCCTTCTAATTGTAGAGTTATCTTCAGAAGGACGTGAGTCCCTGACCTGTGTTTCTTTATTTGAACAATATGGACATCTCATTTTAAATCTATAAGAATGAGTATATTGGAAAATTATTGCAAATTTCCGTCACCTTTTGATGGACCTCTTTTTCAACTAAACTATTATCTTCTTTATTATTAGCCAAACTATCCAAAACATCCCCTATTAGGTTTCCAACTAAAACAAATTCATCTTCTTTAAAACCTCTTGATGTCGCAGCTGGCGTTCCTAATCTTATACCAGAGGTTATGAATGGTGACTCAGGGTCAAAAGGTATACCATTTTTATTACATGTAATACCAGCATTCTCGAGAGATTTTTCAGCAAGCTTTCCTGTTAACCCTTTTGGTCTCAGATCAATAAGTGATAAGTGTGTTTCGGTACCACCTGAGACAATGTCAAATCCTCTTTTTTTAATAGTATCTGCAAGTACAATTGAGTTTTTTACTACTTGACTAGCATAATCTTTAAATGAGTCTGAAAGTGCTTCTTTAAAGGCAACAGCTTTCGCAGCAATTATATGACATAAAGGCCCACCTTGAAGTCCAGGAAATATCGCTGAATTTATTTTCTTTGCGATATCTTCATTATTTGTGAGAACCAATCCACCCCGAGGACCCCTCAATACTTTATGAGTTGTACTTGTGACAATATCTGCATATGGGAAAGGACTAGGATAAGCTCCTCCTGCAACGAGTCCTGAGAAATGAGCCATATCTACGAGTAAGTATGCACCAACTTCATCACAAATCTCTCTAAATTTGTTAAAATTGATTATTCTAGGATATGCCGAACCACCAGCGATTATAAGTTTTGGTTTATGCTCTCTAGCCTTTTGATAAAGTTCATCATAGTCAATTAGTGCATCTTCTTCACGAACGCCATACCCAATCGCATCAAACCATTTCCCAGATAAGTTGGGAGCCGCACCATGTGTGAGATGACCGCCTGCTGCAAGAGTCATTCCCATAAAAGTATCACCAGGTTTTAAAAGAGCTAACATAACAGCCTGATTTGCCTGCGAACCGGAATGTGCCTGAACATTAGCGAAATCACAGTTAAATAACTCTTTTGCTCTATCTATAGCCAGTTGCTCAGTTTCATCAACAAACATACATCCACCATAATATCTTTTGTTTGGATAGCCTTCAGCATATTTATTTGTAAGTATTGAACCTTGTGCATCTAGTACCGCTTTTGAAACAATATTTTCAGAAGCAATTAATTCAATACCAAACTTTTGACGATCAACTTCTTTCCCAATTGACTGAAAAACCTCTGGATCTATTTGTGATAAAGGGGCAGTAAAAAAATCTTTTGTCATTTCTTCTCCATGATAATTTTATGTTTTTAAGCAGCACGAGCGATTTTCATATCTCTCCAAATATTATCTAACGAACCTACAAGATGATCAATATCCTCAATTTTATGATATGGACTTGCTGTTATTCTTAGTCTCTCAGTCCCTTTTGGAACTGTTGGATAATTGATTGGTTGAACATATATGTTAAATTCATCCAATAGCTGATCTGTAACTTTTTTTGTTAATATTGGGTCTCCAACTAAAATAGGGATTATATGACTTTTATTTGGAATTATAGGCAGATTAATTTCTGTAAGCTTAGATTTCAACAAAGCCACATTTGCATGCATTTTATCCCGTTCTGTTGAAGACACCATTAGATGGTTAATACTAACATTCGCACCGGCGGCTATTGATGGAGGCAGTGATGTTGTAAATATAAATCCAGGCGCATATGATCTAATGGAATCTATTAGTGTTTTTTCAGCAGAAATATACCCCCCAACTAGACCAAATGCTTTAGCTAAGGTTCCTTCGATAATATCAATTCTTTCCATTTGATTTAAATGCTCAGCCATGCCAGCTCCTGTATTACCATACATGCCAACAGCGTGAACTTCATCAATATATGTTAATGCATCATATTTATCTGCGAGGTCACAAATTTCTTTTACTTTTGCAATATCACCATCCATAGAATAAACAGACTCAAAAGCTATAACTTTATTTTTTTGAGTGCCCACCTTTATTAGCTTCTCTTCCAAATCAACCATATCGTTATGCTTGAATATTATTTTGGAAGCACCTCCATGACGAATACCTTCAATCATAGAAGCATGATTACTTTCATCAGACAACAATACGAGGTCAGGTATAATTTTTGATAAAGTTGATAGTGTTGCATCATTTGCAACATATCCAGATGTAAAAAGCAAAGAGGACTCTTTATTATGTAATTTGGATAGAGTATTTTCTAAAATAACGTGCTGATTTGTTGTACCTGAAATATTCCTAGTTCCACCCGAACCCCCGCCAATTGTATCAATAATATCCTTTAATTCATTTAGCACAGACTGGTTCTGCCCCATGCCAAGATAATCATTTGAGCACCAAACTGTGATTTTTTTCTTGTTTCCTGATTTCATATGAAGTGTTGCATTTGGATAATCACCACGTACTCTTGTGATGTTTGCAAATGTTCTATATCTGCCTTCAGAAATTATACTATCTATTGAATCTTTAATATATTGAGAATATTTTTTCTTCATACTTATGTCCTGTTATATAATAGATAGTCTTTTTAGGATAAAAATTCAAATGATTTATGAGTATGAATTTATTTAAAGAGATATAGAATATCTGTAAATTATAAGAAGACTTCTCTTGAACAAAAAACAGCATAATAAGCTATTATTTTTCTTAATATGTTGCGTCCTTCTTGTATATATCATCTCTAAATTGAATTTGACCATTTTCAACCCATGCCGTTAAATAACCAATTTTAATAGGAATCTTTGAGTCAAGCCTGATTGTTTTTGTCACTGAGTTATCTAATATTTGATGAAGCAAAATTTCATTCCAATTAGCACTTTCAGAAAGCAACCAATTGATTAAGTCATCAATATTTTGAACACGAACACAACCAGAGCTAAAGAAACGTATTTCTTCGTTAAATAATGATTTTTTTGGAGTATCATGCAGATAAACTGCATGTTTATTTGGAAAATTTATTTTTGCCACACCAAGGGAATTAGTATACCCAGGATTTTGACGAAATTTAAATAAAGTTGCCTCTTCTGTTGTCCAATCTATATATTGTGGATTTATTTTTTTTTGATAGTAATAATCCTGATAAATAAAAATATTATTTTTTTCCAAGTATTTTGGATCAATATTCATGGCTTTGATTATATCTTTTTTGACAATGCTCTCGGGTAAGTGCCAGTAAGGAAAAAAATTTATTTCGAAAATATCACTGTCTATTATTGGAGTTTCCCTATCACTTTTTCCCACTATAACTTTCGTATGATAATCTATAAAACCATTATCTACAGCAATTAAATCACCACCTGGTATATTTACAAACACGTACCTTTCTCCAAGACCAAACAGATAATTTAGAAATCGAGTTTTATTAGTCCCCAATTTCTTTAATTTATATTCCACTGGTTGATTAAGGTAGTGAATTGTATTTTTATCTAGTTTACCACTTGGCTCTAATCCATGCCTACTTTGAAAGTTTTTAAGTCCATCAACAACAAAAATATCAAAAATATCACCAATTCCTCTATTTTGATCCATATCTTTTGTAATCAATAACCTTTTTCTTAGTTTAATAATTTCTTCTGAAACATCCCCCATTTCAAGTTCTATCATTGTGTCTATTTCAGGCCACCCTCCTTGATCGAAAATACCTTGATAAAGCCTAATAGCTTCTTCAACTTCTAAATAATTTTGATAATTTAAAAAACTTTTTTTTGAGCCTTCTGACGTCAACATCATATCATCTTCTAGAGAAAATTGTTCCTCAATAGAACTAGAAAATGGATCTTCAAATAAGAAAAAATCAGTGTTTTTGAATTTGTCAACTTGATCCAAAAGATTTGCCAATGCCGCGAATGGGTATGAGATGAAGAAAAAAAGCAAAATCAGTAGGTGTATAGTTCTAAATTTTTTATATTTTCTATTAAATCCATTCATGTTTTTACTATATTTTACTGGCCTGTTGAATTATAACTGTTTCATAGTATATATGATTCATATTTATGGTGTTAAGTTCTTGTTATGATACAAAAAAAAACAAATAGTTATCCACTCGTAAGAATGAGAAGAAATAGACAGGCAGATTGGTCAAGAAGACTTATTTGCGAAAATATTCTATCTGTAAATGATCTAATACTCCCATTATTTGTATGTGATGGTAATAATTTACTTGAACCAATCGACTCTCTTCCGGGTGTTAATAGATATTCCATAGATAAAATAGTTGATGTTGCAAAAAAAGCTGAAGATCTTCAAATTCCATTATTAGCATTATTTCCTGTTATAGATAGCAAATTTAAATCAAATGAAGGGGAAGAAGCGCTCAAAAGTGATAATTTAATATGTAGAACGATTCACGAAATAAAGAATAAAGTTCCTAATATAGGTATAATGACAGATGTGGCACTAGATCCCTACACTTCTCATGGGCATGACGGGATATTAAAAGAAAATAAAATCCTTAATGATGAAACAATTGAAGCACTTATAAAGCAAGCATTGAACCAGTGCCGAGCAGGTACTGATATTATAGCACCATCTGATATGATGGATGGAAGAATCCTAATGATAAGGAACGCACTTGAACAGAATAATTTCAAAGATACAATTATAATGTCATACGCTGCAAAATATGCATCCAACTATTACGGTCCATTTAGAGATGCAATAAAATCCAAAGATAGTTTAACTGGAAGTAAATCAACCTACCAAATGGATTTTGCAAATAGTGATGAAGCTATAAGAGAGGCAGAGCTTGATATAAATGAAGGTGCCGATATGATAATGGTCAAACCTGGAATGCCCTATTTAGATATTATATTCAGAATAAAGAAAGAGTTAGGTATCCCAACATTTGCATATCAAGTATCTGGTGAATATGCTGCTATCAAGGCAGCATCAATAAATGGATGGCTGGATTATAATGAAATAATATTGGAATCTTTATTATGCTTTAAAAGATCTGGAGCAGATGGTATACTTACTTATGCAGCAATAGATGTTGCCGAGAAATTATTAGGCAAATAGCATGGATCTTCAAATACTACAAGACAGCTACTTAGATTTCATTTTGTATAGTGGAATAAATATTTTTTTATCAATACTTCTATATTTAATATTGATCTGGTTGAAAAATAGAATAAGAGCAAATATTCAAGAAAAAAGCCAAATATTTGACATATTAAACATTGTTTTGGAACGTTTAAATAATATAATTATATTCATAATTGTATTCTTATTTATTTCACAAAATTTATTCCAAAATTACCCAATCATTGGGGCTATAAATATATTTTTATCGTTAATATTCTTTATTCAACTTGCTTTTATAGTTGATGGTGTCAGTGTCTACCTAATATCAAGCAATAACAAACTAAAATCAACTGGTAGAAAAAGTGCAGTAAAAAACGCAATCTCATTAATTAAGTTTTTTGCAAGATCGGCAATATGGTCAATTGCCTTACTACTTTGTGTTGACAATATTGGAGTAGACATAACCGCACTAGTTGCCGGGCTTGGTATTGGCGGTATTGCCATTGCGCTTGCAGCTCAGAATATCCTAGGAGATTTATTTGCATCACTTGCTATAGTGCTTGATAAACCATTTGAAATTGACGATTATATAGTAGTGGGCGACATATCTGGAACCGTTGAACAAATTGGCATTAAGACCACAAGAATAAGGGCTCTATCAGGTGAAGAACTAGTTTGTTCCAATGCAGATCTATTGGGGAGTAGAGTCAGAAATTACCGAAGAATGACAGAAAGAAGAGCCGAAATTCACCTTGGTGTAGTTTACCAAACACCCTACGAACTTCTTACTAAGATCCCAAACTTAATTGAGCAGATAATAGTTAAGGCAGAGAATGCTCGCTTTGATAGAGCAAATTTTAAAAACTTTGGAGACTCGTCGCTATTATTTGAAGTAATATTCTATGTATCTGTTCCGGATAATGATTACAAGGAATATATGGATATCATCCAAAATGTAAATTATGAAATATTCAAGAGATTTGAAGAAGAAAAAATTGAGTTTGCATACCCTACCCAAACTCTTCACATTTCAAAAGAGATCTAGTAATATCGTTATTCCAACTAAATTATCGAGAGATATACACCGCCTTTTAAATTAAATTTTAATCTTTTCCCAACTCTTCCTCTTTCACCAAGGTAATTTTGAAGATCGTCAAGTTTAGCTATAATCCTATTATTTGCAAGTGATCTTATAGCGACCTTATTCTCAATATCCACTGATATAGCATCTAGTAATTCTGCTTCGTTGATTTTCTGGAAGCTTATCCCACTTCCTTTTGACACCCTATTTATATTAGTCTGATCTATCAAAATGACACTAACCGCATTACTCAGAATACAGATATATTTATGATTAATTGGTTTAACAATTTTAAGAATTTGGTTTGTATTGGCGATATTCATTACAACCTTACCATTCTTGGTCTGGGATTTCATTTTTTCCTTTGGAGATATCATGCCCTTACACTTGTTGGATATGAACATCAAGTCTGTCTTATCATTGTCATCAATTAATAATTGGATGATCTTTTCTTCTGTCTCAAGATTAAAATATTTTTTAATTGGTTCAAAATCTTTAGTGTTATGAAGTTTAGAGATATTTAGAGTAAAAACCCTGCCTGCGTTTGAAAAGAGAAGTAAATCACTATTTGAATGGCATTCTTTAATGAAACAGATCTCATCACCATCTTTGACATCTCTATTATACTCTTCAATTCCATGCCCTTCTTTTAATATCAACCAACCCTTATTTGTCATCATAAATGTCATTGGGAAAACATCCTCTACATGTGTCTCAAGGTTCAAAACATGATCTTCAACACTAGTAACTCTTGATGATAACTTGGTTAGTTGAGTATCTTCCCGAAAAGATTGAATCAATGATATTAATTGCTCTATAATTTTAGATATTTGGCTACTCTCCGAGCCCAATATTAACCTATATTCTCTTCGATCACGTAATAGTGACTTTAACTCTTTTTGGATTGTGATTTCTTCGAGTTTCCGAAGTGATCTTAATCGCATTTCTAGTATAGATTCCGCCTGTTGATCAGTCAGGGAAAATTCAGCTGCCAGGTCCTTCTTTGGATAATCGCTTGTTCTGATTATTGAAATTACCCTATCAATATTCAAAAATACAATTAGGAAGCCTTCAAGGGTGTGTATCCTCTTTTCAGCTTTTTCAAGATAATACTGATAACTTTTTATCAGTATACTTTGTCTATGATCAAGCCATTGAGCAAGAACTTCTTTTATGCCCAGTACTTTGGGCACTTTATTATCACCATCTTGGAGCACATTCATATTAATAGTGATTGTTGTTTCAAGATCAGAAAGTTTGAATAGTTTATTCATAATTTTTTGAGCCTCAATAGAGGGGTTTTTGGGTTTAATAATTATACATACAGACTCATCAGATTCATCTCTAATGTCAGAGATTTCATTTATAGTCTTTGAAATTACGAGATCAGCTAACTTTTCAATGAGTTTTGATTTTTGAACACCATATGGAATTTGTGTTATTTTAATCGAATAACCATTTCTTGATCTTTCTTCACTCCATACGCATCTTAGTCTTAGTGAGCCACGACCTTTCTTGTATATTTCATTTATTTCACTCTTTGAAGATATTAAAACTCCTCCCGTAGGAAAGTCAGGACCATGAAAGTTAGACATCAGCTCATCATCCGTAATTTCCCTATTTCTTTGGAGTTTTATTGCCATATCCAATAGCTCGATTATATTATGTGGAGGAATACTTGTGGCCATTCCAACTGCGATACCATTTGAACCATTGGCTAAAAGATTAGGGAATGCAGATGGAAATACTTTTGGCTCAAACTCACTTTCATCATAATTTCTTACAAATTCAGTTGTCCCATCATGAACCTGGTCCATTATTAATTCTGATATCTGCGTTAATCTTGACTCAGTATACCTCATAGCTGCTGCATTATCCCCATCGATATTCCCAAAGTTTCCCTGCCCCTGAATTAATGGATATCTATGAGAGAAGCTTTGAGCTAATTTAACCAGTGAGTCATACACTGCTTGCTCGCCGTGTGGATGATATTTACCGATGACATCACCAACAACACGAGCACACTTTTTAAATGAGTTTTCAGAACCAAGTTTTAATTCAGACATAGCAAAAAGCAGCCTTCTATGGACAGGCTTTAGTCCATCGCGAACATCAGGCAGGGCTCTATCTGTTATAGTTGATAAAGCATATGACAAATATTTATCTTTTAATAGGTCAACAAAATCTGATTTTATTGTAATTTCTTGATCTGATGACAAGGATTATTCCCATTTAGTTTGACAGCATTTGGTACAAACTATCACGAAACATAGAGAGATTTAATTGTAATGGTTTGTAAAGGTCCTTTTTTAGAAAAAATTCTGTTAATAATAGTCCTTTTTTAAGTTCCACATCGTTTAAAGTATTACCACCAAATATAAAATCTGGTATTTCAATTAATTTACTTTTATATGGTTCACCAACTTCTTTTGTTACAGCTCTACCTGTCCTAGGTGAAATATACTTCAAATCTTGATTTGATCTTGTGACAGCGCATTCTGACATATCCACACCATAACCTAATTGCTCCAAAATAAACAATTCCCAAATTATAAGATCTTTTATTAAATTACTATCATCGCCAGTAAAGTCTAGTATTGAACTTGTTCTTTTAAAGACTTCAGGAAATGATTCTCTTTCAGGTAACATTCTAAGGTGTGAAATCAAAGTTTGAAGTACAACCATTCTAACTCTATTATTTATAAGCTTCCATGATCTAGATGTGTCCAATTCAAATGTTACTGTTCCTAAATGTTCTGATAATCGAGCTTTCCATATAAAACTAATTGCGTTACCTGGCTGGAGTATTGGCTGATTATTTTTGGATTGATAATTACGCGCCAAACCAATATGTCTACCATGATTTTTGGTTAGTAATTCTATTAAACCAGCTCTCTCTCCATACTTACGTACAGATAATACAATTCCAACATCTTCAAAGTTCATTTATTGTCAATACCCTTTGTAAAGCTATCATATAATTATATGTAATTTGTATTGTTTGAAATATTATTTTTTTTTTGTTTTACAAATAGATATAAGTGAACTTTCTTATTTAAGTAGTTTTGAATTTCAATCCTTGACTCAGTAGATATTCTTTTTATTTTTTCACCATTTTTTCCTAGTATTATTTTTTTATGATTATCACTATCTACATATATATTTTGATAAATCTCTATTTCGTTTGCATTCTTTTCAGACCATTTTTCTGTATCTATCCTTATTGAATAAGGTATTTCTTTGTGGATATAATGTAGTATTTTTTCTCTTGTGAATTCTTCAGCAATGAATTTCTCTGAAATATTTGTTGTCAATTTCTCTGGGAATTCCCATTCTTTTTGAGGAATAATCTTTATAAGATTGGTTAAGAAATCACCAATACCCTCAAGTTTTAATGCAGATATAAAATGAATATCTTCTTCGTTCATTTGTTCTTTAATTTCTTTAACAACCTTCAGTAGATGTGTTTTTTTAATAAGGTCTATCTTGTTAATAACAACCATAATCTTACCATTATAATTTTTTATTTGACTATAAATTGAGAAGTAGTTGGTTTCATGGATTTTTGTTGGGTCTATCATATAAATTAGAACATCAGCTTCCTGTAGGCTGTTCATAGCCTCTCTAATTAGCGGTCTTTCTCTGTGATTAGTTGGATTAAATAAACCTGGAGTATCAATAAAGATAATTTGCGCTAAACCTTTTGTTAAAATTGCATTTATCTGTTTTCTAGTTGTCTGAACTTTATGGGAAACAATAGATAATTTTTTACCTAAAAAAGCATTGAGAAGAGTTGATTTTCCTGCATTCGTTGGACCTATGATTGCAACACGTCCACAAATCCTCTTTTTATCAATTTTTTGAGACATAATCGCTTTTTAATGCATTTATAGCTGCAAATCTCTCCGCTTGTTTTTTTGATGGACCAATGCCCTCGAATTCTATATTTTCTCCAAAAATTAGCTTAATTGTAAATTCAGGATTATGATCTGGTCCTTTTCTGCTCACTTCAACATATTGAGGGAGATCATATCCTTTAGATTGGCACCATTCTTGCAACATTGTTTTTGGGTCAATTGGGGGTTTCTTATTGGTTAAAGCATATTTTTCCCAATTACTGTTAATAAATTTAAAAACCTCTTCAAACCCCCCATCTATATATATTGCTGCAATTAGAGACTCTAGACTGTCAGACAATATTGTACTTTTATCGCGACCTCCCGTTTTCTCTTCATTGTAACTAAGAATCAAATACTCATTGAGAGATATCATTCGCGCAATTTCAGCTAAAGTTTCTTCATTTACTAAATTATGCATTCTCCTAGTAAGATCACCCTCTGATTCTGATGGAAATTTGTCATATAAGATTTTTGCAATACAAAGCCCTAAAACTCTATCACCCAAAAATTCTAATCTCTGAAAAATTGAGTTTTTTCTTCGATTTTTACCTGTATGAGTAAGAGACTCAGTAAGTAATGATTCATCATGAAAATTGTATGATATTATTTGCGATATTTTTTTTATATTATTCATTTCAGTTTATCTTTTTAGCAATTCTGTCAAATCTAAACTTTTTATGCCAACTCCATATCTTCCAAATTGGCACTGACTTGTCTGATGAGAAAAACAAAAACTCTGCCTTGCCAATAAAATTATCAAAAGGTACATAGCCAACTTGATCGATAAATCTTGAATCAAGCGAATTATCTCTATTATCTCCCATCATAAAATAATGATTATTAGGAACTCTATATATGGCTGTGTTATCACCCAAGCTCCCAGTTTCCAGATCCAGGATTGTATAGATATTACCATCTAAATTCTCATTTTTTAAAACGTCTTTATTGTATCTTGTAAGGTATTTATAGTTATCACTATAATTTTTGTAAGTAATCTGTTGATCATTAATATAAATCAAACCATTTTTTATTTGTATTTTATCACCAGGCAAACCAATTACTCTTTTGATATAGTCAATATTTGTATCTTTTGGCAATCTGAATACAGCTACATCACCTCTCTCTGGCAATCTAGAAAAAATTCTTCCCTTAATAATGTTTGGTGATAACGGCAGTGAGTATCTGGAGTAACCATATGAATATTTTGATACAAATAAATAGTCTCCAACTAATAAATTTGGAAGCATAGATCCAGAGGGTATTGTAAAGGGTTGCAATATAAAGGTTCTTATAAAAAATGCTATTATTATTGCGTAAATTAAAGTCCTAATATTTTCAAAAAAACTGCTTTTCTTTGCTACATTCATTTGCTATTTTTCATATGTGATTATTACAATTGCCTGAGCGTATGGGTATTCATCAGTTATACTCACATCTATTTTGCTATTACAGTTCTGAGGTGTTATATCATCCAGTATCTTTTGAGCACCATTATGCAGATATAATTCAGGCTTACCAGATTTACTGTTTATTATCTCAATATCTCTCCAATATACACCTCTTCTAAAACCTGTTCCAAGAGCTTTAGAACATGCTTCTTTAACGGCATACCTTTTTGCGTAAGAATTAACACTTAATCTCCTCGATTCGCATTTTGCAATTTCTTGAACAGTAAAAACTCTTTCCTTAAATCTATTACCATATCGACGAATAACACTCTCAATTCGTTTAATATCAATTATATCAATCCCTATCCCAAGTATCATTAGAAGTTTTTCCTTTGATTATTCATGATAGCTCTAAATTTTTTAATTACACAATCCAGACCGTCAAATACAGACTCCCCAATAATAAAATGTCCGATATTCAATTCCTTAAGTGGCTTAATTTTTGAAATCAATTCTGTTGTTTCATAATTTAATCCATGTCCTGCATGAACTTCCAAACCCATACCTTTAGCCAATTGAGCCATTTCTTTTATTTTGCCAAACTCATTTTGCATTTCTTTTTTGTCAGCATAGAATTTATTTGAGAAACTTCCAGTGTGTATCTCAACAATATCAGAATTAAGATTTAATGCTTCTTGGATATCCTCTTTTTTGGGATCAATAAAAAGTGAGACTCTTATTCCTTCACTCTTCAAGACATGTACACACTCTCTAATTTGTTGATTTTTTTTAAAGAGATCTAAACCACCTTCAGTTGTTATTTCTTCTCTTTTTTCTGGGACCAGGCAACAGGCATTTGGTTTATGTTTAATTGCGATTTTTAGCATTTCATTTGTAGGAGCCATCTCTAAATTTAATGGAATATCAATTTCATCAATTAAACGCGATATGTCAATATCACTGATATGCCTTCTATCTTCTCTTAGGTGGGCTGTTATACCATCTGCACCAGCTTTATAAGCAATTTGAGCCGCCTTGAGGGGATCAGGATGTGAGCCACCTCTTGCATTCCTAATTGTAGCCACATGGTCTATATTTACTCCTAATCTTAGATATAGATCGTCTGACGTCATTTCAGATTTCTACTTCCTGGTTTTGTTATTGGCCGGGCATTAAGCCAATCTGGGATCTCTGACTCTTTGTATGTATCGATTTGCATTTGTGCAAGTGAAATAAGATCAACCCCAACATCTGCAAAACCACTTGACCTATCGATAAGACACGCTGCACCAATAACTTTACCTCCATTCTGATTTATTGCTGCTATACATTCTCTTGATGATAATCCTGTTGTAACAATATCTTCAACCATCAGACATCTTTGACCATTTTCAATTTCAAAACCTCTTCTTAGCTTAAAATTACCCTCCACTCTTTCAAAAAAAACTGCTGGGCATTTTAATTGTCTTGCCACTTCATAACCCACAATGACGCCTCCCATCGCAGGTGAAACAATCATATCAATAGTTTCAAATTTTTGTGAGATTATTTTTGCTAATTGACCACATAACTGACTTGCTATTTCTGGGAACATCATTACCCGTGCACACTGAATATACTTAGCCGAATGTAGTCCTGAACTTAGAACAAAATGTCCCTCAAGTAATGCCCTCGCTTCAATAAATTTATCAAATATTTCTTTCTCGTTCATCTAATCCTCAACTTAATCCATAATTCTAACAACTCTGTGTACAACATTTAGTTTTCTAATTGAACTTATAACTAAATTTAAGTGTGAAAGATGAAAAACACCTATATCTATGTCTAATTTATAAAAATCCCTTGACCTTGAGATTAATTTTAAGTTTTCTATATTAGCATTAGAAAGTCCAATTGCACGTGATATTTTGGCAAGCGCTCCCACTTCATTTTGACAATCTATCATAATTCTAGCAATAAACCGTTCAGATAAATTATTGTCAATATCCCAGGTTAGATCTATAAAAGTTCCAATATCCTCTGAATATTTATTGAGGTTTTTTGATTGTTTTGAATAAATTGTTATCCCATTATTACCATCATTAACCCCAAATATCTTATCACCCGGGACAACCCTACTATTTTCCGCAAACTTAAATGGTATATTTTTATCAAATCCTCTCACCGGAATGCTGACGGAGTTAATTGTAGGATTTGCTTCAAAGCCTTTGTTATCTGATATTTTAATTATATCCATTTTTACAAATGCTTTTCTAATAAGTTCCGGAGTAATTTCACCTCTTCCAATTTTACTATAAAGATCATCTGATGATTTTAATCCAAATTTATTACAAAAATCCTTGATATCAGGAATCTTTTCAAGTGATGTTGAGTTTTTTAAAATCTTGTCTAGTATTTGTTTTCCAAGCTCTGAGTATTGGTTTTTAATCTTTTCTTTATTAATCCTTCTTATAGCGAGTTTTGCTTTTCCAGTAACTGCTATCTTTTCCCATGCCATTGGTGGCAATGATTTTTCATCTGTAATTATTTCAATTTCATCTCCATTAACCAAATCAGTATACAGAGGAGAATTAACACCATTTACCCTACAACCTATGCACTTCATTCCAACATCTGTATGAACCTCAAATGCAAAATCAATTGGTGTTGCCCCTATTGGTAATGCAATTATTCTGCCCTTTGGAGTGAAACAAAATACCTGATCCTGAAATAATTCAAGTTTAGTACTTTCAAAGAAATCTTCAGAACTTTCACCCTGCTCAAGCATTTCTATTAGATCGTCTAACCATGGGTATTTTTGTTTTTCTTGATCATTATATTTGTCCTTATAGTCTCTATGGGCCGCAACTCCACGTTCAGCTATTTCATGCATTTGCTCAGTTCTTATCTGTAATTCTATTCTGTTATTATTGGGCCCGAGAATAGTCGTGTGAATAGATTGATAGTCATTAATTTTTGGAGTTGATATATAGTCTTTAAACCTTCCAGGGATAGCACTCCATTTTTGGTGCACTATACCAATAATTTTATAACAATCATCTATTGTATCTACAATAATTCTAAATCCATATATATCTGATAGCTGCTCCAAAGAAATAGATTTTCTATTCATTTTCTGCCATATTGAGAACGGTCTCTTCTCTCTACCATCAATTAAAAATTTCATTTCATATTTAGATAATTCCTCAGCTAAAAGATTCTTTATATCATTTATTAATTCATTTGAGTCTGTACTAATTGATCGTAATTTCTCTAAGATAATTTTGCGCGCTTTAGGATTTAATACGTCAAATGATAGTTCCTCTAGCTCTTCTTTTAATGAGTTGATACCTAGCCTCCCTGATAGGGGCGCATAAATTTCAATAGTTTCTTTTGCAATAATTTGTTGTTTCTCGTATGGCAGAAAATTAATTGTTCGCATATTGTGAAGTCGATCAGCCAGTTTGACGATTAAGACACGTACGTCATTTGACATAGCCAAAATCAACTTTCTGAAGTTCTCAGCCTGTTCTGCTTCTTTGGTAAATAAGTCTAGCTTACCAATTTTTGTTAGACCATTTACAAGGTTTGCAATCTCATCTCCAAATTCTTTTTTGATAGACTTAAAAGTAAGTTGTGTATCTTCAATAGTATCATGAAGTAAGGCTGTAATGATTGTAGAATCATCCAATCTATATTCAGTTAATATTTTGGCAACCTCTAATGGATGAGAAATATATGGATCTCCAGATCTGCGCTTTTGATTCTGATGTGCAATATCCGCAATGACAAAAGCCCTATTAATAAGCTCTTTGTTTGTCGATGGATTATACTTTGTTATACACTCTATTAGATGATTTTCATTAAGCATTTTTATACCAATTTCTATATTATATTTGGTGTAACATAAAATAAAATAAAAAAATAAATATA
>CALJEH010000017.1 GCA_938074435.1 uncultured Alphaproteobacteria bacterium
CGCCAGATTTAGGTTCTGGTTCCTTATAGGAGTGGGGGTTCGATTCCCTTCGCCCGCACCACTTTTAATCCGAGATGTGAGTGTAGTATGAATGTATCTGAAATTTCAGCAAAAGATTTAACTAGAGAAGTAAAAGTTGAAGTCCCAAAAGGGGAAATAGAAAATAAGCTAGTAAGTAAACTAGAGGAACTAAAAAATACTGTTCAACTAAAAGGTTTTAGACCTGGTAAAGTTCCTTTAAATCATTTACGTCGTGTTTTTGGACAAAGGCTAATGCCTGAGATTATTGAAGAAACAATTAAAGAGACCTCAGCGAAAGTACTATCTGACCGGAACGAAAAACCTGCTATTCAACCAAAAATTAATTTCTACGATGGTAAACCATCAGAAAAAAAAGAAAAAGAGGCTATTGATAAGGTGATTAATGCAGAAAAAGACCTCTCATACACAATGATATATGAAATCATTCCTGAAATCATCTCACCTAAATATGAAACAATATCTATTACGAAAAGAGTTGCAAAAGTTACAACTGAAGATATTAAAGAAGCATTGGATAGAATTGCAGCGGAAAATAAAAGTTATGAAGAGAGGAAGTCTGCAGAGAAATCCAAAGATGGGGATCAATTGACGATTGATTTTATTGGAAAAATTGATGGCGAAGTTTTTGATGGTGGTTCAGCAAATGATGCTCCTCTGGTTATAGGATCTGGTGCATTTATTCCTGGTTTTGAAGAACAGTTAAAAGATGTAAAAAATGGAGATGAGATTAATGTAAAAGTTAAGTTTCCTGATGATTATCAGGTTGAACATCTCGCTGGTAAAGATGCCGTTTTTGAAACAAAGATAAAGAAAATAGAAAAGCCTGTTGCGACAAAAGTTAATGAAGATTTTGCTAAAAAGCTTGGATTTGAAAATTTGCAAAAATTAAAAGATCAGATTTCTGAACAACTTGAAAAAGATTATGAGTCAATATCAAAATCAGATTTAAAGCGTAAATTAATGGATGGTTTGGATGAAAAATTAAAGTTTGATTTACCTCCAACCCTTGTTAGTGATGAGGCTGAAATAATCTGGAACAATTATAAAAGGGATATAGAAAGTTCTGGTAAGAAAATTGAAGATGTTGTCAAAGATGAAAAGAAGACAAAAAAAGAGTACGATGAAATTGCAAAAAGACGAGTGAAGCTAGGATTGTTCTTCAATAAAATTGCAGAAGATGAAACAATTACTGTTTCTGATGATGAGGTGAACAGGGCGTTGTTTGAACAAGCAAGAAATTATCCTGGGCAAGAAAGTGAAATTATAAAATTTTACCAAGAAAATCCAAATGCATTGATCCAAATAAAATCTCCTTTAATAGAAGACAAAGTTGTTGATTTCATTATAACAAAAGTCAAAGTTAAAAATGAAAATGTCACAAGAAGTGAATTGCTTGGACATGATCATGATCACGATCACGACCATGACTCGCATGATCACGATCACGACCATGACTCCAAACCAAAGAAAAAATCTTCAACTAAAGCGAAAGCTGCAAAAGACAAAGATGGATCAACAAATGCAAAACCAAAAAATACAAAGAACAAGAAATAAGGTGTGAATATGACTGATAAAAAAGAAACACTTATGAACCTCATTCCAATGGTTGTTGAACAATCAAATAGAGGAGAAAGGGCATATGATATTTTTTCACGGCTTCTAAAAGAGCGAATAATTTTTATTACAGGTCCTATAGATGATAGTGTGGCAACAGTTGTAACAGCTCAATTATTATTCCTTGAAGCGGAAAATCCAAAAAAAGAAATTTCACTATATATCAATTCACCTGGTGGAATTGTCACATCTGGAATGGCAATATATGACACCATGCAATTTATCAGGCCACCAGTGTCAACATTATGTATTGGACAGGCTGCATCAATGGGTTCTTTGCTGTTAACAGCTGGTGAAAAAGGTATGAGGTATTGTCTTCCTCATTCTAGAGTTATGGTCCATCAACCATCTGGAGGATTCTCTGGACAGGCCAGTGATATCGAACGCCACGCTCAGGATATTGTAAAAATTAAAAGAAGACTGAATGAACTGTATGTAAAACATACTGGGCAAGAATACGATACAATAGAAAAAACTCTGGATAGAGATCATTTTATGAATGCAGATGAAGCTATGGAATTTGGTATTGTCGACGAAGTTATAGCTTCAAGGGGAGACTCGGACAGTAAATAATTAGGAAGCAATTTATATCTTATTAAGAATTGTGATGTAATTTATATAAAATTAAAAATGAGATTATAATATGAGTAAAGTTGGCAATAGTGATACAAAATCAACCCTATACTGCTCATTTTGCGGCAAAAGCCAACATGAGGTTAGGAAACTTATAGCTGGACCAACAGTTTTTATCTGTGATGAATGCGTGGACCTCTGTACTGATATTATCAGAGAAGAAACGAAATCATCAGTAATAAAATCTGATAAGGAACTCCCAACACCTTCTGAGATATATAAAATTCTTAATGAATATGTCATTGGTCAAGATCACGCTAAGAAGGTGCTATCGGTAGCCGTACACAATCACTATAAAAGATTGTCAAATGAAGTGAAAACCTCAAATGATGTTGAATTGTCTAAATCTAATATACTCATCGTTGGACCAACAGGAAGTGGTAAAACGCTACTTGCACAAACAATGGCAAGAATACTAGATGTTCCCTTTACTATGGCAGATGCCACTAGCCTAACAGAGGCAGGCTATGTTGGTGAGGATGTTGAAAATATTATTTTAAAACTACTTCAGTCTGCAGATTACAATGTCGAAAAAGCTCAAAGAGGCATTGTTTATATTGATGAAGTTGACAAAATTAGTCGTAAATCTGATAATCCCTCTATTACCAGAGATGTTTCGGGTGAAGGTGTTCAACAAGCTCTTCTAAAAATTATGGAAGGAACTGTTGCAAGTGTTCCTCCGCAGGGTGGAAGAAAACATCCACAACAAGAATTCCTTCAAGTTGACACTACAAATATACTATTTATTTGCGGTGGAGCCTTTGCAGGTCTAGAAAAAATAATTGCAAAAAGAACTAATGACTCATCAATAGGTTTTGGTGCTTCAGTCGAAGAAATTGAAGAAAAAAATATTGATGAACTTTTTACAATGCTTGAACCAGAAGACCTTCTCAAATTTGGTCTTATACCTGAATTTGTTGGACGTGTGCCAATCATAGCAACTCTTGAAGATTTAAATGAAGACACACTTGTAAAGATACTAACTCAACCAAAAAATTCGTTAGTTAGACAATACCAACGAATGTTTGAGATAGAAAATGTAAAACTCACATTTTCTGAAGAGTCACTAAGATCCATTGCAAAGAAAGCGATAGAGAGAAAGACTGGAGCACGTGGTTTACGTTCTATACTTGAATCAATTCTTCTTGAAACAATGTTTGAATTGCCAGAACTCGATACAATTGAAGAAGTTGTTATATCAAATGAAGTTGTTGAAGGTAAATCTCGTCCCTTATACATATATTCTGAACAAAAAGAAGATCTAGGTAATTCTGCTTAATTTTCTCAAATGTAGTTTATTTCTTCTAAAATAACTTGAAACTGTTCGTTTTAAGTAACAAATTAACTATAGATAAATAATTTGTGAGTTTTAGACATGGAAGATGATATAAAAATAAGTAGTGATTTGTATCCAATATTACCTCTTAGGGATATTGTTGTATATCCTAACATGATAGTTCCTTTGTTTGTGGGAAGAGATAAATCCATTCAAGCTCTCGAAGAAGTCATGAATAATGATCGTGAGCTCTTCTTGGTTTCACAAATTGACTCTACAACCGAAGATCCAAATGAAGACAGCTTATATAAGGTTGGAACTATTGCATCTGTTATCCAATTATTAAAATTACCAGATAATACAGTTAAGGTTCTTGTTGAAGGAACAAGCCGTGCAAAAATAAGAAACTTCATAAAAGGAGAAAAATTTCATCAAGTTGAAGTCGATTTTATAAAAGAAATAATTCCTGATGATCCAGAGATTGAGGCAATATCTCGTGCATGCCTCATGGAGTTTGAAAACTATACAAAAATTAATAGAAAAATTCCAACAGATACTTTTGGTTCAGTCTCAGAGATTGATGATTATTCAAAAATAGCAGACACCATTGCTTCAAACTTACAAATCAAGTTGTCTCAAAAACAAAAGATACTTGAAACAAATAATCTAAAAGAGAGATTTGAGCTAATTT
>CALJEH010000018.1 GCA_938074435.1 uncultured Alphaproteobacteria bacterium
TTTAACTTTGTCTATTTGATCTGATGATTGTTTATATACCATTTTTTATCAAACTGAGCATGGAATTAATGATCGAATATATTTTGATTATTCCAACCATTGAGGTCTAGACAAACTTGTGTATTTATAAAATCAAAACATGATTTTGCAAGTTCCATTCTATCTTCTCTTTCAAGTATTAAATCAAGTTTTTCTTTAATTGTGTGCAAATAAAGAACATCATTTGCAGCATATTTCTCTTGTTTCTCAGTCAAAGTAGAACTTCCCCAGTCAGAACTTTGTTCTTCTTTTGATAATTGTAAGCTAAGTAATTCTTCGCATAATGACTTTAAGCTATGCTTATCGGTATATGTTCTCGCCAATTTAGAAGCTATTTTTGTGCAGTATATATTATTTATTGTTATGCCAAATGATTTAGATAGTATTGCTACATCAAAACGAGCAAAATGAAAGAGTTTTTGTATTTTATGGTCTGATAATAACTTACATATATTTGGGGCTGGGTTTAAATTTTTTGATATTTTTACCAAGTGTGTGTTCCCCCCCCCATCATTAAGCTGAATTAAGCAAAGTCGATCTCGGTGAGGATTAAGTCCCATTGTTTCTGTATCTACTGCTAAAATATCGCCTAGTTTTAAGTTACTAGGCAAGTCATTTTCATGCATAAATATTTTTGTTTCTTTTTCCAACACTTCAGCATCCTTTTTTCAAATTAAACTGTAAAAAACTCTTTTTTAATATTAAATATATATTATATTCTCAATTAATAAAATTAGATAATATAATTGAAATTCTTACTTAGGTCAGTAAAATTAGTATTTCTTCAAAAAATAGTAAAATAATATCAGTATTTGGTGGTAATGGTTTCCTCGGCCGCAACCTAATTAGGAAGCTAGCAAAAGAAGGATATAGATTAAAAATTGGTACGAGAAATCCCACTACAGCAAATCACTTACTTGTCTCAGGTAATGTTGGGCAAATTGAAATAATTAAATTAAATATTCACAAAAACGATCAGATAAAAGAATTTATCAATGGCTCAAATTACGTGATTAATTTAATTGGCATACTCAGTGAGTCAAAAAAAAATAAGTACCAATATATACATCATCATTTTCCAAAATTAATTTCTGCTTATTCTAGGGAATTAAAAATAGAGAGATTTATTCACATCTCTGCTCTAGGCTCTGATATCAACTCTAGTTCTAACTATTCAAAAAGTAAGGCGATGGGAGAATATGAGGTATTGAATGAGAATCCAAATTCAACTATATTTAAACCTTCACTGATATTCGGATTTGATGATAATTTTTTTAATCAGTTTGCATCAATATTGAATAAATTTCCAGCCTTTCCTCTCTTTGGGAATGGGAAAACAAAATTCCAACCAGTATATGTGCAAGATTTAGTAGATTTAATTGCGTTACATTTACATGATAATGATAAAAAAAACATTTACGAGGTGGGTGGAAAGGAGATATTTACTTTAAAAGAAATTATTCAGTTCATTCTAAAAGTCACTAATAGAAGGAGGATTCTTCTACCTATTCCATTTTCGGTATCTAAAATCTTTATTGCCCCTATGCAGATTCTTCCAAAGAAACCCATAACTTTTGATCAATTAGAGTCTTTGCGCAGTGACAATATACTCTCAAAAAATAATTCAGAAATAGGTAGACTAGAAGATTATGGCATAGTGCCAACCTCTATTCAGAATATTGCCCCGCTGTATCTTAAACGCTTTACTAATTGATGAATAAAAGAATTAATAGGCTGAGCAAAACTCTGTAAGCAACATATGGATATATTTTTATTCGTTCAATAAATTCAACAATTATAATAATTGATAAATATGAAGCAATAAACGATAATAATATCGATATTATTATTGATATTGTTAAATCAAAACCAACCCCACCAAATATCTTAAATATTAAGTAAATAGAGCTAGATATCATTATTGGCAGAGACATAATGACTGCAATAATTGAGGACTCTTTTCTGCCAAAGCCTATGAATCTAGATATTGTTATACAAATCCCAGATCTGCTAACACCAGGAAATAATGATAGACATTGGAAAATAGCTAGTGCTAGGATATCTGTAAATTTAATGATTTTGAGTGGCATTTTTCTATTAAAATCAGCAATTAATAGTAAAATTGCAAAAAATAAATTCAGCCACGCTAATAATTGAATATTCTCTCGTATAGATCCCATTAACTCATTATTTAGAAAAAAGTAGGCAAGTATTAGAGTTGGAATTGCGCTAATAGTTATTAGGGCAAAAATAGTTTTTTTTGTCAAGAAGGTATAGTCATCATTCATCCTGATGTTTTCATGGATTCTTATTTTTCTATATAAATAGGTAATAAGGGCAATTAACGATCCAATATGAAGACTTAAATCAATCTCAATATTTTGTTCTAATGGGCTAAAATATTGAATCAACGTTAGATGTGCTGATGAACTTACAGGAATGAACTCTGTTATTCCCTGAACTATTGATAGTAATATTAGATAATCCCAGTACATTTTTTGAGTATATTATGGATTAAGAATTTTAAAAATAATTACATCTATCAAGAGCAATTAAACTGTTGTTTATGGTAATGGAATAAATTCTGAATTATCATTTCGGATCTTTGGAAATTCCCAGTTTTTCCATTTATTTTTTGCTTCTTCGATTTTTTCTTTGCTGGAAGACACGAAGTTCCAATAAATATATCTTGGACCATCCATAGGTTCTCCTCCTAAAACCAGCATCTTACTGACGTCATGAGCCTCTATGATTACATCTTCATTTGGTTTGAGAACAATAAGAGTTTGATTTGGACATTGTTCACCCATAATAAAAATATTTCCACTTATAATATACAAAGCTCGATCATGATAGAGTGGCTTCAGTTCAAATTTACTTCCTTTACTCATTTCGAGATCTAAATATAATGTGTCCCATTCGCTTTGAATTGAGGATTTTAGTCCATCAATTTCACCAAATAACACACTCCCTTGAAGCTCATTACTATCAATGATTTTTATTTGTTTTGATGAAAAATTTTGAAATTTTGGATTCGAGTCCTCATATTCTTTTGGTTGTGCAATCCAACTTTGAATACCAAATAAATCTGATGGCGATTGTCTTATATCTTGACCGGTTCTCTCAGAATGCACTATCCCATTTCCTGCCGTCATAATGTTGATTTCTCCAGGCTTAATCCGAACATCATTTCCGAGGGAGTCTTTATGATCCATGGTCCCCTTGAATAAGTATGTAATCGTTGATAAGCCTATGTGCGGATGAGGACGAACGTCCAAGCCCCTTCCAGATATAAATTCACCAGGACCCATTTGATCCCAAAATATAAAAGGACCAACCATTTGCCTTTGTTTTGATGGTAAGGCTCTTTTTACTTCAAAATCTCCTATGTCACTTATTCTGGGTAAAATTATAGAGTCTATTTTTGGGTTATTCTTTACGATATTTTTTGATGTTGGTAACCAGCTCATCTGATAGTATCCTATAAATATCCATTACGATTTAAAAATTACAACATAAACATTATATTTATATTTACAAATTTTTTACACAATAAATAGTAAAATTACTATCATGATAAAACTATTTCATTTCAAACTTTGTCCATTCTCAAGAAGGGCAAGAGTAAGTCTTTTAGAGCTCAGTGTAGAGCACTTGCTTATTGATGAAAAAGTTTGGGATCGAAGAAGAGAGTTTTTGTCCATAAATCCTGCGGGGACTCTGCCTGTAATAATTGATGATGATGAAGATATAACAGTAATTAATATTTATGCCATAACAGAATTCCTCGAGGAAAAATTCTGTTTTAATCACCTTCAGGACTCTTTAATTCCAGGAGAGTATCGCGAAAAAGCTGAGATTAGAAGACTTATTGATTGGTTTGACGTAAAATTTTATAAAGATGTTAGTGGAGTACTTCTAAGAGAGCTAATAGATAAATATTATATTAAAGATCAAGCAGTCAGTACAAGCCCAAACATGGATTCAATAAGAATCGCTCAAGAAAATTTAATCTATCATTTTAATTATTTGAATCACCTTGTTACTTCAAGAAAATGGATTGCAGGGGATAAATTTAGCCAAGCGGATATTGCAGCTGCTTCGCACATCTCATGTCTTGATTATCTGAACAAGATCAATTGGGATAAGTGGGAAGAAGTAAGAAATTGGTATGCTCGAATAAAATCAAGGTTATCTTTTTCGGATATACTCTCGGACAAGTTACCAGGTTTTCAGCCACCAATTCATTATTCAGATCCGGATTTCTAATACATATGAACCTTAAAAAAGAAAATATCTTAAAAAAGATCTATGAGCTAGGTTTTGATGATATAGGTATTGCAAATATAGATGATATTCCAGATCAGAAAGAAGAATTAGAAAGGTTCCTTTCAGGTGGATTTCACGGTGATATGATATGGCTTGAAAAGAATAAAGACAGAAGATCCCATCCAAGTAAGATTTGGGATGATTCAATATCTGTTATTGTTGTGTCGAAAAATTATGGACCAGCTGAAAACCCAATTCAAAATATATCTAGGAAAACTGATGCAAATATCTCAGTTTATGCCAGGGGTGATGACTATCATCTGATCATTAAAGATAAACTAAAAGAGTTTAGCTCATGGTTGAAAGAGTGCTTCGAAATTGACTCAAGGTACTTTGTTGATACGGCACCTCTAATGGAAAAACCAATTGCACAAATTGCAGGTCTTGGTTGGCAAGGAAAGCACACAAACTTGGTGAGTCAGACCTTAGGTTCATGGTTTTTTCTCGGAGTTGTTCTATTACCTATTCATATTGAGCCATCGAAAGCAGAACTAAATCATTGCGGAAGTTGTTCATCATGCATAGATATTTGCCCAACAAATGCAATCATTGCGCCACATAAATTAGATGCCCGAAAATGTATATCCTATCTTACTATTGAATATAAAGGTCATATGCCAAGGGATTTAAGAGACAAAATAGGTAATAGAGTATATGGTTGTGATGATTGCCTTGCAGTTTGCCCATGGAATAAGTTTGCCCAAGTAACAAGTGATATTCATCTTATAAGTCGTGAAGAGTTAGATTTACCTAATTTAGATTTTTTTCTTGATTTTGATTACAATGATTTTACTACATATTTCATGAATTCACCAATAAAGAGAATTGGAAAAGATAGATTTTTAAGAAATATTCTAATTGCTGCAGGTAATTCAAATTCAAAGAAGTTAGTGAAGAACATTGAAAAACATTTAAGAAACGATTCACCAATAGTAAGATCTGCAGCTATCTGGGCTGTAAAGAAACTCTTATCAATTGAAAAATTTAAGACTATGAGAGATACTTATATACAGGATGAGTTTGATCCATATGTTTTGGAGGAGTGGAATTATAGTGAATAAAATTTTTTGTTTTGGGCTTGGTTTTTCTGGAAAAGAAATAGCAAAGTATTTTCTTACGGAAAATTGGAGTGTTACAGGAACAATGCGTAATCCAACACAAGATCTTCATGATAATATTAGGCTAGTCAAGTATGATCCAATCCAAACGCGTATTGATTTATCAAATGAATTAGAGAGAGTTCATACTGTTATCGTTACAATTTCACCAAATGATGATGGAGACATAGTTTTAAATTATAATTACCGAGATATGGTTAGCTCACTAAGCTCTATTAAGAGGATTATTTACCTTTCATCAACATCAGTTTATGGAAATACAGATGGAAGAGTAGTATACGAAGACTCAGTAATTAATCCACAGTCGATTATGGCATTAAATAGGCGTAAGGCCGAAGAACAATGGAGAGAGTTTGGTCATAAATATTCAATCCCACTAGATATATTAAGGTTATCAGGTATATACGGAAAGGGTAGAAACCAAATAAGATATTTATTAAATGGATCAGCGAGAAGAATTATTAAAGAGGGTCACTTATTTAATCGTATCCATGTAGCTGACATAGCAAAAATTGTCTATCAATTAACTCAATTAAATCATGGCTCTGAGATATTTAATATATCTGATGATTTACCATCTCCGTCAAATACGGTTATTGAATATGCTGCAGAACTTCTCAGAATTAAGCCACCTGAACCTTTATTATTTGAAAACGCAGAGTTATCTAACAAAGCAAGGGTTTTTTATTTGAATAATAGAATTATTAATAATGACAAAATAAAAAAAACATTAAATTATAATTTTGAATACCCAAATTATAAAATTGGATTAAAGAGTCTCGTTGATGTAGAATTAAATGATTAGTAGTTAATATTAAACATTTGATTTGTTAAAAATATAAATATATACATATTAACTAATAAAAGGAGAACTATCATAGTTAGAAGAATAGAAGATTTCGCAAAGAAGAAATCAGAAGCCGCGCATAAAATAAATGATCTTATAAATGCAGATAGAATAAGATTAATAGGTCCAAATAGTGAAAATTATGGTGAAGTAGCTATCGAAGTTGGTTTAGAGGAGGCTGAAAAATTCTCTCTCGATCTTGTTGAAATTTCACCAAATACTGATTTGCCAGTTTGTAAAATAATGGATTATGGGAAGTTTAAATATCAATCCCAAAAGAAAGCAGCAGAAGCTAAGAAAAAGCAAAAAACAATTGGTATTAAAGAAATTAAAATGCGTCCCAATATCGATACTCATGACTACGAAGTAAAATTAAAAAATATGAAGAAGTTCATTGAATTTGGTGATAAAGTCAAAATATCACTAATGTTTCGGGGACGAGAAATGTCCCATTCAGAATTAGGGATGAAATTATTTAATAGAATAAAATTGGATATTGATGAAACGGCAAAAATTGAGTTAGAGCCAAAATTTGAAGGGCGTCAAATAATTATGGTAATTGCACCAAAATAAAATACAATTAATAAATATTTTTATTGTAAAAAATTACTAGCTAGCCTATAAAGTGTCTTAGTTTTAATAAATTTATAAGATAGTAAAAAACATGCCAAAATTAAAAACAAAATCTGGAGCAAAGAAAAGGTTTAAAGTTACCAAAAGCGGTAAAATTATGTGTGCCCAAGCCGGAAAGAGGCATGGAATGATAAAAAGAACAAATAAATTTATCAGAAATGCAAGAGGAATGTCTGTACTTGCAGAACCAGATCAAAAAATTGTTAAACAATTTTTACCCTATAATTAGAGTATAGAAACATGGCAAGAGTTAAAAGAGGTGTAACATCACACGCAAAGCATAATAAAGTGCTTTCACGTGCAAAAGGTTATTACGGCAGAAGAAAAAATACAATTCGTGTTGCAAAGCAAGCTGTTGAGAAAGCTGCGCAATATGCTTATAGAGACAGAAAAGTAAGAAAAAGAGACTTTAGAAGCCTATGGATCCAGAGGATCAATGCCATTGTTAGAGAACATGGGATGCGTTATTCAACTTTTATTCATGGATTAAATAAAGCAGGAATAGAAATTGATAGAAAAGTCCTCGCTGATTTAGCTGTAAATGAACCACAGGTCTTCAACGATCTTTTATCAAAAATACAATCAGAATTAAAATAGTTTCCATTTACTATTAATTTGTTTGTATGTTTTAATATTATTATTAAACAAAAAAGATTCGTTATAAATGATGAGTAAATTCTCAGACATCACTAAACTGAAAGAAAAATTAATAAACGACATATCTAAGTCTCAAGATATAAGTCAGTTGGAAGATATTAGAATATCAAGTTTAGGAAAAAAAGGTTTTATTACATCACTTCTAAAAAATATTACTTCGCAAAAGCCTGAAGATAAAAAAGAATATGGTGAGCAAGTTAATATCTTAAAGAAACAAATAACTGAAGAAATTGAGAAGGTAAGGGAAGACTACCTTCAAAAAGATATCATAAAGAAAATCAATCAGGACAAAATAGACGTAACACTTCCAATAAGGAATACTAATCTTGAGAATGGGAGAATCCATCCCATTACGCAAGTTATGGAAGAGATTGTGGAGATATTTTCAGATATGAATTTTTCAATAGCTGAAGGTCCAGATATTGAAGATGACTTACACAATTTTAATTTATTAAATATTCCGGACAGCCATCCTGCAAGACAGATGGTTGATACATTTTATTTACCTCAAAAAGATGGAGAGACAAAACTTCTTAGAACACATACAAGTCCTGTTCAAATTAGAACAATGCTTAATGAAAAGCCTCCGATAAGAATAATAGCTCCCGGTAGAACTTATAGATCTGACTCAGATCAAACTCATACACCAATGTTTCATCAAGTTGAAGGACTTGTTATAGATGAAAGTGCAAATATGGGACAATTAAAATGGTGTTTAGAGGAATTCTGCAAAGCGTTCTTTGAGGTATCAGAAATAAAAATGAGGTTAAGACCAAGTTATTTCCCATTTACTGAGCCATCACTAGAGGTTGATATAGCATGTCGGAAAGAAAAAAATCAATTAATTGTTGGTGAAGGAGACGAATGGCTGGAGGTTTTAGGCAGTGGCATGGTTCATCCTCAGGTTCTTAGAAACGTTAATCTTGATCCAGATAAATATCAAGGTTTTGCATTTGGGTTGGGGATAGACAGACTTGCAATGCTAAAGTATGGAATGACAGATTTAAGAGCTTTTTTTGACTCTGATCTAAATTGGTTACGCCATTATGGGTTTAAAGTTTTCGATATTCCATCGTTATCAAAGGGCTTATCAGAATGAAATTTACATTATCATGGCTCAAGGATCATCTGGAAACTGATGCAAGTATTGATGAAATTTGTCATCAACTGAACATGATTGGACTTGAGGTTGAACATATTGAAAACCCTCAAAAAACTTATGGAGATTTTTCGATATGTGAAATTATTGAAGTTAAAAAACATCCAAATGCGGATAAATTAAATTTATGTAAATTGAATACAAAATTTGGTGGCGGCGAGGTTGTCTGTGGAGCTCCAAATGTGAGAGTCGGTATGAAAGCTGTTTTTGCTCCTGAGGGTTCATATATTCCAGGTTTAGGGATAAAATTACAGGCAACAACTATTCGTGGTGTAAAATCAAATGGTATGCTTTTATCTGAGAGAGAATTGTCGTTATCAGAAGATCATGAAGGAATTTTGGAATTAGATAAAAATGCAAATATTGGTGAAGAGGTATTAGGCTACATTAAAAGATCAGATCCTGTGATTGAAATTGCCATAACACCAAACAGAGCTGATGCATTAGGTGTTAGAGGAATAGCCAGAGATTTATCTGCGGCAGGCATGGGGGAGTTAAAAAATTTAGAAATTCCTAAAATTAAAGAAGAGTTTGAGATAGAAAAGAAAATCATTTTGAATGATAATGCATCAGAAAATGTTTATGCAAGTTTTAGATTAATAAGGAATATAAAAAATGGTGAATCACCACAATGGCTGAAAGATAGGCTAGAGATAATAGGTTTGAGGTCAATCAATAAATTAGTTGATGTCACAAACTATCTTACATATGATCTATGTAGGCCTCTTCATGTATTTGATTATGATAAAATCAATAACTTTCTTGAAATCAGAAAAGCAAAAGATGCTGAAAAGATGTTAGCGTTAGATGATAAAGAATATCTTCTAAACAATAAACATACTGTATTAGCAGATGATAATGGACCAGAGTCAATAGCAGGAATTATTGGAGGACGCAGTTCGGGTAGTGATGAGGGTACAGTAAATGTTCTTCTTGAGGCTGTTACTTGGGATAAAATAAACATTGCACAGACTGGACGTGACTTAGGAATAAATTCAGATGCTAGGTATAGGAATGAAAGGGGTATAGATAAATCTTTTAATGATGTAGGACTTGATATTGCAACAGATATGATAAATAAACTCTGTGGTGGGGAAAATTCAAGAGTGATATCACTGGGAACAAAGCCCAAAGAAAACAATAAAATTAATTTTAGATTATCAGAAATTGATAGATTATTGGGAGTGAAAATTGCAGAGAATGAAGTTTTAGATATTTTATCTCGTTTAGGTTTTTTAGTTAAAAAAAATAATCAAATACTCGAATTGGAAATACCTTCATGGCGTAATGATATTTATGAACAAGCTTGTATTGTAGAAGAAATAATGAGGATAAAGGGAACTGACAATATTAAGTCCATTCCTATGAATAAATCAGTTGGCGTAGCCTCTCGAAAAATCACCAATATCCAAAAAGCCCGTTCTCAAATAAAAAGAATTTTAGCCAGCAGGGGCATGATGGAAACAGTTAGCTATTCATTTATATCCGACAAATATGCATCACATTTTGTTAATACAAATAATGAGCTTAAATTAATAAATCCTTTATCATCCGAACTTAATATCTTGAGACAGTCACTATTACCAAGTCTCATAAATTCAATAAAAAAGAATCTTGATAAAGGACATAAAGATATATCCTTATTTGAAGTTAGCCATAGTTTTATGGGTGTTGAAGTTGATCAGCAGGTAGATACAGCTGCTGGTATTCGTGTTGGTAAAGCAATTTCTCATGGAGGAAATAACGATTGGAGAGGAAAAAGAGAAAATTATAATGTATTTGATGTAAAAGAAGATGTGTTAAGTGTTTTGCGCGCCCAAGGTATTGAAGATAATAATTATAAAATTTCCATAGGGGATCTGCCGAATTATTACCATCCAGGTAAATCTGGAGCCCTTTGTCAAGGCCCAAAGAACGTTCTTGCATATTTTGGTGAGCTGCACCCAACCATAGCAAGTCTGTTTGATATTGACCAAAACGTATATGCTTTTGAGATCTTTCCTAATTCATACATCGCAAACCGTCGGGTAAAGTCCCGAGTACGTCCTGGGTTTAATTCCAGTCAATTTATGCCATTATATAGAGATTTTGCTTTTATATTTGATAAGGAAGTTCATGCTGAAGAGATTATTATGACAATTAGAAAATTAAAGGATACTCTAATTAGTGACATTAAAATATTTGATGTTTATACGGGGGAGAACATTCCAAAAGACAAAAAATCTATTGGGATTAATCTAGAGATTCAACCATATGAAAAAACTCTAACTGATGCCGAAATAGATGAGTTGTCAGCTATAATCATCAATGAAATATCAAAGAAATTTTCTGCAACAATAAGAAACTAAGAATAGAAATATTTAAATTAAAATGAAAGATCTATCAACGATAAGAAATTTCTCCATTATTGCGCACATAGATCATGGTAAATCAACATTAGCTGATAGATTAATTCAAATTACGGGAGGACTAGATTTACGTGAGATGAAAGAGCAGGTCCTCGACTCAATGGATCTTGAGAGGGAAAGAGGAATTACAATCAAAGCCCAAGCTGTAACTCTCAATTACAAGAGTAAGAATGGAAAAGATTATACGCTAAACATAATTGATACACCTGGTCACGTTGATTTTGCGTATGAAGTTAACAGGTCATTAGCAGCATGTGAGGGTTCAATTCTTGTAGTTGATGCAAGTCAGGGTGTGGAAGCACAGACTTTGGCAAACGTTTATCAATCCATATCAAATAATCATGAGATTTTAATTGCACTAAATAAAATTGATTTACCTGCTGCTGAACCAGAAAGAGTGAAATCACAAATCGAAGATGTTATTGGTCTTGATACAAGTGACTCAATCGAAATCTCTGCTAAAACTGGTATTGGTATTGAAAATTTACTCGAAAAAATCATAGAAAATCTTCCATCACCAAAAGGTGATTCAAGTAAGCCATTAAAAGCGCTTCTGGTTGACTCCTGGTATGATACATACCTTGGTGTTGTTGTTTTGATAAGAGTTTATGAGGGCACTATAAAAAAAGGACAAAAAATAAAACTGATGTCAAATGATGCTGTATACCAAATTGAAAGAATGGGTATATTTCAACCAAAACAAAAAATGCAAGACCAATTTGGACCTGGAGAAATTGGTTTTTTCACTGCATCAATAAAGCAAGTTTCAGACATGAGAGTTGGAGATACGATTACGGATGCGAAAATACCTTGTGATATTCCTTTGCATGGTTTTAAGCCAGCTCAACCAGTTGTTTTTTGTGGATTATACCCTCAAGATACATCAGATTTTGAAGGGCTCCGTGATGCTATTGAGAAGTTAAGTTTAAACGATGCAAGTTTTCAATATGAAAAAGAAACATCTGCTGCACTTGGATTGGGCTATAGGTGTGGCTTTCTTGGTTTGTTACACTTAGAAATAATTTGTGAAAGAATTGATAGGGAATATGATATAGATCTCGTCACTACTGCGCCAAGTGTTATATATGATGTTTATACTAATGATGGTAATAAGATGGAACTTCATAATCCGGTAGATTTGCCGCAACAAGAAAAAATATTAAAAATTGAAGAGCCTTGGATTAGTGCTTCCATAATTGTTCCTGATGAATATTTAGGAGCTATATTAAAATTATGTGAGGAAAGAAGAGGAAGGCAAAAAGAGTTAAGTTTTTCAGGAAACAGGGCTGTATTAAATTACGAATTACCTCTAAACGAAGTTGTATTTGATTTTTATGATAAACTTAAATCAGTTTCAAAAGGTTATGCGAGTTTTGATTACACAATTTCAAATTATCAATCAGCAGACCTTGTAAAAATGCAAATCCTTGTTAATGAAGAATCTGTGGACGCATTAGCAATGATTGTTCATAGAAGCGTTGCAGAAAATAGAGGTAGAATAATTATAGAAAAATTAAAAGAACTCATTCCAAGGCATTTATTCAAAATTCCACTGCAAGCAGCAATTGGCGGTAGGGTGATTGCAAGAGAAACTATATCTGCTGTAAGGAAAGATGTTACCGCAAAATGTTATGGTGGTGATGTTACCCGTAAAAGAAAATTACTTGAAAAGCAAAAAAAGGGTAAGAAAAAAATGAGAAAATATGGAAAGGTGGAAATTCCTCAAGAAGCATTCATAGCTGCCCTTAAAGCAGATTATTAATAGTAATAATAAAAGTAATTTAATGAAGTCTCTCTTGAAAATTATCATTATTTGTCTAGTTCTATCAACTCAATTTCCTGTAAGAATGGTTGCAAATGAATATGCTAGTGAAATCTTCTATAAAATTAGAACAGAGTCTAATTTAAGCTCTGAAAGTATTGGATCATATTCGAAAGGATGTTTGGCTGGTGGGGTGTATCTACCAAGCCACGCCAACCATTATGATGCTCTCAAACCATCTAGGAATAGGTTTTGGGGTCATCCTGATTTAATTGAATTTATAGAGTTTACTTCAGAGAAAATTTTCAATGAATTTGGTACTGGATTGCTCATTGGGGATCTCTCAATGCCGAGAGGTGGCCCAATGCCTTATGGTCATAAAAGTCATCAAAATGGGTTAGACGTAGATATATTTTATGAAAGAAAACCAGAATATCAATTGGATAGATTTAAACTTGAAACGTATAAGCCCAAATCACTCTTATCTCCAAATCAAAGAGAAATTAATTATAAATTATGGACAGATTATCATTATGAATTACTAAAAATTACTTCAAAAAGTGAGAGTGTTGCAAGAGTTTTTGTGAATCCAATAATCAAAAAAGAACTGTGCAAAAAGGCTGCTGATATCAATGATACAGATTGGCTACGTAAAATTAGACCGTGGAGTGGGCATTATAATCATTTCCATGTAAGACTAACCTGCCCGATGGGATCACAGAATTGCATTAATCAAGCTCCCATCAGCAAATATGATGGTTGTGGTAGCGAACTACAATCATGGTTGAAAAAGGATAAACTCTTCGAATCTAACTCCACTAAGATAAAAAAATGGATGTTGTTGTCTGAATTACCAAATTCATGTAGAAATATGATTAAGGATTAATAATATGGAGAGGTGGCCGAGTGGTTGAAGGCGCACGCCTGGAACGCGTGTATAGTAGCAATACTATCGAGGGTTCGAATCCCTCTCTCTCCGCCAATTAAAAAAAAATTTTAAAGAGGTAATAAATGAGTTCTCATATATTGATGGCCTTTGAATTTGATGGAACTGGAAGTGCCAAAGCATTAGCACAAAATGATATATTAAAATCTATTAATTCAGATAAAACTGCATGGGTTCATCTTGACGCCAACCATTCTGAAACAAGATTATGGTTGGAAACTGAGTTTTCAAATCTTGATCCATTTGTATTACAAGCCCTTCTTGAGGATGAAACCAGACCCAGAATAACAGAGACAAATGAAGGAGTACTGATTATACTGAGAGGTGCTAATCTCAATGATAATTCACAGCCTGAAGATATGGTATCTATCCGACTTTGGGTTACTAAAACTGGCATTATCTCACTCAGGAAGAGAAGATTAAAGGCAATTCTGGACATTGAAAAAAGCTTTTCGGATGGTAAAGGTCCCACTAACACATCCGAGTTTATTTGTATATTAATTGATAGACTATTTAAAAGAATGGAGCCGATAATAGCGACTCTTGATGAGAGGACTGATAATATAGAAGAAAATATAATAAATAATCCCAGCACCAAACACAGAGAAGAGATTGTAGATATTAGGAGAAAGGCGATTATTTTCAGGCGTTATATGGTTCCGCAAAGGGATGCGATAATAAATTTGCGAAATAATAATTTATCATGGTTTGATAACTCTAATATGAAAAGTATATTGGAGTCCATAAATCATGTTACGAGATTCATAGAAGACCTTGATGCTATTAGAGAAAGAGCGCAGATTGTAAAGGATGAACTATCAAATATATTAAGTGATAAATTGAATAGAAATATGTATTTATTATCAGTAATTGCTGCAATATTTTTACCGTTAGGTTTTTTAACCGGGCTTTTGGGCGTAAATATTGGAGGAATTCCAGGAGTGGACAATAATTATTCATTTGGTTTTTTTTGCGGAATACTGTTCGTAATTGTTATGATACAAATTTATATTTTCAAAAAAAATAAATGGTTTTAGTTTTT
>CALJEH010000019.1 GCA_938074435.1 uncultured Alphaproteobacteria bacterium
TATTGATTCCCAAATTCATCTACTCCAACCCTTTTCCCAAATAGAGAAGTTGATATCCGTGTGGATATTGTTTGACTATTCCACCAAGTAAATGACTGTTTTGCAAATTTTAACATATAAATTATCTAATTACTTCAAATTACTTGTCATACAATTACAGAATCAAGTTAACTTAATAATTAAGTAATAACAAATATTAAAACAAACACATAGTATTTTTATTACAAAACATAAAAAATATTACAAAAAACAAAATTTTTACGTTTTAGTAATAAACAATATGTAGTGTTAGGTTGTTTTCCAGAGGTACTACTTATAGTGTCTGTGTATAAATTTAAAACCCTGTTAAAAAGTGATATATTTTAAAATTAGATGTAGACATAACAAACAAAAAAATTAAATTAGAAAGTCTGCGTAAAGAGGAAAGAGGACAAAATGAAGATAGAAAGATGTTTTACAAAAGATAATGAATCACCATACAAAAATATAAAATTTATTAAAACATCTAGCCAAATTAAAAATCCTGATGGATCAATTGTTTTCCAACTCGATGACCTAGAGGTTCCAGAAAATTGGAGTCAAGTTGCCGCTGATATTATAGCTCAAAAATACTTTAGACGAGCTGGCGTACCTGCTGAATTAAAAAAAGTTGAAGAAAATGATGTACCAAGCTGGTTATGGAGAAGTATTCCCGAATCAGCTGATACAAAAATGGGTTCAGAAACTAGTTCAAAACAAGTGTTCGATAGACTTGCCGGTACATGGACTTATTGGGGATGGAAAGGTAAATATTTTGACACAGAAACTGATGCCAGAAATTATTTTGATGAACTAAGATATATCTTGGCTAGTCAAATGTGTGCACCCAATAGTCCACAGTGGTTTAACACTGGCTTACATTGGGCATACGGCATAGATGGGCCGGGTCAAGGTCATTTTTATATTGACTATAAAAGTAAAAAATTAACCCAATCATCATCAGCATACGAACATCCACAACCACATGCATGCTTTATTCAATCGATTGAAGATGATCTTGTCAATGAAGGTGGAATAATGGATCTCTGGACAAGAGAGGCAAGACTTTTCAAATACGGATCAGGAACAGGTTCCAACTTCTCAAAAATCCGTGGTAACGGTGAAAACTTATCAGGGGGCGGAAAATCATCTGGGCTTATGAGCTTTTTGAAAATCGGCGATCGCTCAGCTGGCGCAATTAAATCTGGAGGCACAACTAGAAGAGCTGCTAAAATGGTGGTGATAGACATCGACCATCCAGACATAGAAGAATTTATAGACTGGAAAGTAAAGGAAGAGAAGAAAGTTGCAGCACTTGTCACAGGCTCTAAAATTTGCGCAAAGCATCTGAACTTAATACTGAAGGCATGTGTAAATTGCGAAGGGTCAGATAAGGATTGTTTTGATCCAAAAAAGAATCCAGCATTAAAAAAAGAAATTATAAATGCAAGAAAACTTCATGTACCAGAAAATTATATAAAACGCGCAATACAATTTGCTGAACAAGGCTATACTTCAATGGCATTTGAGACATATGATACTGATTGGGATTCTGAAGCATACCTGACAGTTGCAGGTCAAAATTCAAATAATACAGTTAGATTAACTGATAATTTTATAAAAGCCCTTCAAAAGGATGATGATTGGCATCTTCGATCAAGAAGAGACAATTTGCCCATTAAAACCATGAAAGCATCAGATCTATGGGAACAAATTGGATATGCTGCATGGGCATCTGCAGATCCTGGACTTCAATTTCATACAACCATTAATGACTGGCATACTTGTCCCGAAGGTGGTGAGATTAGAGCATCCAATCCATGCTCTGAATATATGTTTCTTGATGATACGGCTTGTAATTTAGCTTCAATAAATTTAATCAAATTTAGGAACCAAGATGGTAGTTTTAAAACAAGTGAATTCATACATACAGTAAGACTTTGGACAATGGTTCTTGAGATATCTGTTCTTATGGCACAATTCCCATCAAAAAATATAGCAAGACTATCTTATGAGTATAGAACTCTCGGGCTTGGCTATGCAAACATTGGTGGCTATCTAATGACAAATGGAATTGCTTATGACTCTGATGAAGGAAGAGCAATATGTGGAGCTATAACAGCTTTAATGACTGGAATCGCCTACAAGACATCTGCTGAGATGGCATCTGAACAAGGCCCCTTCCCCGACTACAAAAGAAATTCCAAACATATGCTAAGGGTAATTTCAAATCATAGGAATGCTGCATACGGTAATAAAGAAGACTATTTAGAACTTTCAACAAATCCTGTTCCATTAGATCATGTTAATATAAAAGATAAAATTCTCCTCTCAGAAGCAACTAAATCATGGGACGATGCCCTTGAGTTGGGCAAAAAATTCGGATACAGAAATGCTCAAACCACTGTGATAGCTCCAACAGGAACTATTGGTCTTGTAATGGACTGTGATACAACTGGCATTGAACCGGATTTTGCTCTCGTAAAATTTAAGAAGTTAGCAGGCGGTGGATATTTTAAAATTATAAATAGAGCTGTCCCAGAAGCACTAAAATCACTTGGGTACGGAGATAATGCAATAAATAATATTGTTGATTATGCAGTAGGTCTAAACACACTTAAGAATGCACCTGGCATAAATCATGAAAAGCTCATTAAAAAAGGCTTTAAGAAGGAACAATTGGATGCAGTTGAACAACAACTAAAGAATGCCTTTGATATAAAATTTGTATTCAATAAATGGACCCTTGGAGAAACATTTTGTAAAGATGTGCTGAAGATTAGTGATGATCAACTTAATGATTTTTCTTTTGATCTTCTATCGTATCTTGGGTTCTCAGATAAAGATATCCTTGATGCAAATATTTACTGCTGTGGTGCAATGACTATAGAAGGAGCTCCAAGTATAAAAGACGAACACTTGAATGTTTTTGATTGTGCAAATCCGTGTGGACGGACAGGAAAAAGAGCTTTATCTGTCGATAGCCACATTTTAATGCTATCAGTTGCTCAACCATTCATTTCTGGGGCGATATCAAAAACAATCAATATGCCAAACTCAGCATCAGTAGAAGATTGTAAGAATGCTTATCTTAAATCATGGCAACTAGGATTAAAAGCCAATGCTTTATATAGGGATGGCTCCAAACTATCTCAACCATTAAATGCTCAGATTCTTGACGAAGAGTCAGATGATGAAATAGAACAACCATCTGCAGAAACTACAGTTGAAAAAATCATAGAAATAGCAGAAAGAAGAGAAAGAGAAAAATTACCCCATAGAAGAAAAGGTTATACCCAAAAAGCAGTCGTTGGTGGTCACAAAGTTTATCTAAGAACTGGTGAATATGATGATGGAAGAATTGGAGAAATCTTTATAGATATGCATAAAGAAGGCGCGGCATTTAGATCTCTTATGAACAATTTTGCAATAGCAATTTCTCTTGGATTACAATACGGCGTTCCACTAGACGAATATGTTGACTCTTTCACCTTTACACGTTTCGAGCCAGCCGGGCTTGTGCAAGGCAATGATACTATTAAAAATGCAACGTCTGTATTAGATTATATTTTCAGAGAGCTAGCAATATCTTACCTTGAAAGAAATGATCTGGCACATGTAGATCCAAGTTCCATTTCCCCTGATACAATAGGAAATGGAGAGTTGGATCACCCAGCGCCTGCAACTAAGTATATAAGTACTGGCTATGGTAGAAGTAAAAATAATAATTTATTCATTCTTCCATCAGCTGATCTCCAACTCACAGGAACAAATGATATTCTTACAGCAACTGCATCTAGTGTTAGTTTAAACAAAGAAAATGTAACTGAAACCAAAACTGTTGGTGAGACAGTGCAGATTACTGAAGAAGTTAAACAAACATTGGATAAAAATGATCTTATAAATGAAGCACGTATAAAAGGATATGAAGGTGTCTCCTGTGATGAGTGTGCTAACTTTACGATGGTTAGAAATGGTACATGTTTAAAATGTGATACATGTGGTTCAACAAGTGGCTGCAGTTAAACACTCTGAAATCTAACCTGTATTGTATCCTTATCAAGAACTATATTTTGAGTTCGTGCCATTTTGTGCTCAGTCATTCGTTGAGTAAACTGAGTTATATTTTCAACACCGCTTAATATAGGAACTCCATTTGGCATCACAAAATTTGATTTTATTGACAAGTGAAATTCAGTATAAAAAAAATCTTTAAGAACCAACTCATAAACTAACCTGCCTCCAGCAATGGCAATCTTTTTTGGAAAAAAATCTAATGTTGTTAGAATTTGTCTAATACTAATATCCTTTGGATTAAAAAAAATTAAGCCCTCTTCTTTTAAATAACCTGACAAACTAGAAGTGGGAACTAATCTAAATCTTTTTGGAGCTGAATATTTTTCAAAACTTTTTCTACCAAGTATAACAAGATCTGAATTATCTAAGTCAGATTGGAACATATTCCAATCAATTTCGGATTTTAATAATTCTGGCATATTACCCCGGGAATCAGCTATACAAAAATTACTAGAAACTATTGCATGTCCAATAACGCTTGGACTTTCTTGATTATTTCTTTTCAATTGATCTAATGGAAAGTTCTTTTAATTGAGATAGAGAGACATTGGAAGGTGCACCCATCAATAAATCTTCTGCTTGTTGATTCATTGGAAACATGGTTACTTCCC
>CALJEH010000020.1 GCA_938074435.1 uncultured Alphaproteobacteria bacterium
CATAATTTTTTGGATATTCAAATATTGAATTTATCGCATAAATAATGAAAGGAATACCGCCAAGATATGTAAGTAAGTATATTAATTTCTTTTTATAAACCACCATGAATTAACCTATATAGTAGTATTATTCTGTATGAATTCATTTGCTTTACTAACTATTTTATCGCGTCTGGAGGTATCCATTTTATCGTATGATGAAACCATCAAAGACAGTCGAGGATTCTTTGAGAAAAAATCTCGATGTTTATTAATAAAACGCCAATATAGTCCATCCATCACATCACACCAGTCCCCCCTCTTGAAATCCATCATCTTAAGTATGTAATTTGAACCGCAAATATATGGCTTTGTTGCAAAAATACCACCATCGCTGAACAACCCCATACCATATACATTTGGACCCATAACCCAATCAGATGAATCGACAAAAGCCTCCATAAACCAATTGTGAACTTCAAAGGGATTTATCTCGCATAGATTCATAATATTGGATAGTATCATCAACCTTTCTATATGATGCGACCATCCCTCACTAAAAGCATTTTTTATAGCATGATCTAGTGGATCTAAACCTGTATTTGCAGAATACCATGAAGATTTCATTGATCGCTTATGCTGAAAGAAATTCCTATTTTCAAAATCATCACTATAATTCTGATAAATTCCCCTTATAAATTCTCGCCAACCAATAATTTGACGAATAAATCCTTCAAGTGAATTGATCTTAATTTCATGATTCAAAGCAAAATCCATAGTCTTATCAATGATTTTAGTGGGAGTTATTAACCCCATATTCATATATGTGCTAAGTGTACTATGAAACAAAATATTATCCCTCTGAGTGACTGCATCCTCGTAATCACCAAAATTATTTAATTTATTAAGCAAGAAAAAATCAAATATAGTGTCAACATCATCTTCTGTTGTAGCAAACTTAAAGTTATCGGTACTACCGTGATGATCAAAAAATCTCTGTTCAACAAATTGCTTTAAATCATTAGTATGTTTTGTAATTAATACTTCTGGATATTTGGGTATCTCAACACTGGTTGGAATTTTTTTTCTATTTTCACTATCAAAACTCCATTTACCACCAACAGGCTTTGAGTCCTCATCAATGAGTAGATTCATTTTTATTCGTACCATCTTATAAAAAGATGCCATCTGCGGTTTGTTCTTTGATAAAAAACCTTTAAAATCACTTCGTGTATTTAGAAACATCGGAGAAGTAATTTCCTCAAAAATAATATTACTCTGCATGAGGTATGATTTAATCTTATTTTCAAAAAATTTATCTTCTATCTCGAAAAAGAATACTTTTGATATACCCCTCTCTTTAATCACATCATCGAGCTTACGAATATAATCGTCTTCAAAAGATTTATGGTCTTTGTCAAAATAAGTAATATTATACCCATTCTTGATTAGCTTATCCGCATATGATCTCATCGCAGATAAGAATAATAATATTTTTTTCTTACTTGGTTTCAAATGCTTACACAAACTATAGTCTTCTGCCATAAAGAATATTGTATCTTCTTTATATTGTGCAGTATGATAAAGAGGAAATAGCTGATTTCCGAGTACTATAAATAAATTCATTTAACTTTTAGTTTTCAATATTATCTAAAATTAAAAGAGTAACAAAATTTCTTTATACAAACAATTATATAGATCAGATCTAATACGTAAGAATAAATTCATTGGCTGGGGCGGCAGGATTCGAACCTGCGATCACGGGATCAAAACCCGATGCCTTACCGCTTGGCTACGCCCCAATGTTCGCATATTAAATAAGATGATATAAATCTGGCTATGCGTATTGATGATACATTAGTATAATATCTTATAATAAAAATAAATTAAAAAATACATGTCAATAAACATAAAAGTGATCACCGCCGATAATTCAGGACCCACGACTAATAATGGGACTAATACTTATATCATAGGAGATCAGGAATTGATAATCATCGACCCTGGCCCAAAATCTGAGTCCCATTTTAGTAATATCAGAAACTACATTAACAATAGGCCAGTAAAGATGATTCTTATAACGCATCATCATTTGGATCATATTGGATTGTTAGTGGATTTATGTAACTTAACCGGTGCAAAGATTTATCTTAATAAAAGACAACAGAAGAAATTATTAGAAGTCTATCCCAATATTAAAAAACATATGAAAATAATGAATAAGAGTATTACTTTTGCAAATATTATCATAGAACCAATATATACACCGGGTCATGCATCAGATCATTTTTGTTTTAGAATCCCTGGTGAAGTAATTTTTACTGGAGATCATATTATGGGTTGGTCAACAACAATGATAAGAAAACCCGATGGAGATATGGGGCAATACATTCAATCTTTGAATAAAATTAGTAAGTATACTAGAGAAATGTTTCTCCCAGGGCATGGAAATAAAATAGTCGATGGTCATAAACGTTGTGAAGAACTTATTAACCACAGGAATAAGAGATCAAATCAAATATTGAAAATTCTTGAAACAAAAGATCTGGACGCTCATGAGATTACGAAAATCATTTATAAAAAGATTAGTAAAAAACTTGTTACATATGCTGAACTTACAGTTGAAGCCAGTGTAGATGAAATGATTACCAGAAAACTTATAAAAAGAAAATCCGTTAATAACAAATATACTTATTCAATCAGAAAATAGTATTTCTTATGGATATAAGTAGTTTCTTATCCAAGCATTACTATCAAGTTTAAATCTTAATCTTTGATGCAATCGAAACTCAGAGTTCAACCAAAATTCAACCTCAGATGGCATTAACCTAAAACCGCTCCAATAATCTGGTCTAGTTAGATCTGAATTCTCATTTTTTATTGAATATTTTTCATATTCTTCAGCAAAAATTTTTGGACTCTCAAGTATTGATGATTGTTTACTAACAATAGCACCAATCCTACTCCCACGAGGTCTCGAATTAAAATATAAGTCCGACTCCGCACTATTTATAATAGAGACTTTACCCTTAAATCTGACTTGTTTTCTGATGCTTTTCCAATGAAAACACAAAGCTGCATTACTGTTTTGATCTAGCTCCGTACCCTTTTGGCTATTCTTATTGGTATAAAACACTAGCCCCTTGTCAACTCCTTTAAGTAGTACCATTCTGACATTTGGAAGGCCTTCTTTGTTGGCTGTTGCTAGTGCCATAGCATTGGGATCGTTTATCTCCAATTTTTTTGCTTCCTCAAACCAACTATTAAAAAGTTCAAGTGGATCAGAGTAGTTTAATTCTTGTTTATTAAATCCTTGGTAAGTATTCATAGTTTAATCTTATCATCTAGTTGTCATAATTACTTTATTATAATAATATAACTTAATAATTAATTGGTATGAATTAGATATGAATACAAGTGTTAATCAGAAATTGATGCATGGAAAAAGAGGTTTGGTTATGGGAGTAGCCAATAACCGATCTATTGCATGGGGTATAGCTAAAGCACTGCATAATGCTGGAGCAGAACTTGCTTTTAGTTACCAAGGGGAAGCAATTGAAAAAAGGATCATTCCACTTGCAAAAGAACTTGGTTCAGATATTACTATCGAATGTGATGTGTCTGATGAAAAATCTATTATCAGTCTTATAAAAAAAATAGAGAATGTATGGGGAAAAATAGACTTCCTAGTCCACGCTATAGCCTACTCAGATAAAAACGAACTAACTGGAAGATATATTGAAACTTCTAAAGAAAACTTTATGCAAACAATGCATATTTCATGTTACTCATTTACATCCACACTAAAACATGCAGAGAGAATATTAAATCCGAATGCCTCTGTAGTAACCCTAACATACTCTGGTGCTGAGAGAGTTATGCCACATTACAATGTAATGGGAGTTGCGAAAGCGGGTTTAGAGGCCTCAGTAAAATATTTAAGCGTTGATATGGGTAAAAATGGTACACGAGTCAACGCAATTTCAGCAGGGCCAATTAAAACATTAGCTGCGTCTGGGATTGGAGACTTCAGATATATTCTAAAATGGAATGAATACAATTCACCCTTAAGACGAACAGTTGACATTGAAGATGTCGGGAATGCAGCTATTTATTTATTGTCAGATCTTAGTAAATCAGTAACAGGGGAAATACTTCATGTTGATGCGGGATATAATATTGTTGGTATGAAGAACGAGGAAGCCCCAGATATCACGGTGACTTAGGAAAAGTGAATGTCGCATAATACATTTGGTAAAATGTTACGATTGACTACATGGGGTGAAAGTCATGGGGAAGCCATTGGTTGTGTTTTGGATGGATGTCCTCCAAATATTGAAATATCACTCAGTCAAGTTCAAAAATATCTCGATAAACGCAAACCAGGACAGTCAAAGTTTACAACACAAAGAAAAGAAGATGATATAGTTGATATTTTATCAGGAACAATTAGAAATGGTGAAGATAAATTTATTACAACAGGAACACCAATTTCAATAATAATCAAAAATAAAGACCAAAGGTCAAAAGATTATAATGATATTACCGATAAGTACAGACCAGGACACGCTGATTTTACATACGCAAAGAAATATGGTTTGAGAGACCACCGCGGTGGTGGTCGATCGTCTGCACGAGAGACAGCAATGCGCGTTGCTGGTGGAGCAATAGCAAGGGAAATTATACCTGAAATTAAAATTAGAGCAGCTCTAATTCAAATGGGACCAAATAAAATTAAAAGAGAAAATTGGGACTGGGATTTAATAGATAGTAATCCATTTTTTTGCCCTGACAAGGATGCTATACCAATATGGCAAGATTATCTTGAAAAGATACGTAAAGATGGTGACTCTGCAGGTGCGATAATTGAAGTTGTTGCAGAAAACGTACCTGTTGGTCTTGGTGAACCAATTTATGGTAAATTAGATCAAGAAATTGCAGCTGCCATGATGTCAATAAATGCTGTAAAAGCAGTTGAAATTGGTGCAGGTTTCAAAACGGCTGAGATGAACGGTAGTGAAAATGCCGATGAGATTATTATTGATAATAATAATATCAAATTTTTATCCAATAATGCAGGTGGCGTTTTGGGAGGAATATCAACCGGACAAGATATCATTGTCAGATTTGCAGTAAAGCCAACATCCTCGATACTAAAGAAGGTACGGACCATAGATAGCGAAAATAATAATACAGATATAATAACAAGGGGAAGACATGATCCGTGTGTCGGTATTAGGGCAGTCCCTATTGGTGAAGCCATGATGGCACTCGTACTTGCAGATCATTACCTAAGAAATAGAGGTCAAATAGGATAAATTAATTTATTCTTTTTGTGCAAAGATCAACCATTCTTCATTTCCTTCTTTTCCTAAAAGTGGTGATTTAAATATTTTTATCTCTGAGAAATTCCTTAATTTCAGTAATGATAGGAATTTATTAATTGAATTCCATGCAAGTTCACTATTTTTTACAACTCCTTTCTTATTAACTTCATTAATACCAACTTCAAATTGTGGTTTGAATAGAATATAAAAATAAGTACCTGCTTTTGCATATATTAGAACCTCATTCAGTGCTTTATCTAGACTAATAAAGCTAAGATCTACACTAATTAAATCTACGGATGATATAAGATCTTTGTCTAAATATCGAACATCTACTTTTTCCATATTTATTACTTTGGAGTCTTCTCTTATCAAAGTGTCTAATTGATTGTGTCCAACATCAACGGCATAGACCTTCCCAACACCAAATTCCAGAAGCACTTGAGTAAATCCTCCCGTAGACGCTCCGAGGTCTAAACAGACATAATCCGTTATATTGTTATTAGTCTTTTCTAGGATATATTTTAATTTCCCAGCAGATCTTGATACATATACTTTATGGTCTTTTTTTATTTCAACTTTATCGCCTAAAGTAACTTTCTTACTAATTTTTTTTTCAATCTTGCCATTTAAGATGATACCGCCAGCCTGTATTGCATTTACCGCAGAATTTCTTGATTTAAAAAATCTATTTTCAACTAACCAAATATCCAATCTTTGGTTTACTTGACTAGTCTTCATCTATCATTTCTTGAATATTTTTTACGATATTAGTTGAGTCAAGGCCAGCTTCTACTAATTGGTTAGCTTGTGTATCATGATCGATAAATTTATCTGGCATCATCAAATTTTTATAGACAATATTCTTATAGAAACCTAAATCTTGAATAAGTTTTGTTACTTGAGCTGAAAAACCACCTATTGAGCCTTCCTCAACAGTTAGGATATATTTATGTGATTTAATATTATTTTTTAGTAAATCAGTATCCAATGGTTTTGCAAATCGAGCATCAATTAATGTTGGTTGAATATTTAATTTATTTAGGGTTTCAACAGCCGCCACACACTCTTTTAATATCGAGCCAAATGATATAATCAATACTTCATTTCCTTTGACTACTATTCGACCTTTTCCAATTGGAATCTTATCAATTGTAGTAGGGAATTCAACACCTATACCATTCCCACGGGGATAACGAAAAGCAATGGGACCATCATTGTAGTCAACCGCAGTTTTAACCATCCTTGCCAATTCCAATTCATCTGAAGGTGCCATTACTACAAAATTAGGAATAGAAGAGAGATACATAATATCAAATGTACCAGCATGTGTTGCTCCATCCTCACCAACAAACCCTGCCCTATCTATAGCAAATCTGACTGGTAAATTTTGGATTCCAACATCATGAATAATTTGATCATATGCTCTTTGAAGAAATGTTGAATAGATCGTACAAAATGGCTTAAATTTCTCAGTTGCAAGACCTGCAGCAAATGTTACTGCATGTTGTTCTGCAATCCCAACATCAATATATCTTTCTGGAAAATTATATTGGAATGCATCAAGACCTGTTCCGGATGGCATTGCTGCAGTAATTGCAATAATTTTATCATCTAGTGCTGCTTCAGATACTAATTGATCTGAAAAGACTTTTGTATATGTAGGAATATTTGATAGTTTTTTTTCTTGTATACCTGTATCTACATTAAATTTTGATACACCATGATATTTATCTGCCGAATTCTCAGCAGGGGAATATCCTTTTCCTTTCTTAGTTACGACATGAACAAGAATTGGACCATCATTATGTGACTTAACATTTTTCAATATTGGGAGCAGATGATTGAAATTATGACCATCTATTGGTCCCACGTAGTAAAATCCAAGCTCTTCAAATAAAGTTCCTCCTGTAAAAAAACTTCTCCCATGACCTTCAACTTTTTGTAAAATCTTTTTCATTGTATTTGGAAGATGTCTTATGATTTTTTTCGCATAATTTCTAAAACCCCGATAAAACCCTCCTGATATTAATTTTGCTAAATAAGCACTCATGGCTCCTACTGGTTGTGCAATTGACATATCATTATCATTTAGGATGACAATTAATTTATTTTTCATTGCTCCGGCATTGTTTAGAGCTTCAAATGCCATACCTGCACTCATGGCACCGTCACCAATAACAGAAATTATGTTATAATCTTCTTTCTGGATATCTCGTGCAACACTCATACCAAGTCCAGATGATATTGATGTAGATGAATGAGCTGCTCCAAATGGATCATATTCACTTTCTGATCTTTTTGTAAAACCAGATATCCCTCTTCCAGTCCTTAGGGTGTACATTTGGTTTCTTCTTCCGGTCAGAATTTTATGTGGATATGATTGATGTCCAACATCCCAAATAATCCGGTCATATGGAGTATTAAAAACATAATGTAAAGCAATAGTTAGCTCAACAACACCCAATCCTGCACCCAGATGCCCACCTGTCTTAGATACAATTTTAATTAGTTCACTTCTCAATTCATTTGCAAGAATTGGTAAATCTTTTTCATCTAATCTTCTAAGAATTGATGGATCATCAATTGCATCTAGATAAGGTGTTTTGCTCATCAAAGATCACTTTCATCAGATAAACTTGTGTCCTTTTCGCTGATTATTTCACCTTTTTTGTCTATCTTAATAGCCTTGATTCGAGATTCTGCGTTTTCAAGAAGTTCCTTACAATGTTTTGCAAGTTTTGAACCATATTCAAATTTTTCTACAGACTCAGATAATTTCACATCGCCGCTTTCCAAGCCTTCAATAATTTCATTTAATTGATCCATCGCTTCCTCAAAATCAAGTGTACTAATATCAGAAAGATTTGATTTTTTGTTCATTGCTTTAACCTACTCTAGTGATAATAAATAATTAATGATTAATGATTTTGACTAAACACTATAAAACTATATATAAATATCTTGATCGAGTGAATAAAAAATGAAAAAAACTATTTATAAACCAAACAACTATAGTCTTAATAAAGCAGTGGATGTATTGAATCAATCTGGTGTTATAGGTTTTCCAACAGAAACCGTTTATGGACTTGGTGGCAATGCCTACTCGAACCATGCAATAGATAAAATATATGATATAAAAAATAGACCAAAGATAAATCCCTTAATTATACATGTTTCTAGTTTTAAACTCGCTGAGTCTCTAGGTGAATTTTCTGATATTTCAAAAAAAATTGCATTACAATTTTGGCCAGGACCTCTAACTATCTTACTTAATCGCAAAGTTAATAATGGTATCTCAGAAATTGCAACCGCGGGACTTAATTCAATTGCAATTAGAATACCATCAAATAAAATTGCTCACCTCTTACTAGAAAAATTTGGTAAGCCAATCGCAGCACCTAGCGCAAATTTATCAGGCACAGTGAGCTCTACAAGTGCTTCTCATATTTATGATGATTTTGGAAGTCAAATTGATATGATAATTGACAATGGTCCATGTTTGCATGGCATTGAATCTACTATCATTGACGCTCGGAATCGTAAACTTAAAATATTGAGAGAAGGTAGTATTACAAAAGAAGATATATTCAGAACAACAAAACTAATTATAGATGAGACCTCAGAAAAGGAAATCATCGCACCAGGGCAATTGGAAAAACATTATGCACCAAAGGCATCACTTAGAATAAATGTTAAAGAGCCAGATAAAGATGAGTTTTATATTACAATTGGAAAGAGTGATAATTTTACCAACTCTATTAATTTATCACCAAATGCAGATTTATCTGAATTTGCTAATAAGATATATTCGGTTTTAAGAGAGCTAGATGATAGAAAAATCAAGAAAATTGCGATAGCGCCAATACCTAATTCCGGCATTGGAGAGGCAATTAATGATAGACTAAAGAGAGCTTCAAAATAATTATAATTAATCATGATTAAAAGAGATTACCCAGATAGACCAATTAGTGCAGTTGCAGGTGTCATAGTTCATAATCAGAATATATTGTTAGTAAAGAAAAATGCTATTGATAATATATGGAGTTTGCCTGGAGGTGCTGTAGAACTTGGAGAGACTCTTCAAAACGCACTGATAAGGGAAGTACATGAAGAAACCTCCATTGAGGTTGATGTTCTAGGATTAATTACAAATTCTAATGTAATTAGGGTTGATGATAAAAATAATATCAGATTACATTATGTTCTATCAGTATATGAATGTTCATACATCAGAGGAGAACCAAATTTTGGTGACGATGTGATAGATGCTTCTTGGCACAAACTGCCTGATCTAAATCAGTTAAAACTAATTGATGGAGCTCGTGATATTATTAAGGATTATCTAAAATAACTTAGTTTTCTAATATTATTCTTTTTCTATTTCTTCCAGCAATCATTAATTCTGCTCTATTTAAAGCATCAGTTATAGGAATTTTCTCTGTAAATTGCAGAATATCTCTCGCATCAATTAAATCAAATAAATTATTCCATACATCTCTCCTCTTTTGTTCTGGACAAAAAGATGAGTCAATTCCTATCAGTTTAATGCCTCTCAGAATGAAAGGGGCAACATTACTATTTAGATTTAATCCTAGAACTTGACCACAAACTGATACAACACCAGCCCTCTTTGTTTGTGTGATAATATTCTCTAAAATATTACCACCAACTACATCAACAGCTCCTGCCCATAATTCTTTTGAGAGCATATTTGGTTTATTCATAAAATCTTGAGCATCAAGTATTTCAATAGATCCAAATTCCTCTAAATAGGATCTATTTTCTTTTTTCCGTGATGTAACAACAGATACTTCATATCCATATTTTAATAATAATTTAACTGCAATCCCACCGACAGCTCCTGATGGCCCAGTGACTAGAATTTTTCCATTGCAAGGTGTAATATTATTCTCAATTATACTTTTCACAGCTAGACCAGCCGTAAGTCCAGCAGTACCCAAACCCATGACATTATCATAGGTATAATGATCTGGTATTTTGATTAATTTCTTTTCTTCAAATGAGCAGTGAGAAGATAAACCGCCATGGTACAATTCACCAAGCCCCCAACCAGTTGTGAAAACTTTGTCCCCTTCTTTTATATATTTTCCATTTGATTTAATAACTACTCCACTAAAATCTATCCCAGGTATTAGAGGAAAGTTCCTAATTATTGGAGCAGTTCCTGTTAGTGCAAGAGCATCCTTATAATTAATCGCAGAATTTTTTATTTCAACTGTTACCTCATTATCAAGATATTTGTATCCATCAAGCTCAAGATATTGTGCTTTTGTAGTTTCACGCTCTTGGGTAATGAGCCATGCATTAATAGTTTTTGGCATATTAATATTTTTAAAAATGATATTTCATATATAATTTACTATATTATAGATAAAATATTTTTGAAAAAATTAAACATGGATCTTTTATCAAATAGAGAAGTTATTGAAATATCAGGTAATGACTCAATTTCTTTTTTGCAAAACATTGTTACAAATGACGTGACAGAAATTAATTTAAAGAAAATAATTCATTCATTTCTTCTTACAAGTAAAGGCAAAATCTTATTTGATTTCTACTTACATAAATTTGAAGAAAAAATTTTAATTGATATAGATAGAAATTCTTCTAAGGAACTAGTAAAATATCTATCTTTTTATAAACTTAGAAGTGATGTCAGACTCGATAGATTAAATAATCTATTTGCGTACTGGACGCAGCAAAATATAAGCCATCCAAAAGATCCAAGAAATCCTGATAATGGAACGAGGTTTGTTAATTATAAATTAATGGGTGATAACATAAATGCAACTGAAGATGTCTATGATGATAATAGAATTTTTAATTCCGTAGTCGAATTAGGAAAGGATTATTATTCGGATACAATATTTCCACATGAATTACCATATTACACTAAATCAATTTCATTCAAAAAGGGTTGTTTTATTGGGCAAGAAATTATTTCTAGAGTATTCCATCAAAAAGCACTTTCAAAAAAAACCTTCACAAGATTACCTTTTAAAGGAAAACTACAACCTCCTGGCAACCCCCTAATGTATAGCCACAAACAGATTGGATTTTATGGTACACATTCTATCAATTATTGTTTGGTGTATATTGATAGAGCGTTATCGGAAGCAGATATGTATCTAATTGATGGTGAACTTAAAACTAAATGATCAATT
>CALJEH010000021.1 GCA_938074435.1 uncultured Alphaproteobacteria bacterium
ATAGACCGAATAGAATTAACAAGAAAAAATATAAAAAATATAATCGATACCAAGAAATTATCTGTTGAAAATGAAATAAAAAATATTTTGTCTCTTAAAGATGGAGATTATTCATGAAAAGACCTCTAATGTGGAATAAAAAAACAAAATTTCACATTGTTTTAATATCATTTAGTTATATATATTCTTATCTTTCACAATTAAATTATAAGCTAAAAAAAAAATATATATCAACCATACCAATCATATCAATAGGTAGCCCATTAATAGGCGGTGGTGGCAAAACTCCAACTGAAATAGCAATAATTAACTTTCTAATCTCTCAAGGAAAGAGTATCTGTTCATTATCCAAAGGATATAGTGGGTCAATAAAAGAACCAACATTGGTTACAAAAAAACATAGAAGTAGTGATGTGGGTGATGAGTCTATTTTATTATCAAATATATCAGACACTTTTGTTTCGCATAACAGAACTAAGGGTCTTAAATATATAAACGATAACTTTAAATATGATTTCATTGTTATGGATGATGGCTACAGGGATATTTCTATTGAAAATAAGATAAATATTTTAGTTATTGATAGTAATATTTCCGGTATAAATCATTATCAATTCCCAGCTGGAGACTACATAGGTAAATTAGAGACTTCAATAAATTTCGCTGACTTTATTTTAATAGTAGATCCAGATAAATTATCCAATAAAATTAAAAATAACATTTTTAGTTCAAGAAAAATTATCATTCAAGCGAGCACTTGCTTCAAAAATAAGTTCAGCGAAATATCTGATAGAGTTGCATTTACAGGAATTGGTTTGCCAAATAAATTTTATCGATCACTTATTGAAAGAAATTATAATTTATTGGATAAACTCACTTTCAAAAATCATCATAAATTTACAAAAAAAGAAATTGAGCAGCTCATCAATATTGGCAAGAGTCATGAAAAGTATACTTTGATCACAACAGAAAAAGATTTTGTCAGGATCGACGATGAAAATGATCCTAACCACAAACTAAGAACAATGATTGATGTGCAAAATATTGAAATTAAATTTAATAATTTAGATTCAATTTTGGATATCATTAAATAGTAAACAGCATTTTTTGTATTTAAATATTTTTTTTATGCTGCATGAGAGATAAATGTGCACTATCGTAGGCCTCTTGTCTTTCAACTGACCAATATTTTAAATCATTTAAACTAATTCTCTTCCCAGAAACAGCACATAAAACGTATTGTCCATCCTTAATTATTTCAAACTCACCGTCTAAGTATTTTATTTTAGCTTGTTTTTCTGTGCTACCTATTTCACTGAATTTAATCATTTGACTTCCTATTTCCTTTTATTTGTCACATCTAGTTTGCCATCAGAAAATATAACCCTCATTGATTGATGATCTTCTGCATCTTTTAGTGAAGAAATTACTATATCATCAGGAGACTTAATAACTGCATATCCTCTATTTAATATATTTTTATAATCCAATGATCCAAGTAATCTTGATATTGAATGTATTTTATTTTTTCTATCAGTTATCATGTTTTTTGAATGGAAGTTTAGGTTGTTACTTGCACTAATACTGCAGGAGTCTTTTACACTAATAATTTTATTTGCCCCTAAAAAAAGTAAGTTTTGGCTATAAATTAATCTAGAGGCTTTTTTATCGATGTTATCTTCCAATGATTTTTTTGATAATCTTCCAAATACTCCACTAAATGTCAATAACTTCTCTTGTAAGTAGCTTTTTCCAATAATTGAAAATGACTGTTTAAAATAGTTTAGATTGAGCCATGTTTCTTTAATTTTATCTTGTATGAATATATTTAGTCTATTTTCATGTGAATTTATTTTAGAATAAATTTCATCTATCTTTGGAAAAATTTTATTTGCTGCTGCGGTAGGTGTAGCTGCTCTAAAATCTGCAACAAGATCAATAAGGCTTATGTCTGTCTCATGGCCAATTGCACTCACCACTGGGATGCCAGAATTAAATACAGACCTCACTAATGTTTCATCATTAAAGCCCCACAGATCCTCATAGGAGCCTCCTCCTCTGGCTACCAAAATTATATCAGGCTTTCTGGATCCATCGCGATTTAGATTATTAAGACGATGAATTACTTCACTAATTTCAATTGGACACTTTTCACCTTGTACGGATACGTCAATAATAGATACATCACAAGGATAACCATTATCATTAAAAACTTTCAATATATCTCTGATTACAGAACCAGTTAATGATGTGACAATAGCAACACTTTTTGGATATTTAGGTAAAATTTTTTTATGAACTTCATTAAACAGACCTTCTGCCAATAGTTGTTGCTTTAATTTTTCAAATTTTGCCTTTAATACACCCTCGCCAGCAAGTTCAATACTTTCTATATGTATTTGATAAGTTGAAATCCCTTTTGAATAAGTGGTGATTCTTCCTGAGGCTACAACTTCAAGACCTTCCTCTGGTATCACAGTCAAATGTCGGTATGTATCTGGCCAAATTACAGCATTTATGAGATCTTTTTCTTCTTTCAATGATAGATACACAATCCCATTCTTGCTTATTTTAAGCCCTGATACCTCACCTCTAACTTTCACATAACCAAAACCTCCTTCCAGTGATTTTTTTATTTCATTTGAAATTTCACTTACTGAAAATTCTGGGATATTTTCATTAACAAAAAACATTCATAAACAAAGAATTTAAATTAACATTATCAACTTATAGGTTATTATTATATTGCGTTAAAATCAAAATTTAAACTAAAATTCAAATAAATGAAAATACTAATAATTGGAAGCGGTGGTCGGGAACATGCCATTTCGATGGCATTATCTAAGAACTCAAATAATAACATGATATATGCTATACCCGGCAACCCTGGCATGCTTGAATATTGTGAATGTGTAAATATTGATCAACTTCAATTTGATAAAATCATTTCATTTATTAAAAAAAATTCTATTGATCTTGTGATCATAGGACCAGAAGTTCCAATTTGTGAAGGACTAACCGACCTTATTGAAGATATTGGGGTAAAAGTTTTTGCCCCTAATAAGCTAGCATCTGCATTAGAGTCATCCAAAAAGTTTACTAAAGAAATATCCTTTGAAAATAATATTCCAACCGGTCACGCAAAATGGTTCATAGATTTTGTAGCTGCAGAAGATTATCTAAAAAGTCTAGAGCCTCCTTATGTTATAAAAGCAGATGGTTTGGCTGCTGGAAAAGGTGTTTCTATATGTGGAAATTATGATGATGCAATTGACGCCCTTAAAAATATATTTAATGGACGTTTTGGAAAAAATCAGTCTGTTGTGATTGAAGAATTTCTAGATGGAGAAGAGATAAGCTACTTTGCAGTCACAGATGGTACAAATATGTACCCATTAATTGGCGCACAAGATCATAAACGACTCCTAAATGGTGATTTAGGTCCTAACACTGGTGGTATGGGTGCTTATTGCCCTCCACCACTTCTCACTAAAAATCTTGAAAATAAAATAATTAGTCAAATTCTTGAGCCCACACTAAATGGTTTAAAAAATCGAGGAATAAACTACAAAGGCGTCCTTTTCGCTGGATTAATGATAAAAGATAACGAGCCAAAGCTCATAGAATATAATATCAGATTTGGTGATCCAGAAACCCAATCATTACTAATGTTATTAAAATCAGATTTTACAGAATTAGTTATGAGCGTTGTAAATGGAGATTTAAAATCTTACAAACTTGAATGGTATGATCAAAAGGCACTTACTGTAGTTCTAGCAAATGATGGTTACCCAAATCAATATAATCAAAACGAAAAAATCACTGGAATTGATGAAGCAGAAAAGAACCAAAAAATAAAAGTCTTCCATGCTGGCACTAAAATTAGAGATGGGAAGCTGATTGCTACTGGTGGACGAGTACTAAATGTAACTTCCATTGATAATACAATTGAAAATGCAAGAGGTAATGCATACGAAGCGATAAAAAAAATACACTATAAAGGTAAAATTTACAGGGAGGATATTGCTTGGAGAGCTTTGGGGTAAATTATCTTTTTGTTTTAAAATAAGACTTTATTAGTTTACTGCACTCAATTTCTAAAATACCCCCATAGATTTCTGGCGAATGATTAGACTCATCTGATAAAAAATATTGATTTAAGTGGAATGCCACCATATCATTCCTTTTGGATGAATAAGCTCCAAAATACAATCTACGGATCCTTGCATTAGATATCGCACCAGTACACATTAAACATGGTTCCATTGTTACAAATAAATCATAATCAACCAATCTGTTTGTTTTTAATTTCTCACAAGCTAATCTGATTACGACTATCTCTGCATGTGAAGTTGGATCGTGAGATGATTCTGTTAAATTATGTGCCTTAGATATTATTTTCCCACTTTTATGCACCAAAACAGCACCAATGGGAACCTCGTTATTGTTCTTAGCTTTTAATGCCTCTTCAATTGCAATTTCCATAAATTTCATTGTTTACCTCAAAAACAATTCATGCAAACTTTGTTTTTTTTAATATAATCAAATTATGTCAAATATAACCAATAAAAAAGAAGTTCCCCAACGGATCGCTAAATTAATTGCTCATTCTGGTGCTTATTCAAGAAGAGATGCAGAAAAACTTATTCATGAAGGGAAAGTTGAAGTCGACGGTCAAATCTTAAGTAGTCCTGCAATTCTAGTGGATGGTAGTGAAAAAATAGTTATTAATGGTAAAAAAATAAATACTAATTTTCATACAAAAATTTGGCTACTAAATAAGCCAAAAGGTTTTATATCAACAAGTAAGGATCCTCAGGGCAGGAAAACCATTTTCGATTTACTGCCTAAAAATATTAATCATATAATGCCTATTGGAAGGTTGGATTTAAATACTGAGGGATTACTATTATTTACAAATGATGGTAATTTATCGCGTTATATGGAGCACCCTGATAACAAAATAATTAGAAAGTATAAAATAAAAGTTCGTGGTAAAGTCGCTGAAGATTTAATTGCAAATATACAAGAAAATATAACAATAAGTCGTGTGCAGTACAATATTATTACTGCAAATATAATATCCTACAGTCAATCTAATACATGGCTCAGTATTGGAATATCAGAAGGCAAAAATAGAGAAATTAGAAATATTTGTGAGCACTTTAGATTGCAAATCAATAGATTAATTAGAACAAACTTTGGTCCATTTGAATTAAATAATATACAGAAAGGTGAATTCATTGAACTACCAAAAGAAATAATAAAAGGTCGACTAAAAAAAATAGGTTATTTAGGTTAGATGGATGCGTGTGATAACAGGTATTGCCAAGGGTAAAAAATTAATCTCAAGTAAAGATATTAATATTAGGCCCACTTCAGATAAAGTAAAGATGGGAATATTTAATGTACTCTCTCATGGAAATATAAATTTTCGTTTCGAAGACTCTGCAGTGCTCGATTTATTCTCTGGTTCTGGTGCCCTTGGTATTGAAGCATTATCAAGAGGAGCAAATAATTGCTTATTTGTCGATAAAAGTAGAGAATCATTATCAATATGTGAAAAAAACGTAATAAGCTGTAACTTTAGTGAGAAATCATCCTCTAAGTTGTTTGATTTAAAGAGTAATCGAGCTTTCAATTATGGTAGTAATTTTAATCTAATATTAGCAGATCCTCCATATAAGAATGATTTTGCACCAATAATATTTAATTTTTTGACGAATAATCAATTATTTAAGAAAGGATCTCTAATTGTGATCGAAGAAAGTATTGATCAAAAATTAACCACAAATAAAAGATTTAAACAGATTGAAAGAAAAGTCTATGGTAATACTCAAGTATTATTCTTTGAAGTTACCTAAATTCTCTCAAATAGTTTCTCAATCTCTGTCTGACTTAAGAAAATATGCGTAGGTCTTCCATGATTACATTGACCCGAATTTGGTGTTTTCTCTATTTCTCTAAGTAACGCATTCATTTCATCAACTTTTAATACTCTTCCGCTGCGAACCGAACCATAACATGATATTTTTGATAAAATATCATTTATTCTATTTTCAAGCGTTCTTCTCATGAACTCATCAGAAGGTAAATCTAATAAATCCCGCATTAATTCATTCACATTAGAATCTCTTATCAATGAAGGGATAGATCTGATAAGTACTTCATCACCAAATTCTTCAACTTCAATACCTACAGTATCTAAATCATTTTTAAATGATAATAATTTTTCTTTGTCAAATTGATCGCACGCATAAATATGTGGGATAAGCAATATTTGCTTTTCAATTACATTCTCATGAATACTTTCTTTTAGTTTTTCGAAAACAATTCTTTCATGTGCAGCATGTTGATCGACAATGATCATACCTTCCGAATTTTGAGCGAGTATATAATTTTTAAAAATCTGCGCTTTAGCAAAGCCTAGAGGAAACTCATTAATATCATTACTTATTGCATTTGAAGATAAGTTTTCTTCTTTTAGAATCTCATCATTTTTTTGGTTATTTATAGTGTATGATTCATCGAAATCATACATTGATAGATTAACCTGAGAGTTGATTTGTTGTCTGTCATATTGACTTTTATTAATTTGACTGACTCTTTTTTCATAAAACTGACTAAACACATTTAAGCTCTGGTTGACTTTTTGATTTAGAGCTCCTCGTATAGTACTGACTAATTTTGATTGTATAATTCTCTCATCAATAAATCTAACCTCAGATTTCGAGGGATGGACATTTACATCTACTAAGTCATATGGAACATTTATTTTAATTACAAAGATCGGAAATCTCCCCTTAGGGAGTTTATCTCCGTATGCAGCTCTAATAGCTCCACTCAATTTCCTATCTTGAATTATTCGATTATTTACAAGTAAGTATTGATTATTAGAATTAGATCTATTGTATGATGGTAAACCAATATTTCCAACAATGCTCAAATGAGGGTCTTCACATCTTAATTCTATCATATTTTTCATGAAGTCAGTACCGAGTATTTCTTTTATTCTCCATTCAAAAATTTCCTTATGATCACCATCAATAGATCCATAACTCATATATTTTACGTTATCTATCTCAACATTGAATAATATACTTGGATTTGATAGAGCAAGTCTCTTTACAGAGTCAACTATAGAATATTGTTCAGCTCTCGAGCTTTTTAAAAATTTATACCTCGCTGGTAATTTTAGAAAGATATTACTAACTTTTACCACTGTACCTTGATTTGCAGCTGATTTTTTATAGTCTTTGATATCACCATAATCGACAACAATTTGATATCCAGTGTTACTGTTTATTTTAGATATAATTTCTAATCTTGAGACAGAGCCAATAGAGGGGAGTGCTTCTCCTCTAAATCCAAGAGTTTTTATATTTTGTAGAGTATTTGAATTAAGTTTTGAAGTAGCATGCCTCTTAATACAGAGTTCTAGATCTGTTGGAGACATTCCATCTCCATCATCTTCAATTTCAATATACTCTTTACCACCATCTTTAATTCTGATGGTGATGGTTTTAGCATTAGCATCTATAGAATTTTCAATTAATTCTTTGACTATTGAAGCTGGTTTTTCAATAACCTCACCAGCAGCAATTTGATTTATTGTATTATTATCAAGAAGCTTTATTGTCATATCAATTACCGAACGTACGTTCGTTTTTTAAAACAACCCAAAGCCACTGCTCAACTCTCCCCATAGTCCCTTAAATACGTTTGGCATTTCGGTGTCAAAATTATTTTCCCCCTCTGTCTCCGAGCCTTCCTGAAGTTCATATGCGGGATTTGATTCTTCTTTCACTTTATCAATACCAAGAACATCCTCAATTCTGATATCATAATTTACGTTATCATTTGATTTGCTTGAACCCACCTTTAGATTGCTTAGCATAAATTGATTCATACTTAAACCCTCAACATTGACGCTATCATCCATAGAAATAATTGGTTCATTATTTGTTATTGGACTTATTTCATTCAATCTCTCAGACTCAAGTTCAGGATCTAAAACTTCATTATTTTCACTCTTTAATCGCGCTAAATACTCTGCCAGTGTCTCATCCTCAAAAGCCCCTTCTTCAGCGTATAATTCCTTCTTGATTTCAGAGTTTGCATCTTCAGCCTTTGCCATTTGTAAAATATAAATCTCACCTTCTGACACTTCATTAATATTTTGCGCGCCCAAAACTGCATCTTTAGCACTTGTCATAGGCTCATCAATAAACATGACCTGATTTTCACTTGGAGGTCTTAATAGATAATCTGGTGGCATTTTAAGTGGTTTTTTAGTTATAGTCAAAAATTCGTCTGGGGGACCTGCTTGTAATGCGTTGCCTGAATAAGAAGTAGAAACAAATTCCTTTAGTGAAGAACCACAACTAGGCAATAGAAAAAGTAATAAGAGAAGAAATACTTTTGATAAATAATTTTTACTAAGGTTCATTTAACTAAATTCTTTTTTGTTAATGTTAGGATAAATATAGCCATATATCAATATGAATAGACCCATTACTATATAAATATCCGCAATATTAAACACATACCAACTGAAATTTTTTATATGAAAATAAAAAAAATCTGCAACTGCAGAGTAGATTACCCTATCCATGATATTTGAGATCGCACCTGAAATAATTAGTATACTTGAGATCATTCCAAATTTATTACCTGAGTTATTTATAATTTTCAGCACCCAAAGGCAAATTAGAAAAGATACGACACTAATAATAAGTTGTCCTGCATAACTGTCTTGCGGGAAAAGCCCATAACTAATCCCTTTATTCCAAACCAAAACTAGATCAAAAAAATCTGTTAGAGTAATTGGCCCTTTGTTATCATTCAATACATTTAGTATGTAAATTTTTGTTAATCTATCAAAGAGAAATAGAGCACAAATGTGTAGAGTGTATCTCTTGAGCTGTGATAAGAAGTTGATATTTTCAATTATCATTCAGATGATACTTATTTCAATTTCATGAATTCTCTGACAGCTTCAGCATCTCTTAGGGACAGTGTCGGATACTCTGGATCTTTGCCTACATCCTCAGATATTCGCCATGATCTCTGGCATTTAGCTCCTTTTGCCATTTCTACAACCACACCGATATTAGGCTCTTCTTCAAGTATAAAACTACCCTCGATAGGTGATTGATTGACAACACTGGAACTGCTTGTAATTGAAATCTCAGCAAGATCTATATCTTTTATCGCGCTTAAGAGGTTATTATCATCTGTATATACTTTTACGCCAGCCTCAAGACTAGAACCAATTTTTTTTTCTTTTCTCTTTATTTCTAAAGCAGCTGTAATAGTCTTTCTTAACTTTTTTATATTTGACCATTTTAAATCTAAGTCTTTATTTATCCATTCTGTATTGATCGGAACAAAATGACTTTTATGAATCGACTTATTATCATTGAATTTGTAATGTCCCCAAACCTCATCCATAGTGAAGCTTAGTATGGGTGAATAAAGTTTTATGAGTACATTAAAAATATTATTTATTACGTATAGAGTTGATCTTCTCTTGTTGCTAGAAAAAGCATCACAATATAGGCAATCTTTCCTTATATCAAAATAAAATGCAGATAATTCTAAATTGATAAAATTCATAAGTAATGTGGTAACTCTTCTGTAATCATATTGATTATAAGCCTCTAAAACCTCACTCTGCAGATGTGTAAGTCTATCAAGCATATAGAGTTCAAGTTCATCCATATCTATTTTATTATACACCCATTTTTCATCATAATTTGACAGAACACCCAGCATCCAGCGTGTTGTATTTCTGATTTTACGATATGCTTCTACAATTGATTTTAATATTTCATCTCCAATACGCTGATCATCACTATAATCTGTTGAAGCAACCCATAACCTTAAGATATCTGCACCATATTTCTTCACAACATCTTGAGGAGATACCACATTTCCAAGGGACTTTGACATTTTTTTCCCATCCTTATCCATGGTAAAGCCATGAGTTAGAACGGATTTATATGGTGCCCTTCCTCTAGTGATACTGCTTTCAAGTAATGATGAATGAAACCATCCCCTATGCTGGTCACTTCCTTCCAGATACATATCGGCTGGCCATAATTTTCCTTCACTATTTTCCAAAACAAAAGCATGGGTTGTTCCAGACTCAAACCAAACGTCTAGTATATCATTAACCTTTTCCCAGTTGTTAATATTATCCACAATACCATCTAAAAATCTTTTTTCAGATCCTTCTTCGAACCAAGCATTTGCACCCTCATGTGAGAATATTTCATATACACGTTCAAGGAATTCTTCAGATTTTTTGAAATCTTTATTTGGAATAAAACTGCCATCGGTTTTATTTACAAATAATGCAATTGGAACCCCCCATGCTCTTTGCCTAGATAGAACCCAGTCTGGCCTATTTTCGATCATGGAATTCAGTCGATTCTTTCCAGCAGGTGGGTAAAATTTAGTCTCAGAAATTGATTTTAATGCAATGGATCTAAGACCCTCTTGCTTATTATCCTGCATTGAAATAAACCACTGCGGAGTATTTCTAAAAATTACAGGTTTCTTTGATCTCCAGGAATGAGGGTATTGATGTTCAAATCTTTTTCGCGCAATTATTGAATTAGCATCTGCTAATTTACTAATAACGTAATCGTTTGCTTTTCCTTTTTTACCATTTTTATCAAAAACGAAAATGCCATTAAACCCATCAATATTTGAATTAAATGCCCCATCCTCATTTACGGTGTATGGTATTGAACTGTCTATCCCAGATTTTTCAATATATTTTTTGTATTTCATCCATATTTCAAAGTCATCAGTACCATGCCCCGGAGCAGTATGAACAAAGCCTGAACCCGCATCATCGGTTACATGATTTCCATCAAGTAATGGGACTTGGAATTCAAACCCTTTAAAAACAGACTTAAATGGATGGTTGCATACTACTGATTTGATTACATCAGGGAGCACTTCTTTAATTTTTGTATATCTGACTACTTTTGCGGAGCTCATCACAGCTTCTACTAGGCTATCAGCAATTAGATATTTCTCTCCGACTTTGGCCCACACTTCACCTTCTGTTTCTTCTATTTGATACAAGCTATATTTAATATCAGATGAAAATGATATTGCCCTATTTCCTGGTATTGTCCAGGGTGTAGTGGTCCAGATAATAATATAAGTTCCTGCTAAAAATTTTGATGTATCATTTTCTTCTATCTTTGTTTTTTCGCTATCCACTGCAAATTTTACCCATATTGCATCTGAGACATAGTCCAAATATTCAACTTCAGCTTCTGCTAGAGCAGTCTTTTCGACCACCGACCACATAACTGGTTTAGAACCTCTGTACAAAGCTCCATCCATAGTCGCTATTTTTAATAGCTCTTTTGCGATAAGTGCTTCTGATTCAAATTTCATAGTTGTATATGAATTGTCCCAATCTCCAATTACACCGAGACGCTTGAACTCATCTTTTTGTACATTTATCCAATGAGTAGCAAAATCACGACACTCATCACGGAATTGATTGATAGGAATTGAGTCTTTGTCTATTCCTTTCTCGCGATATTTTTCTTCTATTTTCCATTCAATTGGCAATCCGTGGCAATCCCAGCCAGGTATATAAGATACATTATACCCCATCATAGATTTTGATCTTACAATAAGATCTTTTAGAATCTTATTTAGAGCATGGCCAATATGTAGATTTCCATTTGCGTAAGGAGGCCCGTCATGCAATACAAATGATACATTCCCATTAGCATTAATTCTGTTTTGATGATAAATATCCTCTGCTTCCCATCTCTTAAGGATGGATGGTTCGGCGTCAGGAAGGTTTGCTCTCATCGGGAAATCAGTTTTTGGAAGCAGAATCGTCTCCGCCCAATTTATTTCTGCTTTATCCTTACTGTCTGTCATTACTTCTATTGCTTATGAATTATCTATTAAACTAGTATTTTTGTCGTAATATTGCAGTTTATCTCTAATATTACAACAATCAATTTCCATTTGTTTTTTGAGTTCTTCTTCGTTTTTAAATTTTTGATCTTGTCTTATGAAATCAATGAACTCAATTTTGACCTCTAGATTATAAATATCTCCGTCGAAGTCAAAAATATAAGTTTCTAGGATATCCCCATGATCATTGAATGTAGGGCGAGCTCCATAATAAGATGCTCCATGATATTTTTCCCCTTCCAAATAAACATTTGTTGCGTATATTCCGTGCGCTAATTTAAGTGAATCCTGAAATTCAATATTAATTGTTGGGAAACCCATCTCAGTTCCTTTTTTCTTTCCGTGTTTTACATGACCATTTACATACCAATAATGTCCAAGTAATTTAGTTAGATCCCTGATATTACCGTTTTTTATATTAGTCCTAACTAGTGAGGAGGAGTAAATAACTGAATTTATATCTTTTTGTTTCTGAATACTGTCAAAGCCAATGTTTTTTGAATTACACAGTTCTTCTAACTTTTGAATATTACCAGACCTTTCATATCCAAATCTGAAATCTTCACCAACAATCACATGAGAAGCCTCTAAATTTTTGTAAATTACTTCCAAAAAAAACTCTTCTGGGCTCATTTTTGAAAAACTTTTATCAAAATTTAACTCAAATAAAACATCGATTTTAAGTTTTTCTAAAATTTCAATTTTGATATCATCTGTTATTACTTGATGAAAATTTTTTAAACCACCAAAATAAGCTTTTGGATGAGGATCAAAAGTAATAATACCAGATTTTTTATCCTCAGCATTGGCAACTTCTAATACTTTATTGAGAAGATGTTTGTGGCCAAGATGTATGCCATCAAAATTACCTATAGCAATGACACTTTTTTTGTACATGTCAGGAATATTATTATAACCATTAATTATATGCATATCATCACTTAAGCTCAGTTTGTATGTATCGTGGTTCTTCACTCAAAGAAAAATTGGAATTGATATAATCTCTTATCATATCTATATCAATTTTAGAACTATGGTTTTTGTTAACAATATCATTTTTATGTACACCATTAAGAATAAACATTGAGTCTATCTTAAAATTGTCCGCACCAGAAATATCAGTATGTAAACCATCTCCGATTGCAAGAATATCTGATTTACTAATTAAATTTTTTTGTCTCTTATTAGCTTCATCTAAAGCCAAATCGTAAATGGGTTTGAATGGTTTACCAAAATAACTAACATCCCCCCCCAACTGAATATACTTTTGGGCAATCAGGCCAGCACAGGGTAATTTAACTTCTCCTCTGTGGACATACAAGTCTGGATTTGCACAATGTATCTTAATATTTCTATCCAAGAGGGTGTTCAATAACTCTTCATAATCATTCAGCGTTTCGGTATATTCATCAAAAAACCCAGTACATATGCATTCTGAGCAAGACTTTTGATCTGCCAAATTCAAATCCAGATCAGAAAAGAGTGAGTAATCTTTTTTTGGCCCAATATGAAAGATAGGTTTATCAGCGATAGAACAAATCCAATTGTAACTACAATCACCAGATGTAACAATATTTTCACAAATTAATTTATCTATACCCATATTTAATAGATATTCCCTAACAACTGAAGACCTTCTTGGTGCATTAGTAATCAAAAAAACTAAGCCACCTTGCCTCTGAAAATCCCTCAAAAACTCAACAGCTTTTGGGTAATAATCTTTGCCGTTATGAATAACACCCCAAATATCACAAAGGATGAGCTTATAATTTTTGTGAAGATCACTTTTCTTTGGAATTATCATGAGCGTGCGCAATAAGTTATCAAATAACAGTAACAAACATAATCTCTATAAATTAATAATTCAATAATTGTTAAATTGTAAAAAAATCAGTTTTATTTGAATAATCTTATCAATATCTATTGACAATTTTCAATAGAATCCATATATCAGAATTATTAGCACTCTAATAGGGTGAGTGCTATTTAATTATCAATTAAAAATTGGAGATTTAAATATGAGCTTTCGTCCATTGCATGATCGCGTTTTAGTACGTCGAGTAGATGAAGATGAAAAAACATCTGGTGGTATTATTATCCCAGACACAGCAAAAGAAAAACCAAGCCAAGGTGAAGTTGTTTCTGTCGGTCCAGGTGAAAGAGATGACTCTGGAAAGAGAGTAGCTCTTGATGTGAAACCAGGTGACAAAGTTTTATTTGGCAAATGGTCAGGTACTGAAGTTAAAGTCGGTGATGAAGAACTCTTAATAATGAAAGAGTCTGACATCATGGGCATAGTAGAATAATTAAACTAGGAAGGATAAAAAAATGGCTGCAAAAGAAGTTAAGTTTTCTGCTGATGCAAGAGATCGAATGTTAAAGGGTGTAAACATTCTTGCAGATGCTGTAAAAGTAACATTAGGACCAAAAGGTCGTAATGTTGTTATAGATAAGTCATTCGGTGCACCACGAATAACAAAAGACGGTGTCACAGTTGCCAAAGACATTGAACTTAAAGATAAGTTTGAAAATATGGGTGCACAAATGCTCAGAGAAGTGGCATCTAAAACTAATGATGTAGCTGGTGACGGAACTACAACTGCAACAGTTCTTGCGCAAGCAATTGTAAAAGAAGGTGTTAAAGCAGTAGCAGCTGGCATGAACCCAATGGATTTAAAACGTGGTGTTGAAATTGCTGTAATAGCTTCAATTCAGGACCTTACAAGTAAATCAAAAAAAATCAAAAGCTCTGATGAAGTATCACAGGTTGGTACTATCTCTGCAAATGGTGAAGCAATAATCGGTGAGAAAATTGCTGAAGCTATGCAAGTTGTTGGTAATGATGGAGTTATAACAGTTGAGGAGTCAAAAGCTCTTGAATTTGAACTTGAAACTGTTGAAGGTATGCTTTTTGATAGGGGATACTTATCACCATACTTTATCACGAACGCTGAAAAAATGATTTGTGATCTTGAAGATCCATATATTTTACTCTTCGAAAAGAAATTATCATCATTACAACCAATGCTACCAATTCTTGAACAAGTTGTTCAAAATGGTAAGCCGCTATTAATAATAGCTGAAGATGTGGAAGGCGAAGCACTTGCAACTCTTGTTGTCAATAAACTTCGAGGTGGCTTAAAAGTCTCTGCAGTAAAAGCTCCTGGTTTTGGTGATAGAAGAAAAGCAATGTTGGAAGACATAGCAATATTAACAGGTGGACAAGTTATATCTGAAGATATCGGTATTAAACTTGAAAACGTTTCACTTGATATGTTAGGTAACGCAAAAAGAGTTTCAATCACTAAAGAAGAAACAACTATCATTGATGGTTCTGGATCCAAGAAAGATATTGAAGCACGAGTAAGTCAAATCCGTCAGCAAATAGAAGACACAACTTCTGATTATGACAGAGAGAAACTTCAAGAGAGACTTGCCAAACTATCCGGTGGCGTTGCTGTTATCAAAGTTGGTGGTGCAACTGAAATAGAAGTGAAAGAGAAAAAAGACAGAGTGGATGATGCATTAAATGCAACACGTGCTGCAGTTGAAGAAGGTGTTCTTCCTGGTGGCGGTGTAGCATTATTGAGATGCACAAAAGCTGTTAAAGCTCTTACTGACAAAAATCCAGATATCCAAGCTGGTATCAACATTGTTCTTAAAGCACTTGAAGCACCTATCAGACAAATAGCTGAGAATGCTGGGGTTGAAGGATCTATTGTTGTTTCAAAAGTACTTGAAAATAATGCTCATAGCTTTGGTTTTGATGCACAAACTGAAACGTACACAGATCTTGTAAAAGCGGGTATTATCGATCCAACTAAAGTTGTTAGAACTGCATTACAAGACGCATCGTCTGTCGCAAGTCTGCTAATAACAACAGAGGCAATGATTGGTGATCTACCAGAAGACAAACCTGCTGCAATGCCTGCAATGCCTGATATGGGCGGTATGGGTGGTATGGGCGGCATGATGTAATTGCCAACAACCAATACCTAAAGTTAAATAACAAAAAACCCTCTCACTATGAGAGGGTTTTTTTATTTCGATAAAATTATTTTTAATTTCTGAATATTTTTCTCAGAACATTTTAATTTACTGAGTAAATTTTCAAGTAGACTCAACTTTCCTTCATTCCATGTTGTATTTAAAGCACCAAACAAACACGCCTGACTTCTTAATAGTGTTCCTAAGTCAATTCTTTTAAGTTGATTTGCCTTCAACGTAGATCCCGTGCTTGTAATATCAATTATTATTTCTGATGATCCATATGCTGGGGCACCTTCAGTGGCTCCATGACTGTCCACAAGCAGATAATCAGAATAGCCAAGTGCTTCAAAAAAATTACGTGAAATATTTGGGTATTTTGTTGCTATTCTAAGACGTTTCTTATTCTTAATCCGAAAATCATAAATGACATCTTCAAGATCGGTTATTGATTTTACATCTATCCAGCTTGACGGAACCGCAACAACCACATCTGCAAACCCAAAGCCTAGTTCCATTAAATTAAAAATACAATCTTTAGGCTCATAAATATATTCTTTAATTAAATCTAAACCCGTTACCCCTAAGTCAATAGAACCCTTTTGAAGCTCATACGCAATCTCTTTTGGAGATAAAAAAATAATATCGATATTCTCAATACCAACCATTTTACCGGTAT
>CALJEH010000022.1 GCA_938074435.1 uncultured Alphaproteobacteria bacterium
ATTTAAAAAGAAAATTAATACATACCCAAATTCATCTGATAACTTTAAAATTACAACAGAAGATGACTATAATTTAATTAGAAAAATATACAGTTATGATATGGCAAAGAATAGAGTAGGCATAGGATTTGACGTTCACAAATTTGGAACCGGAGAAAACATTAGAATATTTGGAATTAATATACCTTTTAACAAATCTCTAAAAGGTCATTCAGATGCTGATGTTGGGTTACATTCAATCACTGATGCCATTTATGGGTCTCTTGGACTTGAAGATATTGGATATTTTTTTAACCCAAATGATAAAAAGTGGAAAAATACTAACTCCAAAGTTTTTCTTGATAATGCATTGAAAAAACTTAAAGAAGCAAAAGCTAAAATTATTAATTTAGACATAGTGGTCATATGCGAAGAGCCCAAAATTACCCCTTACAGAATTGAAATTAAAAATAAATTAGCAGACCTTATTTCTATTGATAGATCGCAAATAAGCATTAAAGCCACAACAACAGAAGGACTTGGTTTTACTGGAAGAAAAGAAGGAATTGCTGTACAAACAATAATAAATATTTTTTCTTTAGAATAATAAGATGGATGAATTAAATTCAAAAATTACTGAACTTATTAGCCTATTAAAAAAAAGTAAACTCAAATTGGCAACTGCAGAGTCATGTACGGGAGGATTAATATCCTCACTAATCACAAGTATTTCAGGTTCATCTGAAATATTTGAATTATCATACGTAACCTACTCTAATCAATCTAAAATCGATTTATTAAACATAGACCCCAATCGATTAAAAGAATTTGGGGCGGTGAGCAATCAAGTATGCTCAGATATGTCCAAAAATTTAATAAAACTAAACGCTAATGTTGACATTGCAATATCTGTCTCAGGCATAGCAGGTCCAAAAAGTGACGAAACAAGAAAAGAAGTTGGATTAGTTTACATATCAGTATCAAACAAAGAAGATACGGTTTGTGAAGAGTACCGATTTGGAAATATTGGAAGAGAGAACGTCAGAAATCAGACTGTATTAGAGGCAATTAACTTATGCATGAATAGAATAAATCAACTATATAGGTAGTGAGCGCGTTTTTCAAAAGCATTCATATATTTTGTGAAAACTTTATCAAACATAATATTTATGATGCTTCCCGATATAGTCTCCTTAGCCTCAAACTCTATTTCAAAATCTATAGAAGATCCATTATTGCTCTCAGAAAACTTCCAATAATTATTTAATCTTACGAAGGGACCATCACTGTTTACGACTTTTATAGTTAATTGTTTTTTATTTAATGTTATTTCTGATGTAAATATTTCATATAATATTCCATAACCAACTTCCATTTGAGCTACAATATTTGTTATGTTTCCGCTTCCACCTTTTGATATTATTTTTAATGATTTACACGCTGGAACAAATTTAGGATAATTTTCAACATCAGATACAAGTTGAAACATTAATTCTGGTTTAAAGGATAATTCTTTAGATATTTTTTTTGATCTCATTTCAACTTATTGATTTTTTAACTTCAAAAAATCCTCATCTGCGTGGAATGAAGATCTTGTAAAAGTACTTGCAGAGACCATCTTAAATCCCTTTGCTCTAGCTATTTTCGCGTAAGTATCAAAAATATCAGGATGAATATATTCTACTACAGAAGCGTGTTTAGGTGTGGGTTGTAGGTACTGTCCAATTGTAAGAAAATCAACGTTAGCAATTATCAGATCATCCATTACCTGAAGAACTTCATCTCTTGTTTCGCCAAGTCCAACCATTATTCCAGATTTAGTAAATATTTTGTGGCTACCCTCTTTTATAGATTTCAATAAACTTAATGATTGAAAATACCTCGCCCCAGGCCTTATCTTCAAATACAAAGAAGGAACAGTTTCAAGATTATGGTTAAAAACATCAGGTTCAGAATTTAAAATAATACCAACAGCGTTATCTTTTTTTAGAAAATCTGGTGTTAATATTTCAATTGTAGTTTCTGGCGATTGTTTTCTTATAGACGATATCACGTTTGCAAAATGTGTAGCTCCGCCATCTATGAGGTCATCCCGATCTACTGATGTTATTACAACATGCTTTAATCCCATTTTTTTAACAGCATCGGCAATTAGATCAGGTTCATTTTCATTAACTGAATCAGGAATACCAGTTTTTACATTACAAAATGCACATGAACGTGTACATGTTTCACCAAGTATCATAAATGTTGCGTGTTTTTTATCCCAACAATCTGAAATATTTGGACACGCTGCCTCTTGACAAACAGTTGTAAGTTTGTTTTTTTTTATAATATCAAGAGTTTGATGATACCCCGGTGAATTTTTATATCTAACTTTTATCCAAGAGGGTTTCTCAACACTTTTGTTTATAGGTCTGTTTCTTAAATGTGGATGTCTTAAAGACTGATTGTTATTTATAATATTTACCATATTACTTAAAATGTATTGGCCTATCATAAGCACTCAACACAGCCTCATGCAATGATTCAGAGATTGTAGGGTGTGGGAATATTGTATTAATGATATCTTCTTCCGTTCCCTCCATGTTCTTTGCAATTGTATAACCATGAATTAATTCGGTTACACCTTCTCCAATCATGTGGGCGCCAAGCAATTCACCAGTTTCCTTGTCATAGATAACTTTTACAAATCCAGTGTCATTGGATATAGCTTTAGCCTTACCATTAGCAACCAATGGAAACTTTCCAACACGAATAGAGTGGAATTGTTCTTTCGCTTTTTCTTCTGTAAGCCCTACAGAAGCAACCTGTGGTGAAGAATACACACAACCTGGAATATTATTATTATTTATAGGATGAATACTAAGACCAGATAAGAAATCCACAGCTATGATACCTTCATGCGATGCCTTGTGTGCCAACCAAGGAGCTCCAGCAACGTCACCTATTGCATAGATGTTAGAAATGTTTGTTTGCATGTTTTCATTGGTAAAGATATGACCATTTTCTGTTTTAATATTAACATTTTCAAGTCCAATATTATTTATGTTGCCTGTAATTCCTACGGCCATAATAACCTTATCAGATTTCAGCTTTGATACAGACTTATCTGAATTACTAACAACTTTTAGATGACAACCATCTTTTTTTTCTTCGATAGACTCCACGTAAGAACCAATTTGGAATTTTATACCTTGTTTTTCAAATTCATTCTTTGCATAGTTTGATATTTCATTATCTTCTACAGGTAATATCTTATCAGCTAATTCTATTACAGTAACATCGACACCTAATGAATTATAAAAGTT
>CALJEH010000023.1 GCA_938074435.1 uncultured Alphaproteobacteria bacterium
AACCTTAAATGTCATAATTACAAACGATTGTATTGAAAAATTGATCTTACAACAAAAGATCGTGGTAGTAATTTCAGCTCGATCCTCAGCATCTTTCTATGCAAAGAAACTTGGAGCAAAAGTAATTCAACTTCCTGTCAAAAAAGCTATAAATTTTAATGAGAGTAAAACTGACGAATGGCTTCAAACTTATGTTTTTAATTAGTAAAAAGAATTTAACTTGCTAACTTATTATACGGAGCTTGTAAACCCTCTATCACTTTTGGCATTGTCTCATTAATGTCTAATATTGGAAGTCCATGAGTTGGAGCTATGTACTTAATGTCTAATTCTTTAACAAGCTCTTTGAGCTTATTAGTATAAATTTCCATATCTACAAAATTTGTCCAAAATAATGCGAGCTCAGCAAAAACTGCTGAAACATCAAATAGATCTAGAGTGTCTGCCTCTTCTGCCACCATACCACAGTGCCCATCCCAATGATAATGACTGTAAGCAAAACCATCACCTGGAAATAGCAGGTTATAAGGAGCTACATAACCCCAAAGAGAAGTTCTCATATCTCTTACCACTGGTTCTGCAGCAATAAATTCCATACCACCAAGATCAATACTATCACCAACTTCCATTGCAATGAAATTTTTACTAAAATTTGGGAAAGCCATATGATAATCATTCACATCACCGTGTATCTCTACATCAGGGTATAGATTGAGAAAACGTCCCACACCTCCAGAATGTGGTGTTTCTTGATGGGTGATAAATATATATTTCAGAGGAATATCTTTTTCCGATAAAATACCCTGAATTTGATCATGCAACTCGTTAAAATCTTTTGGGTGCCCTGTCTCAACAAGTAGAGCAGAATGCTCACCAATTATTAGATAGGATGAGTTGTAGGAATGATAAATCTTTCCTTGATATCTTTGTTCTAAACAATCACCTAACCAATATATATTCTTAAGTATTTCTCTTGGTAGCTTACTCTTTGTCATTTTTACCTCATATAATTTCTTGGCACATATTTTGCTTCAGTATTTGATACATCTAAGTCATTTAGTATATCATCTAATAACTCAAATTGTTGTTTTACTAAGTCTTTTCCTTGAAATATCTTACCATATCCTGGCGCAATCATATCAATATCATAGGAGTCATATACTTTCCTGATATTATCTCGTAATAATCTTGTTTTTGCTCCCTCTAACCACCAATATCTGGTATTTAGCAAAAAGGATCTAACAAGGCCTTTAGTAATATTTGGATCATTTTGATTTATAATCCATTCTTCTTGATCAGATCGCGCGATTCCATAGTTAAACATATCAGATGAAAAAAGTATTTTTGTTTGCTCGTCATATATCCAGGAAGTATTTATAAGCCTTAATGGCGCACTTATAACCTGGATATTTCTTCCACTCCCCTCTCCAACTTCACATGTCACTGTGCCACGCAGAAGATTTGTAGGAATTTTTTTTAAGCTAAGATCCCTCTCCTTATCAGTAAAATCAAACCAATCAGGTGCTTCAGGATGCGGGGAATAATAGGAAATTACATTGAAATTATGTGAAATTGCTTTTGCATTTCCTACTGACATAAACTCATTAATACGGAGTGGAATAATTGATAAAGGTGTATTTTTATCTAAAATTGAACTTAGTTGTGAGAGAATATTATCCTGATGGAATACGTAGCCAGTATCAAATAAAAATGCACCGTTTTCTTCTTTAACAAGATAACAATTTAGTGGTACATATCCATCTTCGTCCGGAGGATACGCGCTCAATCTGCCATCAAGTTTAACAATATTTTGAAGTGAAAATGCTTTATTAGGCGATAGTTCTATTATATGATCTTCCACATTATACTCCTTATTTAGGTATATATTATTAACACCTTTTAATTAAAATTTTAAGTTAAATATTTTAGAGATGGGATGGATTAATGGATAACTTTTCAGATTCCAATTACTTGCAAAAAAATAAAGGACCATTTTTTGCTGTTCTTTCATCATTATGCTATGGCATTAATAATCCTATGGCGGGATACGCAATGCAAAATGGTGTTCCGACAATATTTTCTGTCGTTTCTCGAGCTGTTTTTATGTTCCTTATATCGCTCATACTTGCAGTTAGTGGAAAGCTAAAATTTAATATACCTGCAGAGGTGAGATCACATGTTATTGTAATGTCTATTGCCACAGCCCTTATTAACTTGTGTTATGTAGGATCTATTAATTTTATTTCTGTTTCCCTCGCAGCAATTATTTTTTTCACCTTTCCAATACAAATATTAATAACGGCAATAATAAGGAAAAAAGAAAGTATAAAAAATTCCGATATCATAGTATTTACTGTTGTTTTCTTGGGACTAATATTTGTTATAGTTCCAGATTTCAATAATATAAACCCCATTGGGGTCCTTCTAGCTGGAATATCGAGTGTAAGTGCAACTTTCTTATACTTTGCCGCAGGTGTAGCTTCTAGAAAATGTAGCCCAATTATCCTGGGTTTCTGGGTTCATTTAGGTGTAATACCAGTATTGTTATTATTCTTAATATTGCTATCACCCGCTATAGCATTTAGTAATGTAGAAATATTTTTACCAGTTCTGGTCCTATCAATTTGCTATGTTGGTGCATACTATTTTCAGATGCTATCACTAAAATTCACATCAGTTGTCATATCTGGTCTTTTTTTTAATACGGAGCCACTCTTAACAGCTCTAGCAGCTGCTATAATACTTGATGAAAGATTATTAATGTCCCAATATTTAGGAGGCATGCTAATTTTTGTTTCATTAATAATAGTCAGTTTAAGAAAATAATAGTTTAGATAACCTCTATCTTACAGTAGATATGATCACTTTTATCAACTATCTCGATTAACCTACAATTTGACTCATTGCAAAAAATTGGAAGATCAATTTTAATCATGCTGTCGGTAGCAATTATTGAGAGTGTGTCGCCTTTACTTAATTGTTTAATCTTTTTACTAATTTTCAGAATTGGAATTGGACATTTAAAGCCAACTAAATCAATATCATGGTTTCTATTCATGTTGTACCAAACATTCGTTCGAATAAATTTTCTTGTTTTATTATGACTAAGCAAAATATAATATAAATAGTCTGAATGCTCTTAACAAGGTTTAATTTATGCAAAATTATAAGGCAACAGCCGCTATCTTAGCTGGTGGAAAATCCATGAGATTTGGAGATGGTGATAAAATTAATATCAAAGTGAATAGCACGCACATAATTGACCATTTAATTAAATCTATTCCAAATAAACTAAACATAATAGTAAATACAAACTCTATTAGAATAGATACCACAAAAAATAAGTTAACTATTGTAAAAGATAGGCATGAAGGCTATTTAGGTCCACTCGCAGGCATATATTCTTCCATGATGTGGGCTAACATAAACGATCCAAAATCAACGCATATTCTAAGCATACCAATTGATAACCCGCTTATTTCACTAGGTCATATTAATAAACTGCTGAAATTATCCAAGAACCATCCAAAAAAAATTATTGTTGCTTCTTGGAATGGATCCACAAATCCTGTCTTCGGCATATGGCCAATTGAAATGAGTAATAAATTGAATGAGGATATATCTAATGGAGTAAGGAGTGTTGAGGAATGGTCAAGAAATAATGGTAGGTTATTGGTGAATTATATATCTTTTGCTGATCCGTTTATTAATATAAATACAATTGATGATCTCAAATCATTAGAAAGTCGATTAACTCTATCATCATCAAAAGAAATGATGTAAATAATACTTCATAAATTATACACAAGGTGACTTTAATGTTCGCGATGGATCTTAATGAAATTGGTATGCTTATACTCAGGCTAGCTGTTGCATACATATATCTACATGGCGTTTTTATGATTGGCTCAACCAAAAGTAGGCGTGCTATCGCTCTTGGAAGAACAAGCATACTTTTTAGAAGTATCGAGTCAGGAAAATACAATCATTTATTTTCAAAATTTGCATTTTACTCGGCTCTATTCCTTATGAGTTCAGGTAGTTTATTAATCCTAACTGGAATATCAATTAAGTTAGGTGCACTAATGCTGATAATATTCACAATCCCGGCTATAATTGTTCATAAAAGAGAGTCTATAAAATCACATACACTCTCAGAAAAAATAAAAAAGTATAGTAATGCTGAAACTCATGATGACATTCAAATGTTAGCAAATTTCAGCCATGCTGGACATCGTTCATCAGGAAATAAAAATTACATGCTTCTTGCGGTCAATATTTATTTGTATCTAATGGATAACTCAATCAGTTTTTTTGAGATCTTTAAATAGAACTATCACCCAATATTTTTTCCAATCTCCAGTGATGGACCTAAAACATTAGGTTCAATAATCAATTCAATGAGAGTTGCTTTTGGATTTGATTTCGCTTTTTCAAAAATTTCATTGAAATCTTCTGTCTTGGTGATTTTAAAAGAGTCTAATCCATATGATTTTGCTAATGCTACAAAATCAGGATTCATTATATTTGTACCAATAACCCTTTTTGGAAATTTTCTCTCCTGATGCATCCTTATAGTGCCTAATTTTTGATTATTTATTATTATAAATATTGGGTTTAAATCATTTTCAACTGCATTAATAATCTCTTGACCTAACATCATGAAGCATCCATCACCATTGAAACTAACTACTGTTCTTTTTGGGTGTACCAATTTTGCTGCAATAGCTGCCGGTACTGCATATCCCATGGAACCCCCTGTAGTAACTAATTGGGATCCAAGATTTCTATATTGATAATATCTGTGTACCCACTGAGAATTATTACCTGATCCAACTATTACAATATCATCATCAGCAAGTGTCTCATTTAAATAACCTAATATTTCAGATAAATTTAAATCGCCTTTCATAGGAGTCGGTTGAATAAATCTCATATATTCTTCTCTAGCAGACTTCGTCCATTCTAACCATTTTGGTTTTGCTATTTTTGGCAATCCTGATAAAGCATTAGCAAATTCTAACATACCACTGTTAATAGCAATATCTGGATAATAAACTGATCCTAGTTCTTCTATTCCAGGGTGCACGTGTACTAAGAACTGATCAGGTTTTGGTACTTTTAATGTAGAATAACCCTGAGTTGTAACTTCACCTAACCTTGCGCCTAAAGCTAAGATAAAATCACTTTCTTCAATCCTTTTTTTTGTTTCTGGGGGTATTGCGTAACTTGAATGACCTATATAATTTTCATTTCTATTATCAAATCGATCTTGCGCCCGATAGGATGTTAAAACGGGTATCGAGTTGTCATTTACAAATTTAGTAACTTTATTAATTGCGTCCTGGGACCATGTATTTCCACCAACTATTATGATTGGTTTCTGTGCTTCATTTAATTTTTTATAGAAGTCTTCTATATCTGATTTTGATGGACTAGCTTGGATAACCCTCGGAGCCGGTGTTGTATTAACTGTTGTCTCATCAATCAACATATCTTCTGGCAATGAAAGAACAACCGGACCAGGGCGTCCTGATTGACATATATGGAAGGCTTTATTAACAAATTCAGGTATTCTGTCTGCATCATTTATCTCAGCGACATATTTAGCCATAGGTTTAAACATCTCTTTATAATCAATTTCCTGTTGTGCCTCTCGTTCTCTTTCATCACGGCTAACCTGACCAATGAATAATATTAGTGGGGTGGAGTCTTGATGCGCAGTATGTATACCATTTGCTGCATTAGTTGCCCCAGGACCTCTGGAAACAAGACAAATCCCAGGTTTATTTGTAATTTTTGCGTAAGCGTCTGCCATATTTGATGCACCTGACTCATGTCTGGTTGTGATTAGTTTGATTTTATCCTTGTGATTATACAATCCATCTAATAAACCTAAATAACTCTCTCCCGGGACACAAAATATTGTATCCACTCCATTAACAACCAATTGGTCTGCCAAAACGTGTCCACCAATTCTTTTATTATTTAAAACCATTTATCAATTACCATGTGCTTCTTATTAAACCACCATCAACTCTTATATTACTACCTGTAATATAACTTGCTTTTTCACTTGCCAAAAAACAAACCACACTTCCAAACTCATCAGATTGTCCATATCTTTTGATAGGTATCTCTGCTGATGACTTTTCAATTGCCTCATCGTATGTTATTCCGAGTTTATCTGCTCTTGCCTGATTAATTTGTAGCGTACGGTCTGTCATAATACGCCCCGGCATAACACTGTTTACTGTTATCCCATATTGCGCAACTTCATTAGATAGGGTCTTCATATACCCTGTAATAGCAGGACGTAAGGTATTTGAGACTAAGAGATTATCTATTGGTTGAACAACCCCTGACGAAGTAATAGTTATGATCCTGCCCCATTTTTTTTCTTTCATTGATGGCAAAACGATATCTGTGATCTTTATGATATTTACAATGATAGATTGAACATAGGTTTCCCATACAGAAGCTTGGGTATTAGCTGTGTTTGAGGGTGGAGGACCTCCAGTATTATTGATTAAAATATCTACATCACTATTCTTTAAGCTTTCTATCAAACTATCAACGCTATGTCTCTCTGTTAAATCAAGTTTAAATATATCACAATTAACTTTCGACTTTTGTTGTATCTGATCCCGAATAGACTTGAGCTTATTAACATTTCTTGAAGCCAAAATGAGATTACACCCCTCTTGTGAAAGGACTTCTGCAATAGAAAGCCCCAGCCCAGATGAAGAACCCAAAATAAGCGCTTTTTTGTTTTTTAATCCCAATTCCATCTTATCACATGTATAATTTTAATGATGGTGCCCCTGGCCGGACTCGAACCAGCACGCCCGAAAGCAACAGATTTTGAGTCTGTCGTGTCTACCAATTCCACCACAGGGGCAAATAAAAATTTAAATAATCGTTATAGAGCCTGTTCGTTTTGTTCACCGGTTCTAATTCTAATAGCAGTTTCGATATCCCATACGAATATCTTACCATCGCCAATCTTACCAGTGTTTGCAGTTTCTGATATTGTTTCAATTACTTTATCAGATATTGAGTCTTCAACAACAACTTCTATCTTAAATTTTGGAATATAATTAATTTGATATTCGGCGCCTCTATAAATTTCAGTATGCCCCTTTGTTCTTCCAAAACCCTTTGCTTCAGTTACTGTCATTCCCATAACACCAACCTCGTTTAAAGCTTGTCTCACATCATCCAATTTATGCGTTTGAATAACAGCCATGATCATTTTCATTTCATTTTACTCCCTAAAACTATAATTTGTAACCAGACTCGCCGTGAGCCTTGTAGTCGAGGCCTTCAACTTCATCTTCATCATCTACTCGAAGTCCCACTAATCGCTTCGTAACATTAACTATAATCACTGTTGCTACAAGGCACCACACTGCTGTTACTATTATACCTGTTGCTTGCACAGTCAGTTGACTCATTACAGAAACGCCCTCAGATAGACCAACTCCCTGAAATACTGGTAATATCAGGATAGCAACCAGGAGAGACCCTGTAGCCCCTCCAACTCCGTGCACAGCAAACACGTCCAAAGAGTCATCAATATTGAATTTACCTTTAATAAGGTCTACGCAGTAATATGTGACTACCCCTCCAACTAGACCAAGTATAAAACCGCCCATTGGTCCAATAAATCCTGACGCAGGGGTGACTGTTGCAAGACCTGCAATTGTTCCTGTCACTAAGCCAACAAGACTTGGTTTCCCAAATCTAAGCCACTCAATTACCAACCATACTAGTGAGGCTGTTGCTGCCGAAATATGAGTTACAAGTAATGCCATAGATGCATCAGAACCGGCCGTTAATGCACTTCCTGCATTAAATCCGAACCACCCAACCCAAAGCATAGAGGCCCCTACCATTACCATCCAAGGTGCATGCGGTGGCTGAATTTGATCTGGATAACCCGATCTTTGCCCTAACATTTTTGCAATAACAAGTGCTGAGACACCAGCAGTTACGTGAACAACTATACCTCCTGCAAAATCATAGACACCCATAGAAGCAAGCCAACCGCCGCCCCACACCCAATGACACACAGGGGCATATACAAAAACTAACCATAGTGCAGAAATTAATAAAACCGCACCGAATTTTATTCTCTCAACATAAGCACCCACAATTAATGCTGGTGTTATAATAGCAAAAGTCATTTGGAAAGAGAAAAATAGTGACTCGGGAATAGACCCAGATGCGGCATCACGAGCAACACCAGATAAAAATACTTTAGAGAGATCGCCAACATAAGCTCCTTCACCTGAAAACGCGAGAGAATATCCAACTGCTAACCAAACTATAGATGCTAAACAACAGATTGCAGCACAATGCATTAAGACCGATAAAATATTTTTTGATCTTACCAAACCTGCATAAAAGAGTGCAAGTCCTGGCATAGTCATAAATAAAACAAGTGCTGTTGCTGTCAGAATCCAGCTAGTATCACCAGCATTAATCATTTTTAAATCTCCCTAAGTTAAAATTAATGTTTAAATTATGCATAATTCTTCAATGATAATCAAATACAATTGTTGGATTTCAAGTGTTTGTAAATATTCAAGTTCAGAGGAAAATGGTATTATTAAGTAAATTAAGAGTTATAGAAAAATATTTAAGCGAAAAACTTATCTCATTTTATATTTCTATTTTTGCTATATCTGAGAGTGTTGTGAACCCATTTCCACTAGAATTGCTATTAATCCCATCAATTGTCAAATATCCTCACAAATACATCAAATATGCATTTTTAGCTGCCCTGATGTCAACAATTGGCGCAGTATTTGGATATATTTTGGGATATTACCTTGAAGAAAAAATTATTAAATCTTTTGTTGATGTATCCGAATTTATTCCAATTTATGAAAAATATGGAGCGCTAATAATCTTGATTGGAGCTATCACCCCCTTACCATTTAAAATAGTAACTGTGGCTAGTGGTGTATTCAAAATCAATTTTATATTTTTAATAATTTATAGTTTTATTGGACGTTACATTCGCTACCAAATAATCGCATTATTGACCTACTATTATGGATCAAAGATGATTAATGCTTTCCAAAAAATTAACAACTATTCCAATAAGATAAAATACTTCCTCTTATTGATTTGTTTAAGTTTAGGCTTGTGTTTTTTTATATTTTTGAGATAACTTGTAAATTACAATGATACGAAATATAACCATTTCCAGCATAATAGGAATTTATAGTCTTTCGGTATTAATATCAGTATATTTTATGGAGTTTGTACTGGGTTGGAAACCTTGCGACCTTTGCTTATTGCAGAGATATCCATATTTTATCATCATAATCATATCAATTGCTCTTTCGGTAGCAAAGATTAAGAGTATAAATATAAGTTCTAAATTAGCAATTGTTCTTATTTTAGCCCCGATATTTACAGGATTATTGATTGCTGTATATCACTTCGGTGTAGAAAATTCATACTGGAGGAATATCTCAGCATGTTCTGATCAATTATCAAACATAGATATAAATACAGACAATCTCTTAAGTGGGCTTGATGAAATTAAACCCAACTGTTCAGATCCCGTTAAATTATTTGGGTTATCCATATCAGGCTATAATATTCTATCTAATATTTTGATGATCATTATCTTATTTGTTGGATGGAAAAAGTTCAGACAAAAATTTAATTAATTTTCAGAAATTATTGTCTTAATATAATTAATAAGATCCTCAATTTCATCTAAGCTTATATTGTGTGATAAATTTTCGTATGATTTGCAATTATAAACTATTTTTTGTTTATCTAATTGGTTTTTAGAGTTCTCATAAAAATCAATTGGTACTACATCATCTAACCTTCCATGCATCATTAAAATGTTTGGTTGTTGTTTACCTACTGGAATAATTCCATTCATTAACAAACCTGATAGACTTATTACCGCAAGTGGTTTTTCAATACTTCTCAACCCAATCGCCAATGAAATCATCCCTCCCTGACTAAACCCGCATAATATAACGTCTGAAATATCCAAAGACCTTTTTTCTGCTTCTTTCTTTATATATTCATTGAAAAGCCTATCCGTAACATTCTGTATATTTTGATCAAAAATATATCTCCTATCTTCATCGATATGAAACCACTGATAACCAAAAGGGTTCAATTCACATTTATCAAATGCATTTGGCGATATAAATTCTATATTTGGTATTTTTTCTTGGATATGTTTTCCTATCGGTGAGAGATCATTTCCATCTGCTCCATAACCATGCAAGAGAACTAATAATTTTTTTTTATTACTCATTAACTCATTTCAAAATAAGGTGAATA
>CALJEH010000024.1 GCA_938074435.1 uncultured Alphaproteobacteria bacterium
ATTAATTTATCAATTTTGATTTAATGTCAGATTTAAAATCCAAAAAAATCTTAAGGATTGGGACCAGGGGAACAAACCTTGCAGTTAAGCAGGCAGAAATTTTAGCTAATAATATTATAACTAAAAAAATATGCTCTGCAAATGACATCGAAATAATTAAAATTAAATCATCAGGGGATCTCGTAGGGTCGTCAATTGGTCCATATGATGGAAAAGGATTATTTACAAAAGAAATAGACCAAGCATTACTTGATGATAAAATTGATATTGCTGCGCATTCTACAAAAGATATTGAGAGCATAATTACTGATGGTTTAGATTTATTTGGTGTTCTTGAAAGAGAAGATCCCAGAGATGCATTAATAACAACTAACAGTGTTACAAGTATTGAAAATCTTCCTGATAATTGTCTTGTTGGCACCTCATCACCCCGTCGTGGGGCAATTATAAAATCCATTAGAGAAGATATAGATGTGATAGAGTTCAGAGGAAACTTTGAAACTCGAATTAGAAAATTAATTGACAAAGAAGTTGATGCAACTTTTTTAGCTATGGCAGGAATAAAAAGGCTATCTTTTAAAGATTGTAATATCCTACCAATTGACACAGATACAATGACTCCAGCTGCAGGACAAGGAGCTATCGGACTTGTGGCAAAGATAGGTGATCAAAGGATAATAGATATTATTAAAAAAATAAATCATAATGAGTCCTTTACTTGCATACTTGCGGAAAGATTGGTTTTAGAAAAATTTGGTGGCTCTTGTTTCCAACCAATAGCAATGTATTCTCATTACACTGGGATAAATGAAATATCAATAACCGCAATGATATCAAACATTGATGGTAGCAAAACTTTCAAAATCAAAGAGGTGGTATCAGAAGAGACAATATTTGATATAGCTAGCGATATTGGGCAAAAATTGTTAAAATATTACCAAGAAGAATTATCAAAAGCCACAATTTAGTCCAATGAAATTTGTACTTACCAGACCGATAGAAGACTCTAAAAGGATTAAGCAGAGTCTTGAAAATCAGGGTTATAAGGTTATCGTTAACCCGTTACTAGAAATTAAATATAAAACAAACATATTTAATCCTGATAAATATGAGGTTTTAATATTTACAAGCCGTCATTCTATCCGTTGCCTTGGAGAAAAAAACATATTTCCAAAGAATAAAATTATCTGCGCTTGTGGTAAGTCAACATTTTTGGAAGCAAAAAAATTTGGTACAGAAAATACCTATATCCTCTATAGTAATGTTTCAGAATTAGAAGAAAACTTTGCTAATATAAATGGTATAAAAGAAAAAAAAGTGCTTTATCTGCGCGGCAGAGAGATTACATCTGATATTGCTTCAATTTTCAAAGATCATGGGATTAACATTGATGACGAAATTGTTTATGAAGCAAATGAGATTAATGAATTCAATAATGAATTTATAAATGAATTAGATCGTGGTAAGCATTTAGCAATTTTGTTTTACTCTATAAGAACTGCTCAGGTATATCTTCAATCAATGGAGAAATATAATTTAAGTAATAAAACGTCAATAATTATAGCTTATTGTATATCTAAGAATGTTGCAGACTTTTTGACGAAGTTTGGAATAGAAACAAGGTATGCACTAGATACTTCAGATGATGCAATATTACAATTGATCACTAATGAACATTAAAAGTTATGAATACAAGTTCTAATAGTCGAAAAAAACAAATTAAACCAAAAGTTACTATAGATCATGATAATCATGGAAAAGACCCAAAACCTAAATTTGGATTTATGAAACGATTTCTAAGTAGATTAAACTCAAGGATCTTAATATATTTAATTACTCTTGGTGCATTTGTATATTTAGTATATTTTTTAATTCCATTTTTTAATGGAACATCAAATATTAAATTAATTGATGGAAAAATATTAAATGAGCAAGAAGCTAAAATTACAGAAATAGAGTCAAAAATTAATAATAATAACCAACTATTATTGGCTTTACAGGGTAAGGATGACGCAATCATAGATCTAGAAAGAAAGATTATAGAATTAAATAATATACTAAATACAATTTCAGAAAAAAATATTGAAATTACAGAACAGAATGATCAGCTAATTTCGATGATAAATGAGACAAAAAACCCTGGCAACGATCAATCCACAAATCTAATTAATAATGAAGAAATGTCATTGACAGATAGTGCATCCGTTGATGATGAAATATTCATCCAAATGGATAATTCATTAACAAGTTTAGATAAAAATATAGCTATGGATTCTGTTCAAGATGCACCGACATCCATAGAAGTATCTATTAGTGAGAATAATAAAAATATAGTAGAGTTGGTCATAAGAAGAATCGAAGAAAATATAAATCTAAAGATTGAGTTTCAAGACGAAATAGATATATTGCAAAACCTTGGATTAGATGATTTGACAGCTAATAAACTTATAAAATTATCTTATGAGACAGTTCCATCCCAAGAAGATTTAATTAATGAATTTGATAGAATACTTGAAAGTCAGGTTAGTCTTTATGAAGGGGGTAATGGTATCAAATCTAGAGTATTTAATTACATATCTGGAGAAATTTCTATTACCAAAAAAAGTTATATTCAAAATCCCAATAAAATTGATGAAATAAAAGCAAATATTTATAATGACGATCTCTTAGATGCCTTAATTTCGATTGATCAAATAGATTTAGAAAGCGATCAATCTACATTAATTGATATGATTAAAGTCAGGAAAATATATAAAGATAATATGCAAGAATTAAAAGATAAATTTGAACTAAATTAGTATATGAAACAAGGCTTCAATAATGATTAAAATATTTTTCTTATTAGCATCCTTAATAGGATTAATATACATATTTAGCTGGTTAAATGCTTACACGGGCTCGGTCTTGTTCTTGTTGAGTGATTACGAGGTAACCATATCACCATTATTTTTTACAGTTATAATTTTATCTATAGTAGTTTTATCAATCGTATTATGGTTGGTATTTTCCTATGTAATTCGTCTTCCCAAAAAAATTCATCAACTAAAAGAAGCAAAGATTAGAGAGAGATTAAAAAATGCTATATCTAGTGGATTAATTTATGCCGCAGCAGGAAATGCAAATGCTGCAGATTTAGAAATAAAAAAGATAGATAAGCTTGCCAAAAATAAAGATGAAAATAATGAAACAATGACTCTTTTACTTAAGGCCCAAAATGCTAGTTTGAAAAAAGATAATAAGGAATTAAATAAGATCTTCCAATCTATGAAAGCGATAGAAAATACTAAAATGTTAAGTTATCGCGGACTATATACCATTTCAAAAAATGCAGAGGATCCAAAAAAATCTATCGAACTTTTAAAAGAAGCTGAAGCTTACAATGCAAATGAACCTTGGTTAATGGATGAGTTATTAAAATGTTATTTAATGACACAAAACTGGAAGTCAGCATCTGATGTTCTAGAAAAGAAATTAAATAATAAGTTAATTACAAAAAAGGACTTTAATATATACAATTCCATAGTACTTACAGCATATGCATTATCTGTAGAGGAAGTGAATCAAAATGATGCTTTAAATAGCGCACTTGAAGCGATCAAGTTAGAGAAATCACAAATAATATCAGCTTTAATATGCGCAAAGATTTTATCAGAGCAAGGGGATAAATCTAAAGCAGAAAAGATTATATTGGATACTTGGAAAATAGCTCAACATGAGGATTTAGCTTATTTATATAGCTATTTGCAGATGGGAATATCTCCAAAACAAAGAATTGAAAGAATTGAGGCCCTGATCAAAAAGACAAAAGTTTCAGGTATCGAAGGTGCAGTTGCACTAAGTAGGGCCTTTTTAGATGACCAAAATTTTCATAAAGCAAGAGAGGTTATTGAGCCTCATGTTAATGAAGTTTCTAGTAAAAGAATTTTTGAATTATTAAGTGATATAGAAGCAAAAGTATCAAGAGGTGGAGTGAAGTCACGCGACTGGATTAGAAAAGCACTAAATGCAAAAATAGATACTGGTTGGCATGACTCAGATATATCATCGTCAGTTTGGGTACCTTGCTTGCCAGCAACTGGAGAAATTAAAGTTTTAAAATGGGGTGATTATAAAATCAAATCAATGGATGATAATACTGCATTTATTGAAAACTTTGATACCAAAAGATTACTTGCGAAAAATATTCAAGAGACAGAAATATTAGATACAAGCGATGAGATTGAGGATATTGAAGAAGTTGAAGTGTTATCAGATATTAAACGAGATAAACCTAAAGAAGAAAAAAAAGACACCAAAACCACCAAGACTGCTCCAAAAAAAGACGTAAATGATGATATGATCTTACCCGATGATCCAGGGGTAACCCAAGAAGAAGATATAAACGAACCATAATTCTACTTAATAATTCTACTTGATTTACTATTAAAATAATTAGCTATATTATTTACAGTTAGTGCCGATGTAACTCAGTAGGTAGAGTAGCAGTTTCGTAAACTGAAGGTCATAGGTTCAAGTCCTATCATCGGCACCACATTATTCAGAAGAATTTTCTTGTATTGTATTACAATGGCTGCATACACTTGATCGTTTATCTATATATTTACCGCATGATTCACATCTCTTTTTGCTCCAAGAAATATACCAGGCGAAAGCAGCGCCAATAATTAAAACAATCAATATTAGTCCGCTAGCAAAAATAAATGAGATTATTAGAAAAATTATTAGAAGAGAAATTTTAATTAATGTGATTATTTGCTGCATTTAGAAATACTCTTACGAGTGATAAATATTTAACCAATCTTCAGATATGAAGTTATAATTTATAGTAGCTCCAATTTACATACTAGTAAAACTATAGTAGTCTTTTATTATGAATTTTTGTTAAATATATTTATAAACACCAAGTTTAAAATTTTGTTATTCGACGAGTGTTGAATCAAAATGGTGTGACATCTGAAGTTATTTAAAAGGAAAAAAAATGAAATATAACTTATTAGGGAATTCTGGTTTAAAAGTATCTAACCTTGCTATCGGTACTATGAACTATGGAAAAGGTGATCCAGCTCAACCACTGTTTTCATTGGGTGTGAAAGAGGCAAAAAGAAACATTGATCTTTGTATAGATGAAGGGATCAATTTTATTGATACATCAGATGGTTATGCAAAAGGAACATCTGAAGAAATTCTGGGTGAGGCAATAAAAGGAAAACGTGAAAAACTTATTATTGCATCAAAAGTATGGAATCCAATGGGTGATGGACCAAATGATCTAGGACTATCTAGGTATCACATTATATCTGCTTGTGAAGCAAGTTTAAAGAGACTGCAAACTGATAGAATTGACGTTTATCTCGCTCATAAATGGGATGGCATGACACCCATAGAGGAGATTGCTGAAGCCTTCGATAATTTAGTTAGAACAGGAAAAGTAAGATACATTGGATGTTCAAACTTTTCTGGTTGGCATTTAATGAAAGCTCTTGCTGCAGCCGACAGAGCGAATAGGCAAAGATTTATTGTTCAACAAATTCATTATTCTCTTCAGGCAAGAGAGGCGGAAAATGAACTGATACCAATTGGTATATCTGAAAAGATCGGAACAATGGTATGGAGCCCACTCGCAGGAGGACTTCTTACCGGTAAGTTTAGAAGAGGTGAGTCAGGACCAACTGGGTCTAGACATTTTGAGCGAAAATGGAAAAACCCACCAATATATGATGAAGAAAAACTGTATGACATTATAGATGTTATAGTAGAAATTGCAGAGCAAAGACAAATTCCACCATCTCAAGTTTCTTTAGCATGGCTTTTAAGTAGGCCAACAGTTGCTACCTTAATAGTTGGAGGTAGAAATGAAGAACAATTTAAACAAAATATTCCAGCATCAGATCTTGAACTGACAGAAGAAGAATTAAATAAATTAAATGAAGTTAGTCGACCAAATTTATTATACCCATATTGGCATCAGCAATTTATGGGTAAAGAGAGATTTTCTGAAGCAGATCTAGGACTGCATAAGTGGCATTCTGGATATTAATTACAGATATTCATATCAGATCTTCTCTGAGAAATTAACCTCAGAGAAGATCTTGATAAGAAATTAGATTTCACAAGTCATATCTTGGCCGCAACACATAGGTGATTTGACTTTACCATGTCCATTTGGACACTCAGAAATATGTACATTGCTTCCATCAGGTTTTGTAATAGTGCTATGAACGAGTTCGTCATCACATTGACCACAGGTCATTGTACCAACGCTCATACCACATTTTTCACATGTATATTTTGACATTTTTAGCTCCCTAAAATTAATTTAATAATAAATCAAAAAAATCATTAAGCCAAGTTTTAACGTGCTTGTCATAAATGAGTCTTCCTTCAAAATGTTTATCCCTTTGTTGGGCTCCATTCATAACAAGTCTATGTTCAGCCTTAACCAACCATCTATTAATCATTGCTAGTGTTAATTCACTATGAAACTGAATGCCAAATACTTTTTCGCCATATTGAAATGCTTGAGGATCTTCGTCAAGACCAACAGCAAGTATTTTTGCTTCTTTTGGAGGTCTCATCCATTCACGATGCCACTGATGAACAAACGGCGGCCAATTCAATAATTTCTTACCATATTCCGTTGGTTTAACTGGATAATAACCAATTTCAACATTATCTTTTTTTGTTATAGTACCTCCAATGGAGCATGAGAGAAGTTGTGCCCCAAGACAAATCCCGAGGAAGGGCTTATTTTCTTTTAAGGGGACTTGGATCCATTCTTTCTCATATTTAATGAAGTCATCTTCATCATTTGCACTCATGGGCCCACCAAACATTACTGCTCCGGCATACCCATCTTCTAAACTATCTGGAAGTACATCACCCAGAGCGGGTCTTTTTGTTATTAATTTATAACCTCTTTTCTCAAGGAGCATACCGACTCTACCTGGAGTAGATGTTTCCTGATGTAGTATAATGAGTATCTTATTATCCATTTAGCGTACTTAAAAAATCTTTCTTTATTTGAACTCTTTCTCGGGTTGAAATCCCAATTAATTCTGCAACTCTCCATACCAGATTATTTTCATAGGGATCAAAATTGTCATCTGTAATAATTATTTGCCACATCATTTCAATAATTTTTTTTCTCTCACTTAATTCCATAGATTTTTTTATAGTATTAGTATAAGCGTATAAGTCTGTAGCAGATTTTTCTTCGCTAATACCTAATTCCATAAGATTTTTTGAGTCTTCATCGCTTAAGGAAAAATATTTATTAAGTAACTCAAGGATTTTTTGTTCTTCTAGAATATGAAACTCATCATCAATCTTTGCTGTTCGAACAAGGATTTTTGATACAGCTATCTGTAACTCAGTGGGTTCAAAAGATATTGTATCTGATTTATTATTTTCTTTTTTAAAAAGATTTTTGATAAAATTCATTTTAAGTCCTTTATTTAAATGATTTTTTTATGAAGTATAAACATATTATAATTAAAATATATAAACAAAAAAAAATATTGTAAGCTTATGAATACTAAAAATACGAATAATTTCAAACTCGGAGTTTTAGGTTACCCTCTATCTCATACCCTTTCTCCCATGATTCATAATTACTGGTTATCCAATTATGAATTAAATGGTGTTTATGAAAAAGTTGAAGTATCAACGAAAAATTTGAGGGATTTTTTTAGTGACAATATTTTGCAATATAGAGGTTTAAACGTCACAATTCCACATAAGGTAGATGTTTTTAATTACATGGACGAAGTAAGCGATAGTGCAAAAGTTATTGGTGCTATAAATTGTATTACAGTATCTGATAATAAATTGATTGGATCCAATACTGATGCAGATGGATTTATTCAAGGTCTTATAAATGCCTATTCCTCAATAAATTTTGAAAATAAAAATGCACTAGTAATTGGTGCTGGAGGTGCTTCAAGAGCTATAATACACGCACTTCAAATGAAGTCTGTCAGAAACATATCAGTAACAAACAGATCCCAAGACAGATTACAATCATTGAAGAAAATTTTTAATGACGAAATTAGTGTCATAGATTGGGAGTCAATATATGAACAGATTAAGAACTTTAACCTTATAATAAATTGCACAAGTTTGGGAATGTTAGGAAAAGATGATATCAAATTTGATTTATCACATCAGAGAGAAAAATCTTTAGTTGTAGATTTAGTTTATAATCCGCTCGAAACGGGATTCATTCTTGAAGCAAGAAGAAATCATCATGATTACTTGAATGGGATTCCAATGTTACTCAATCAAGCGGCATTGTCATGGGTTAGATGGTTAGGCATAAATCCACGGATTACTGACGAATTAATCAGTAATATATCAAATTCTATGAGATAAATTAATATACTCAATCAAGATTTTGATATTTGTTACCAATTTGATTTTCAATTTTTTGGGCAATTGAAAGTAATTTTCTTTCTTTGAATGATGGGGCAATTATTTGCATTCCAATTGGCATCTTATTTTGATCGAGGGCAATTGGTATGGAAATTGCGCAAAGCCCGAGCAGATTCACAGGGGAAGTGTTTCTGAGCATTAACCCATTTGCTTCAGAGTATTTCTTTGAGTCAGCTAGATCAGATGCAATGGGAGGTGAAATTGGAACAGTTGGTGTGATAATTACATCAAATTCATCAAATTTTGCATTTATTGATAAGGACATTTCTTCAAATTTATCCTTTCTTTGAAGATATTCTATTGCTGAGAATGTATGCATATCCTTGATACGAAATGCCACGTTTGGATCAAGACTATCTTTTAAATGGGACATCTCACCATTTATGAATGATGCAAATTCTGCTGCTGCCAAACCACCTTGTGTAAAAAGGAAATATGCTTCATCAATCTCATTTAAATTTTTTGAACTAGTGCGTGAACTTTTCTTTTCAATCGCAGTTAAGACTTTCTCAAATTCTGATGATATATCATTATCACATTTTTCATTAAACCAATCATATGTTGTAAACTTGAAATCGATGTCGTCATCGATTACTAATTTTTTCTCATTTTTATAATAGAGACTTGATTTATCAAATTCTTCAAACGCATATATTGTATCTTCAACAGTATGGGTAAGAGTTCCAGGTGTATCGAAACTTTTACTAAGTGGAACTATGCCATCAGTTGACCATCTATTTTTTGTTGTTTTAAGACCCACATTTCCTGTAACTGATGCAGGAATTCTAACGGAGCCAGCTGTATCTGTTCCAAGTGCTAATGCAGCAGTTCCTGTGCAAAGGCTAACTCCAGCTCCTGCACTAGATCCTCCGGGGACTCTATGATTATTACTGTCCCAAGGATTTATTGGAGTACCCCAATGTGGGTTTATTCCAACACCTCCGAAAGCAAATTCTACAGTGTGTGTTTTTCCTGTAATGAGTGAATTGTGGTATTGTAATGTATTTAATATGGGTCCTTCTTTTTCCCATTTTTCTGGCAATTCTTTTGGTGAGCCGGCTCTAGTTCTGTAATTTGTAACCCCGTATAAATCCTTTACGGAAGTAGGAATCCCCATTAATGGATTATATTTGCTGTCTTTAATTTTGTCTATTTGACTGGCTTTTTGAAGTATAGTTTTTGAATTAAATTCCACATATGCACTTTTGGCTACTGGATCAAAGTCATAATTTTCAATTACTTCATTAGCTATATCTGTGACGGAAATATTCCCTAGAACTAGGTTCTCATTAATTTCTGCAAATGATTTTTTATGTAAAATATTTTTTTTCATTTCCCTTTGGAACTCTTTTGGATAATATGTATCAATCTTATAACATAATTGAATTTTAGAGGTAAATAAAATGTCACATAGTGTAATTGATACACCTAAATTAGGTGACAGTCCAAACAGATATGGACCAACATCAGCAAGAGACGTTTCAACAAGAAAAATTAAAATGGATTCAATAGTAATTGATACTCATGCGCACGTTCTTATTCCAGAAGCACATGATTATATTAGTCCATTATATAATCTTGGGGATATTCCATTTGTACATAATTCAAGTGCAGAAACACTTGAAATTCAGCAACTTCAAGACAAAGACAGAACAGTTGCATTATCAAGCATTCCAGATCGTTTGGAAGTTCTTGAGGCACAGGGTATCGATAAGCAGGTTATAGCATCTGTTCCAAACCAATGTTATTATATGGCAAGAGGTGAAGACGCAAACAAGGTGTCAAGACTTGTTAATGATGGTATCCAAAATTGGGTTGATGCTCATCCAGATAAATTTGTTGGGCTTGGAACTGTACCTCTACAAGAATTATCGATTGCACTTGATACCCTTGATTATATTAAGAAAGAAACAGATTTAAAAGGTCTACAAATTCTTACAAACGTAAATGGTATGGAAATATCAGATAGTTCTCTAGATAAGTTTTGGGCTAAGGTTGAAGAGTATGATCTAACTGTAATGCTTCATCCGCTTGGTTTTTCCCACGGCGAAAGATTTGGTGGGTACTACTTCACTAATGTGATTGGTAACCCTCTAGATACTACAGTTGCCTTACACTACATTATCTTTAATGGACTTCTAGAAAGGTACAAGAACTTAAAAATACTCGGTGTTCATGGTGGAGGTTTCCTTCCAGCCTACTCTGGAAGAATTGATCACTCATGGGGCGCACGTCGTGACTCATATGGTGATTTACCAAATCCTCCAACAAGCTATTTAAAGAAACTTTATTTTGATACTACAGTTTTCACACATCAACAGTTAGAGTATCTGGTCAATAATTATGGAGATGATCATGTCGTACTCGGAACGGACTATCCTTATGATATGGCTGAATATTTCCCAGTACAGCACATTGTTGATAGTAATCTGACTGACGAACAAAAGAAAAATGTTGTAGGTCAGTCAGCACTAAAATTATTTAATATTGAGTAAGTTAGATACTGGTAAGTTTTCTATCTTTATCTGAGGATACTCTCGCTTCTTCGCCCTTAGCATACTTTCCTGTAAGCTGGGGCGTATGAGCTCCCTCTAGTCCTCTATCTTCAACATGTACCTTTCGGGTTACTCTTTCCCAGGTCCTTTTTAGTGGGTCATTTATGTGAACATTTAGTGTTCCAATTTTCTCCACTTCTAGTTCAATATGATCTCCGTCCATGAAGGGATTTAATCCTCTATGATTAGTCCCTGTTGCTATAATATCACCAGGTTCTAATGTATGGATTGAACTTAACCATTCTATACAACGAGGTATTTTATGTGCCATATCATCGGTATTGAAGTTTTGCATTACCTCACCATTATTTTTTAGGACGATCTGTAGTTTTTGTGGATCATCTATCTCATCTTTTGTGACTAAGTAAGGTCCAACTGGGGTATAAGAAGCACGAGATTTCATTGAAAAGAAAAAGTTGGAGGCTATCAAACCTCTTGCTGAGCCATCTATAATGTTTGTATATCCAAAAACATAGTCCATAGCATCTTTTTCACTCACATTTTCGGCTCTTTTGCCTATGATAACAGCAAGCTCAGCCTCGCCCTCAAATATTGTTGCCGGAATATCTGTTAATTCCATTGTATCTCCATCACCAATGACAGTACTTGTTGCTTTATGAAAAGCATTAATAGGAGCTGGTTCTTTTCTTGTCCCATCTTCCATATAGTTCACAGCCATACAATCAATATTATTTGGACGAGGACATGGGCTTCTTAGTTTCAAACCTTTTAATCCAATCCCATCATTTTGATCTATATAATCTTCTATGGTTTTTTTATATTTATCAAAGTTTTCAATTAATCCATTTATAAGATCTCTTGAGTCACGAACAGGAATATCTGATAATAGGTCAGTTATTTCTACAACGTTATCTCCTTTTAACACCCCTAATTTAAAGTCATTAAAGTATAAGAATTTCATTTTTAATCTCCTAAGCTTTATAAAGTAATATCATGTTCAGTTACATCTCCCAGGTATACGTACCCTGTTTCTTCAACACTACCTGAGCCTATATACAATCCTACAGCGTGTATTGGTTCACTATCACTAGTGTTGTATAGCCAGTGTTCAACACCCTTTGGAATATAGTGAAAATGTCCTGCTTCGATTTTAGTTTTTTCACCACCAGCTCCAGCTATCCCACTACCCGAGACTATATAATAGATTTCTTCACAATTTGTATGCATATGTTTTTTATGTATTGCGCCAGGCATAAACTTGGCATTGAATACAGTGGTTGTAGAACCATTTTTCTTGCTTATTGGTAAACGAAAGTCTGTGATTGACCAACCATCACCTTCATCCATTTTTTCTGGCTCAACATCATCAATATGAACTAATATTCCTTCACTGAAGCCTGCTCTCTCAGTGTTGAGATCGTCTTCTGTTACTGGGCCACAATATTTGTAGCCAGTATCCTCGACGTCTTTTGCACCGATATAGAATCCGATTACCTCTGCGTCTGAGTCTTTCGTTTCGTTATGAAAGAAGTGTTCTGAATTTGCTGGCATAACTCTAAAATGACCAGCTCTAACATTTGTTCTGCCTGCTCCTTGTCCAACTACTCCATGGCCCTTCAAATACATTGCAATCTCTGGACATCTTGAGTGTAAATGTTTGCTATGAGTTGAACCTGGTTTGAATATTGAATGGAATACTGTAGTTGAAGAACCACTCTCGCCTGTTATTGGCAATCTAAACTCAGATATATTCCAACCATTTTTTTCTTCCATTTTTGCAATAGGAACATCACGGATGTGTATTGGAGGATATTTCATTTCTTTCTCCCTTTAGAAAAGATATTTATCAATTAGAGTGATTAACCACCCATAGACGAAGGCTCCAAGGATAGCTCCATATATTAAAAACTGAGCTGGTCCAGGAATATCTTTTTTGCCTCTATAAATAATCAAAGCAAATTGAACGATCCCCAAAAAACCCCCGAGTATAAACCATTTATAAGCTAATATATCCATATTATTTAACTATAAATTCATTAGCGATTATAATCCAAACAGATAATAACAGTCCACCGATAATTGTAAACAAACCATTCCAATTTAGACCGGCATAGTGTGGTGTTACTCTACCTAATTTTGCAATCAATAATGTTGATGCTGTAAAGGGAGAACTAATTCCACAGATTGCCCATCCGGCTGTTAAAGCAACAATAATGCTATTTGGAGATATACCCATCACATCCGCGGATGGGATTAGTGGACCGATCATGTAAACAGCTAAAATAGGATTCATACCTACTTGACCACAAATTGGCATTATCCAGATAATTGAAACAAGAATTATAGGTGCAGGAATGGAATTCAGAAATGACATACTCTCCCCAGCTACATTATTGATTAGACTTGAGCCCATGATACCGATGAACGCAGCCATGATCAGAACTATTAACTCTTGTTTGTAATTATATATGTCCTCATTAACAAACTCATCCACTCGATGCATAGTATTATAGACTATCATTTTAGTATTTCCGGTATTCTGATATGCAATCCAGATGATGCTGTAAATTGGAACAACAAGCATTACAATTGGAACAGCTTTGAGATTTGTGTACCCCATGAGAAGAAATATGATTCCGAGAAGTGTTATAAAAATGAAAGCTAACGGGATAAGCGCGCGCCAAGTTCCTTTAGATGTAAATTCTGGCATTGCCATCTTATCTTTTAATTTTTTATTACTAAAATAGTCCAGTGCCCAGCCAAGCATTATAAGAATAAGAGCACTAGTAATACATGATATTGCAGCGCCCTTCCAGGATGTATTGGGAATAACAGAAGTTGTGATAGCTATTGAAAATGTAAGAGGTGACCAGCAGGTCATAGCAACAAAACCTCTTTGAACAGCAAGTAACATTGCTTTTCTGTTTAAATCACGGGACTCTCCATCGGTAATTGCGTTCGCACCTTTTTCTGCAAGGCTTCCAAGTAACGAAATTGCTCCAAAACTCAAAATCACACCAAACATGTGACCACCAAAAGTAAGTGTTCCGTATCTTATACTTGCCTTTTGTTCTGCCAAATACCTCCCACATTTTTCCATTGCTGGTGAGGAAGCGGCTGCTTTTCTAAGAGCGCAAAGGGATAGAAAAAAGGTTGCAACAAATGTAGATTTTGTGAGGGCCTCGATGGAAACACTAAACCAATTTGGTAATAAAAATATTGAAATAAACGTTAAAAGCAAGCCAACAACTAAGAACATCTTGCGGGATAAAGTAAGGTTATTTAATGACATAGATAAATAAGCAAGAATAAGGATAGCTGATATAATATATGGAGTCCGAAAACCTGTCCATTCAGATAAAATTACGGTAATCATTACAAATGGCATAAGTAATGTTGTCCCAGTCCTAAATTTGGACTCACTATTTTGGTAAAGCTGTATTATGCTCATTGTTATGAATTTCTATTAAATATAAAATTTAATATGATTATTGTTGTTAATGCAAGACTTGTTGTTGTCAACTGAGCAACGCTAAATACAAAAGATGAGGTCATTTCAATGTTAGCCAAGGTGATTGTTATTAATGCACCCCATCCAAAATGTAGAAAACCACCCAAGGCGGATGCAGAACCTGCAATTTCAGGTTTTACTGAATTTAGTGCTGCTGCATAGCAATTGCCTAGCACAAGTCCTGTCCCAAAATTAGAAATTGCAAACGCTATCAATACTGGCATAGGAGTCTGAACCTCACTAATACCAAAAAATAATTGTAAAACCCCACCTGAACAGCTGAAGATACCTCCGATTATTATTATCTGATCAACCGAAATATAATCCATGAGTTTGCGGGAAATAAATGTTGCAAGAACAAAAAGAGAAGGCATAACCATAACATAAAAACCAAACACTTCAGGAGATACCCCCATCAAAACAATAAAAATAATAGGAGATGAAACCACATAAGCTTGCATAGCTCCGCTTGCAAATGCGGTTATCAAACTGTAAGCAGTGAATTTCTTATTTTTCAAAAGATCAATATAATTGCTAAAAAGGGTACCTAATTTAGGTGGGTTTCTCATCTCCTTTGGTAGTGTTTCTTTTAAATTGATTGATATTAAGATTAGAATTATGAAACCAATTAAAGTTGTAAATAAAAATGTAGCTCTCCAGCTAAACCATCCTGTTAAGAAACCTCCGATAAAAGGAGCCATAATTGGGCCAATAGCCATTGCAATAGCAACGTAGGACATAGCTTTTGCAGCTGCTAGGCCCTCAGAAGTATCTCTAATAATTGCTCTACTAATTACCAAAGTTGAGCATGCTCCAGTTGCTTGCGCAACTCTGCAAAGAAGCAGTGTTTGGATATCATTAGCATTCGCGCAAAGATAGCTTGCAAATGTAAAAAGTAAAATACCAAGTAATACTATCGGTTTTCTTCCAAATTTATCTGATAAAGGGCCAATAATTAATTGAGTTGATGCAAAGGCAGCAAGATATACAGGGACCATGATCTGAACAATAGATCGAGGAATTTGCAGTTCGACAGCAATAGAGGGTAAACCAGGAAGAAAAATGGTAGATGCAATCTGCCCTGCAAATAACATCGTAAATAATACGGCTATTGGCGCTTGCTTTTGAACTTGTTTTTTTGTCATTATATCTTATAGGATTTGTTACTCATTATAAGAGCCGTTTGTGTAAAAATTACAAGTATAATTCCTATAATGCCTACATAAAAGAATGTGTTTGATATTCCATAAATATCAGAAAATATTCCATTTAATATTGATCCAACTGCATTCCCACCAATCGCTGTAGCAAGCCATAAACTTGCAACTCTTGCTCTGTATGAATCTGTTAATTGCATTTGAACGGTTGATTGCATATCAATAGCAACATTTGTTACGCATGCACCACTAATAAATGCTGCAAATAGAGCCATATTCCATGTGTCAGCTTGACCAAGTATTGTTACTGATAATAAGCCAATAATAAGTGATATTTTTGCAATTAAAGGGATGCCATTATCATTATATGTTTTCTTGCGTGAAGCAATTAGAAATGCACTAATTAATGCACCAACACCAGCTGCAGCCATTATATTACCTAAGCCTTCTGCTCCCATATTAAATTTACCATCAGCCAGGGCAGGTAATAATTCATGGCATCCTCTAATGATAATTGATGCGATGAATGTAAGTATTATACATTCTAGGATAATCACGTTTTTATATGCAAATTTTGCTCCATCAACTAACTCACCCATAAAATTCGTATCCTTTGTTTTTGGTTCACTTTGCTTTGGTGCAAGCTTTATAAGTGAGAGTGTCACTAGAGCTGGCATAAAGAAAAATGAGGAAATTAGAATAGTATATTGTGTTCCAACTAATCCAATTAAAATCCCTCCAATACCTGGTCCTATGATACGTGCTACCTGGAAGTTCATTGCGTTAAAGGCAACAGCGTTTGCTATGGTTGGTTTGTCTACGATGCGGGGTACAATTGTTTGACGGGCTGACCCTTGGGCACTATTTGCTGTGCCAATAATCAATGAAATAATACACAAACTAAAAATTGATAAGATTCCAAAAACATGCAGAAGAAAAATTGAGAAAGCTGCCAAGCCTTGAATAAATTGAGCCAGGATGGCTGTTTTCAGAGGCTCAATTCGATCAAGCAAAACCCCAAAGAAAGGGATTGTTGTTATATATGGGAGAAATAGAAAGAATGATAACAAACCAACATAAGCACTCGAACCTGTTAGATCCCATGCTATCCAGCTGATGACGATCCGAGTAATCCATACGGCTTGCATGGATGGTGTCATACCAAAAAGATAGTATCTAAAATACTTACTATGAAGTGCGGGGTATCGAATTTTTTCCTCTATGGATGTGTGTTTAGATAATCAAAATATATTTTATAATATTATCCTATACAATACTAAATAATTTGTTTATTTAAATACGAGTATGGAACTTGAACATGACAAAGAGATTGAGAAGATAAGAAACACCTCTCAACAAAAATTTGTAACAACTGAAGAGGGAACAAAAATATCATTTCGTCTTTGGGGTGATCATGGGTCCATTCTATTATTGTTGCACGGTGGCTATGGATCATGGCTCCATTGGCTGAAAAACATTGAAGAACTATCAAAAAATTTTCAGCTCATTATTCCCGATATGCCTGGATTTGGTGAATCGGAGGCACTACCAGAGTTACCAAATGTAGATAAATATGCTCAAACCCTATGCTCAGCCATGAAAGAACTTATTAATGAAAAAAAATTTAATATTATTGGTTTTTCTTTTGGATCGGTAATTGGCTCACATATGATGAAATTTGCAGGTGATCAAGTTAATCGGTTAACCTTAGTCGGATATAATCGAACAGGTAATATGCCGTTTAAACGTCCTCAAATGAGAAATTGGAGAGCCGCAACAACAAAAGAAGAATTATATGAAGCCCAAAGGTATAATCTATCGGTTATGATGATTCATAAGTTAGAAAAGATTGATAATCAAGCAATAACAATTCAAACTCTTAATACCCGTTCTGGAAAAGTTAGAAGCCTGGATATTGTTGCCTCTCACGATCTCCCAACAAGATTATTAGATATTATTCAACCAATTGATATTATATGGGGTGAATTTGATATAACTCTAATTAATGGGTATGATGATGCATATCAAATTATGACCTCTATGATACCAAAGATTAAATGTCATAAAATTAAAAATTCAGGTCATTGGATTCAATTTGAAGAAGCCGGAGCCTTTAATCAAATCATCAAAAAAATATATCTGTAATTTTTAACTTTTTTTTATATGCTCTTTATGTTGAAATAATTGTATATATCCTGTAAGGTTTCTAAATGACTAAAAAAATTATGAATAAGGCTTGTTTTTAACAACTAATATGATGAATTAATTCACCACAATGTATACTGGTCTTATTCTTTATTTCTCCGCTGCGATAGGTATTTCATTTTTCTGCTCTCTATTTGAAGCAGCACTATTAAGTACAACTCACTCATACACTCAATTGAAATTAAGTGAGGGCACAAGAACAGGTGCCATTCTTGATAAATTTAAAACAAATATTGATAAGCCACTTGCTGCAATCTTAACACTCAATACAATTGCAAATACATGGTGTGCAATTGGAGTTGGTAAAGAAGCTACAAAAATTTGGCCAAACTATCCTACAATTACAGGTTTAATTGTTCCATTGGCAATGACCGCTTGCATACTAATTTTTTCTGAAATTACACCTAAAACACTTGGAGCAAAGAACTGGAAGACTCTCGCACCATTTACTGCAAGAAGTGTCAATTTCCTTCTAGTAATTTTGATGCCAATTATCTGGTTGCTTCAAGTCTATACAAGATTGCTCAATAGGACAGGGGAAAATAATATCTTTTCGAGGGCTGATTTTTTGGCAATGGCTGAGATTGGATCAATCGAGGGAGAATTAGACAAGGTTGAAAGTAAGTTAATATATAATCTTTTACATTTTAAAAATTTTCAGGTCAAAGATGTTATGACGCCTAGATCTGTTATTGTCTCTGAACCACAAGAAATGTACGCAAGAGAATTTTATGATCTTCAGGAAGAATTAATTTTTTCAAGGATTTTACTTAAGGAGAGTAAGGACTCTGAAATCATCATTGGTTATATCCTCAAAGATGATGTTCTAGAACATCTCCTTGATGATGAAGACCATAAACAGCTTTCTCATTTTAAAAGGGATATTATAACCGTATCTGAAACATATAGTATGCTTGATATGTTCAATGATTTTATTAAAAAACATGAACATATCGCTCTCGTACTCGATGAATTTAATAGTGTTGCGGGCGTGGTGACCATGGAAGATGTTGTTGAAACTATTCTGGGTCACGAGATAGTTGATGAAACGGATAAAGTTGCGGATCTGCAAGATTTGGCTATGCAGCAAGGTCAACAATTGACTGAAAATAATAAACCCTAGTTTCAAAATATTTTTATGCAATGGTAGAAGTGGTTTGGTTTAAGCGTGATCTGAGAATACATGATCATGAACCACTTTTAGAAGCTTCAAAAAGAAGTGACATCATACCTCTTTATATTATTGAACCTGAACTCTGGAAGCAACCAGATGTTAGCGATAGACAATATCATTTTCTTACAGAGGGATTATCAGACCTCAACCAATCATTGAAAAAGCTGGGACAGGAGCTGATAATAAAAGTTGGCAATGCGGATGATATTTTCATTAACCTAATAAATCAATTTGCGATTAAAAATATATGGTCGCATCAAGAAACATGGAATTATTGGACTTACCAAAGGGATATTAATTTAAGAAAATTATTTAAATCTCATAATGTGAATTGGATTGAATTACCAACAAATGGTGTTGTACGCAATCTAGCTCATCGTAAAGATTGGGCAAGTTTATTTTATCAAGAGATGAAGCGCAGCCCATTTAAACCTCCAACCAAATTAAACAAGATTAATTTAAAGTCAGACAAGATTCCGTCATCTGAAACTTTAAGAGTAGAAAAAATAGCATATACATACAGACAAAAAGGTGGCGAAGATGAAGCGAAGAGTATTTTGGATAGTTTTTTACATAAACGATCATACAATTACTCAAAAAATATTTCCTCTCCATTGTATTCAATCAACTCTTGTTCACGCCTATCTACCTATCTTGCTTTTGGTAATATTTCATTGAAGCAAATTTTCTATCAGACAAATTCTCTTATCGATGAATATAGGAAAAACAAAAGTTCTTTAAGTGTAAATTTGCGTTCGATTAATGCATTTAAGAGTAGGTTAAGGTGGAGATCACATTTTATTCAAAAACTAGAAGACCAACCTGATATTGAGTATAAAAACCTTCACAGTTCTTATGATGGTTTAAGAGAAAATGATTTCAACGAAGTTTTTTATCAAGCTTGGTGTAATGGGAAAACAGGATTCCCTTTTGTTGATGCATGTATGAGATCACTCGTCGATACAGGTTGGATAAATTTTAGGATGAGGGCAATGTTGGTCAGTTTTGCCGCCAATAATTTATGGTTAGATTGGAAAAAATTTTCTCACTTTTTATCAAAAATTTTTACAGACTATGAACCCGGTATTCATTATTCACAATTGCAAATGCAATCAGGGACCACAGGAATTAATACAATAAGAATTTATAATCCTATAAAGCAAAGTTATGATCAGGACAAAGATGGAATTTTTATCAAGAGGTGGGTAAATGAGCTAAACGATTATCCAAATGAATTTATTCATGAACCGTGGAAAAGCCCATTATTTAAAAGTGATTATATCCCCCCAATTGTTAATGAGGCAGAGACAAGAAAGATGGCAGCAAGTAAGCTTTATTCAATTAAGGCAAAGACTAGAAATTCTGATGATACTAAGAAAATTCTTCAAAAGCATGTTAGTTAGATTATTATCTAAAAACTCTTTGAATGATTGCCCAAGCGTATCTTAAACTCAGGAAACTTGCCAATGAACCAACAACATATGTAAATGCAGCTGCTGTTAGAACCTTGTTGCATTGAGTATGATAATCCTCCGGTATCTGCTCCCTTAATATTGGAAGAGCTCTTTTGTAGCTTGCATCAAATTCAACGTCTAACGTTATGACATGTAAAATAAGACTAATTAGAATACTTGATAGAATAATCAAAGCAGATAACTTAATGAGAGGGATCATCCCTGTTGCTATTATAGGCCCTATTCCAATATACATGATGCCACCAGCTAATCTTGAAATCCAGGTAGTACCTTTTAAAATTTTTTGGCGTCTACTTAGCGGAGCATAATCTTCATGATCTTGAATAGCATGACCTATTTCATGTGTGATAATTGATAGTGCTGTGATACTCTTTCTATTCAGTCGAAAATTTTTTATGCGTATTTTCTTTTTGTCAGGGTCATAATGGTCGCCTGCACTAGTTGATTCAATTTCAACACCCTTTATTTCTAATTCATCAAGAATAGTTCTTCCAAACTCTTCAGCCGTATATGGCATTTTATCAAGAATATTATCGTATTTATTTAGAACGTAATTGAATATAACAATTGGAAGTGCGTATAAAACTAATCCTATAATTATAAATGTCATAGATAATTTATAGGATCAATTTACAAATGAAGCAACTTTTGTGCCATCAACATAAATACCAGAGAGAACATGATTTATACTACCGGTCCTGCTATAGATGATTTGTTTGCCATTTTCTAAATTGTTCTTGAAAAGGAATTGAGCAAACATCATACCGTTTGACCAATATTCAATCATCTCCCCATCTTTTATACCAAATTGGTAATTTGCAATTCTCTTGAGCTGCCCATTTGGGTAAAAATAATAAATTATTCCTTGCATCTCACCTTTTGAGAAGCTTCCCTCTTCCCTTAGTCTTCCATTATCGTAAAAACGTGAGTAAGGACCTTCCAAAACACCATTTTGAATTGTGAATTGCTCTTTACCTGATGTTATACCAGTAAATTTTTGAAGAGTGTCTGCATTGTAGAAAATACCGTCTTTGACAATCAATCTGTCATTATGCATGGCATGGGTTTTACCAACATTAAAAAAAAGCAATAAAAACGACAAAGATAATAACTTAATTGATAGGGCAATAGTAGATCTATTAGCATGGTCTGCAAACATTGTATTTTTTATTGATCGCATAACAATTATACGGGTACATATCACAAATAGGATCAAAAAAATTATTATATAAATACATCAATAGATAGGAGTACTGCTATCAAAATGAGCAGATAACCGATGATTGGCTGTAAAGTGTTGTATTTAATTTTTATTAATTCAAATATTTTTTGTGAAGTAACCATTTGAACCAGAAAAATGTACCACAATGCGTCAACGACACTCGCAATTAGGATAAGAGATATGTTGAGGATTAGGTTATTATCATTAGACATAAAGTGGGAATAGATTGCTACAAACCAAATAAAGATTTTGGGGTTGAGTATAGAAATAGTAAAGCCTTGTCCGAATGACTCAATCTTGCTTCGGGCCTCATTTTTTTCAAATGTAAGTTTATCCCTTGAACGTATAGATTGTATGCCAAGGTATAATAGGAAAAGTACAGATAATAGCTTGATACCATTGAAGAATATTAAATTTGTTTGAATGATTAGTCCTATGCCTAAGACGGCACATACAGCATAAATGCCAATACCGAGTCCATGGCCAATCGCGGTGAGCATACCATGTAGGCGATTTTTAAATACAGCATTATTGACAACCACAACCATGCTAGGACCTGGGGACATAGCTCCCAAGAGGCATACAAATACAATTTGAGAAAATAATACTAATGTCATTAGTAAATCAAATTAACGAGTTTTAATGCTTCGACCAATCAATAAACGATCCATAACCAGGGTGTTTAAAGTCACACGGCACTTCAATTAGAGTAGGTTTTTTAATACTAAGCACTTCCGATACTGTCTCTCCTAATTTTGATAGATCATTGACCCGTACCCCATGGGCACCAAATGATTTAGCAAGCCCTACAAAATCTGGTGATTGGATATCGACACCACTTCTACGCCCATAAAGATGATCTTGATGTCTTCTTTCCACACCGTATCCTTGGTCATTAAATACAAATAAAATCACAGGAATATTATGTTCAACAGCAGTCATAAGATCTTGGATGGTGAACATAACACCAGCATCTCCATGCATTGCAACAACAGGCACATCTGGGCGTGCAACTTTTGCACCAATAGCAGAAGGTAGAGCAAACCCTAACGTTCCAAATCCTGAAGGAACAAACCAAGTTCTTGGAAGGTATGTTTTCCAGTAAGAGCGCATCCAAAAAACGATTGTAGTTGGATCGTTAAAGACAATAGTTTCATGCGGCAATGCTGCTCTTAATTGGTCAAGAACATCAACTTCGACAGGTTTACCTAAGGCAGAG
>CALJEH010000025.1 GCA_938074435.1 uncultured Alphaproteobacteria bacterium
AATCTCCATCTTTAAGAGATAAAATATCATTTATTTCATTTTCAACAGATAATCTCTTGGTATCTATTATATTTTTTATATTTTTTCTTGTTAATTCCATTCGGTCTATGTTTGAAAAGTATGATTTAATTTTTTTAATGAGATCTTCTTTATTATCAGCTTGATTACAACAATTTAATTCACCTAATTCTCTATATACTTCATGAAAATTTCTTATATAACGTCCATGAAAAACAGGACAATTAAGTTGGACGGCTTCGATTGGATTATGTCCACCAATATCAATGAACGACCCACCGATTATCGCTAATTTTGATAGTTTTAAATATGTTCCGAGGACTCCAAATTTATCAACGATATAAAAATTTATATTATTATTGTATTCATTTTTGTTGGTTTCTTGTGATGGTAATTTAGTCCAACTAATTTTATCCTTATCCAGTAACTCTATCATTTCTCTTACGCTGGAGGGATGTCTCGGTACATATATACAAACGATATTTGGGTCCAACGAATGCAGTTGCTTGTGAACTGATAAGAAAATTTCTCCTTCTTTATCATGAGCTGATACGATTATATATACTAAACTCTCATTAAATAACTGTTCTAAGGAATTAAATTCACTATCATCAACACGAAGAGGTTTGTTGGCATATTTTATATTCTCTGATTTTGTCAGATTCATTACTTCAAGTGACTTATATCTTTCATATGTCTCATTGTCTTGGCATGATATGACTCGAGGAATATTTAATATTTTTTTTGCGAACTTTGGGAATTTATTCCAGCGATTATAACTTTTTTTTGTTAATCGCGCATTGAGAATAAATAGAGGGATTTTTCTCTTTTCAATTTCTAGAAAATAGTTTGGCCAAATTTCTGCCTCCATAAAGATACAAACTGAAGGTGACCAATAATTAATAAATTTATTTACATATTTTTGCACATCAAGAGGCAGATATTGATGGATTATTTTTTCGTTATCAATCTTATTAATTATTTCTGAAGATGAGATCGTGCTGGTGGTTAATAAAATATATTGATTTGGATCTTTGTTTAAAATTATCTCTGCGACTGTTATTGCAGAGCGCGTTTCACCAATACTTACTGCATGTATCCATGTAAATTTATGCTCACTAGCTGGTTTTTTTGCAAATTCTCTTGCTGTTTTTTGTCTTAATGTTAGGTCGTTTTCTTTTTTAAGAAATTTTCTATAAAGCAAAAAGAAATCAATAAAAAAACTTATAAGTTTAGTTGCTACCCTATAAGATTTGATAAAAAAATTTGTGTTAAGACGCATAGGGTGATTGTATCGTTATCATATTGATAAAGCAATTGAGATAGCAATTAGAAAGCCAATATATTTATTTTTTGAGAAGAAATTACCACAGGAATGAACATCTCTTAAATTTAACTTTCTGATGAGATAAAAACTAAAAATTACAGTAGCAATAAAAAAAATGACTGAAATATTCAATACTTTTAGTGAGAATAGCGCATAGGACATCACGCTAAAGCTTAAAAAATAGAATAACCAAATAACATTTTTTGAGTATGGTTCAAAGAGTAAGGATGTTGATTTTACACCAATTACTCTATCATCTTTTATATCTTGATAACCATAAACTGTATCGTATCCTAAGGTCCAAAAAATTGATGATACGTAGATTGTGAGCATCTCAAGGTTTATACTATTAGAGATCGCAGTCCACCCAATAATAGCACCCCAATTAAAAGTAAAACCAAGAAATAATTGAGGCCAGTATGTTATTCTTTTCATAAATGGGTATAGAACAACAAGTATAATAGATGCAAAACCTAAAATTATTGTCAATTTGTTCATCGAAATAAGTATTAAAAAACTAAAAATTAGCAAGGTAAGTAAAAGAAATATGGCTTCGTAAGGGCTCATACTCTTGTTTGCAAGAGGACGATTTTTTGTTCTTTCAACTTTTGCATCAATATCTCTGTCGACAATATCATTAAAAATACAACCAGCTGACCTCATAAGAATAGAACCAATAAGAAAGAGAATTATAATTTTTAAATCTATCGGTAGGTTTTTATGAATTGAAGCTGAGAATATTCCAAATAAACATGGGATGAATAATAACATCCATCCTGTTGGTTTGTCTTGTCTTGTGATCAATATATAGTTCTGGATTTTAGTTTGAATTATGTGCACAATAAGATCAGATTTCAAAATAATTATTAGATGAAATAGTTATATCAAAATTATTAATATATTGGTAAAAAATGCTTATGAAATCACCTAAAAAAATACGCATATTTTTAGATAGACCACTCAAAGAGTCTTCAATCCTAGATATAGAGAATGCAGATTTTCACTATTTGAAAAATGTTATGAGAATAAAAATAGAGGATCAAATATTAGTTTTTAATGGTGTAGATGGTGAATGGGTTTGTAAAATCAAAAGAATTAATAGAGATCTTATAAATCTAGAAGTTGTTCAAAACCAAAAGGAACAACTGTCATACGAGCCTCTGAGATGCTACTTTACTCCACTTAACAATAATCGCCATAATTATATTATTGAGAAACTAACAGAACTTGGTATTACAAAATTTACTCCTGTAATTACAGATTACACAAATACAAAAAATTTAAATATCCAAAAGCTCTATTTGCGTGCGAAAGAAGCTGCTGAACAAAGTGGTTTGATGATTGTTCCAGAAATCACAGAACAAAAATTACTATCAGATTTAATAATTGAAGAATTTAACAAAGAAATAATCTTATTTTGTGATGAAAAAAAAAATATAGCTCCACCAAACGATGTATTAAATGGTGTGAAAGAGAAGATTGTCTCTTTTTTGATTGGACCTGAGGGTGGGTTTTCTGATAATGAGAGAATGAATATGATTAAATTAGGGAATGTAAGACCCGTATCACTAGGCTCTAGGATTTTGCGTGCAGACACTGCCGCAATAGTCGCTGCTACGATTTTACAAATAACAAATAGTAAAGCTGTAATTTAATAAAGACCAACCAAATTAAAACTGAGAAATTTTTAAAAAAATGGATAAAAAAACAACCGAGCATAATGAATGGATCAATGAAAAAGATCTAATAGAATATTTTCATACAGGATCAAAAGAAATTCAGAATTGGGGCATTGGCACAGAAAATGAGAAATTTCTATTCTATAAAGATTCTTTTGAACCAATAAATTATTTTGGTCCAAATGGAATCGAGGAGATCTTTAAATTCCTTATGAGGGAATATTCATGGCAACCAGTATATGATAAAGATTATGTGATTGGTTTGGATCATAAAGATCAGAATTGTAATATTAGCCTTGAGCCAGGTGGTCAGATTGAATTATCAGGTTCATTATGTAATAACTTACATCAAACAGAAGAAGAATTTTCAAACTATCACAAGCAATTAAAACATGCATGCGACACGATTGGGGTTGATGTTCTTGGACTTGGCTTTACTCCTAAATGGGATTTTTCTGATATGACGCAAGTTCCAAAGACACGATACTATTTTATGAGAAAATACATGCCAACTGTTGGTTCTATGGGGCTTTACATGATGCATTGCTCTGCTACAACACAAGTAAATTTAGATTATGGAAGTGAACAAGATTTCAATAAAAAATTTTTGGTTGCAATGTCATTACAACCTCTAGTTTCTATGTTATTTTATAATAGTCCTTTTAGGTATGGAAAATTAACAAACTTGCTATCAAACAGGATCAGTGTTTGGAAGGATACAGATAATGACAGGTGTGGTTATCTTCCATTTGTATTTGAAAAGGATCTGAATTTTGAGAAATATGCTAATTATGCTCTAAATGTTCCGATGTATTTCATATATCGAAATGGGGAGTATATCATTCCAAAGAAAATGTTGTTTAAGGAATACCTTCAAAATGGTTTTCGTGATGAAGAAGGCATTCAATATTATCCATCATTAGGAGACTGGGAGACTCATTTATCAACTTTATTTCCACAAGTAAGATTGAAAAAATTTATTGAGATGAGAGGGGCTGACTCAGGCAATCATGCTTCTATCATCAGTTTAGCTGCAATCTGGACTGGGATGATGTATAGTAATTCATCATTGGATGCTTCTTATGATTTAGTAAAAGAATGGAACCTATCAGATGTCCTTGAATTTGAAGATAACCTGAACAAAAGTGGTTTTGATGCAAAATTTCAAAAATTCAATATTATGGAACTGATAAGTGAAATTATATCCATTTCATTAAGTGGATTGAATGATCGGAATATATATAATAACAATAAACAAACAGAAGAAATTTATTTGCGTCCACTCCAGGATATTTTGAATAATAAAGAAACACCTTCAGATAATTTGATTAAGAGATTTAATACAGTTTGGTTGCATGACATCAATAACATATATAATTACTCCAATATCTGATCTTAAAAATAAATTTTAATGGATACAAAAATTAGAAAAAATCCACCATCCATATGGTCATTGGCAGCGGTAACTGGTCTTGCTCCATTAACCTTAAATTTGATTGTTCCATCTCTTCCAGCATTATCCTTATATTTTGATATTTCATATTCAAGTGCGCAAATGGCTATATCATCATTCATAATCTCGATGGCAGTTGGACAAATTTTTATTGGACCAATATCAGACGCTTATGGCAGACGATCCATCCTTATGTTTGGTATTATAATATTTCTTGTTGGGACATTAATTTGCAGTTTTGCTCAATCAAGTGAGTTATTGATTTTTGGAAGATTTATACAAGCATTTGGTGGTGTAGCAGGTGTAGTGTTAGGAAGAGCAATAATTAGGGACGTATATAGCAGAGAGAAAGCTGCGTCTGCTCTGGGTTATGTTACAACTGTAATGGTTATAGCGCCAATGATTGCGCCGCCTTTGGGTGGTATATTACAAGATCTATTTGGTTGGAGGAGTATATTCTATATTATGCTTATTGTTGGAGTTTTCCTTTTAATAAATATTTTTTATAATTTAGAAGAAACCAAGACTGAAGATAGAATTAATGGCAATATAAGTTCATTGATAGGAAGTTTTGGTGAATTAATTAAATTACCAAAGTTTATTTTATTCACAATTACTATGTCATGTACAAATTCTATGTTTTTTACTTTCTTAGGAGTTGCGCCATATTTAGTAATTCAAAAACTCAATTTTAGTCCAACACACTATGGTTTTACTTTTATGTTAATATCTTTTGCATTTATGTCAGGAAGTTTTACTACTGCAAGATTATCAGAAAGGGTTGGGTCCCTAAGAATGATATCATTTGCAGTTTTTGGAGCAATCTTGGGTTCAGCAATTATGTTACTCCTACTTATCAATGGAATTCTAAATATATATATAATTTTTGGAACAATGATGATTGTAACATATTCAAATGGCATTGTTATGCCAAATATTATAGCAAATGTTGTTAGTATAAGACCAAAGCTTGCTGGGGCTGCTTCAGGTTTATCAGGATGCATTCAATACAGTATTGCAGGAGCTTCTTCATACATTGCAGCGCTGTTAGCAGGTTTTGGTTTGATATATATGCCAATACAGCTAGTATTCCTAGCCATAGTTGGCACATGTTCATTCTATTTGGGTCAGTCACTCAGTGATAAATAGTATTATTCTTGAGTATATAGTTTTGCAACATCTCGCTTAATACGTTCGTACAATTCCTCAGTTGGTATTCCATTAACAATTAAGTTGTTATCTTTCTGATAACTCTTGATGGCATCACTAGTCTCATTTGTGAATGATCCATCATACATACCTACATAATAACCAATACTGATAAGAGCTATTTGTGTGTTATACACTAAAAGTGCAGGGTATTCATTTGATATGATAACATTGCGTTCACTATTGTCGCTGTATTTTCTATTTTGCTCGGCTTCATTTATACCAGCAGCCAGGCCCATTAAACCTCCGAAGATTGCACCTGTTTTTGCACCATCCTCACCATCGAGTGCAGAACCAATACCACCACCTATTCCAGCTCCACAAATTAAGCCGCCAGCTGGACCATCACACAAACTGTTAGATGAGGCATACGAAATAAAGCTGAAGTTTAGTATAATTATTGACAAGATTGTTGCCATTATTTTATTCATTTGAGACCTCATGGTTAAAAGTGACTAATAATTTCACTTATGATATTATATGTTTTGCTACAAAATACAATATTCAAATGACATTAATTATTGTTCTATTTTGCTGTATAAATAGCTAAATTCTGTGCCGCTGACAAGAGTTCCAATATTTATATCCAAATCTTGAAACGAAACTCCAATAATGAAATCATTATCATCTTGAAGCATGGACATGAATTCAGGTGTAATTTGTTCAATAAATTCGCACTGTCCATAGATGCATTGTGTTTGTTTAATGTTGTAAATCAGTTCTTTGTCTTTTGATATGATATAAACATCTCCTGGGATTTGCCCTTCATTTGAGATCTTTTTTATGATTATTCGTATGTAATTGGCACCCCCATCAGTAATTATATTTACAAGTGATACAATGTGAATGGCATCAGCTTTTGTTTCAAGAAATTGAGCAAGAATACAATTATTTTCATTATTTTCTTCGCAAACTACCGACCATTTATCTCTATCTTCCAATAAAATACCTTTAAAGATGTCTTGGAAGTAGACAATATTTTTATTTAATTCATATGACTGAGAACTAGAGCTTTTCAGGAAAATGCCAGAAAGTAAAGAGACTACAAAAAATAATAATATATGGATTTTCTTGCCGTAATACATAAATTTTTCCCAAAAAATCGTTGAATTTTTAATACACAATTAACTATAAAACGTATTGTTAAGAAAAATAAATATAATTAATGAATATAATAGGATTAACATATTGATTACTTGTGCAAAAAACATTATTTCTATATAAATAAATTGTTTTAAAAATATGCATTCGCAATTCAGGATAAAATATTAATGATCAGATCTATTTACAATAAATTTTTTCAAAAATTGCAGTTTTCACTGCTAGGATTTATATCTTTACTCCCTACAATTTCAAACGCATCTGAAAATATAGGGGTACCAGAAGATTATCAACTTACTTTCCAGGATGCCGCAACTCCAAACATGGCTGATATTACATGGTTCCACAATTCATTCCTGTTTCCAATAATACTTCTAATTACCTTGTTTGTAACTGCATTACTAATTTATGTGATGATCAGGTTCAGTGCAAAAAATAACCCAAATCCTTCTAAAACAACCCATAATTCTCTCATTGAAGTAATATGGACTGTTGTTCCAGTCATAATTCTTATTGTAATAGCAATACCCTCTTTCAGAATATTATATACGCAACAAGATATTCCTATTGATGCAGACTTAACAATCAAAGCCACAGGGTATCAGTGGTATTGGGGATACGAGTATCCTGACAATGATGGTATGTATTTTGACTCACTTCCCCTCGAAGAAGATGAATTAACTGAAGGAAAATTGAGGCTACTTTCAGTTGATAATCCACTTGTTGTTCCTGCAGGTGCAGTAGTAAGAGTACAAGTGACATCCTCTGATGTAATACATAATTGGGCAGTTCCTTCATTTGGAGTGAAAATGGATGCAATACCTGGCAGGTTGAACGAAACATGGTTTAAAGTAGATAACCCAGGGATTTACTATGGTATGTGTTCAGAACTTTGTGGTGTCAGACACGCATTCATGCCTATCGAGGTTCACGTTATGGAAAAAGCAGACTATCAAGCTTGGTTAGTAAGTGCATCAGAACAATTTGCTGGCAAAATGAAGGATAGTAATAATATAGAATTGGTTAAATTAATTAAGTAATAAAAGAGTAATTAAGTAATAAAAGAGGCAAACTATGACAACTGAAGCAGCAGTTCATCATTCAAATCCAACAGGCTGGAAACGCTGGGTGTACTCAACAAACCACAAAGATATTGGAACTATGTATCTGATATTTGCTATCGTCAGTGGTATAGTTGGTGGGGTATTATCATTGTTTATGAGACTGGAACTTCAGTCACCTGGTTTGCAAATATTTGGTGATCCTCATGTCTATAATGTTTTCACCACAGGGCATGGACTAATCATGATATTCTTCATGGTTATGCCTGCCATGATTGGTGGTTTTGGTAATTGGTTTGTACCTTTGATGATCGGAGCACCTGACATGGCCTTTCCAAGGATGAACAATATATCCTTTTGGTTATTGCCGCCAGCCCTAGCCTTACTTGTGATTTCGATGTTTGTACCTGGTCCACCTGGGGCAAATGGTGTTGGAGGTGGATGGACAATATATCCTCCTCTATCAACAATAGGACAGCCTGGACCTGCTATGGACTTAGCAATTCTGTCACTCCATATTGCAGGAGCATCATCAATTCTTGGAGCAATCAACTTTATCACTACTATTTTGAATATGAGAACTCCAGGCATGACAATGCACAAAATGCCATTATTTGTATGGTCTGTATTGGTAACAGCTTTTCTGCTTTTACTATCACTTCCAGTCCTGGCTGGTGCTATAACCATGCTACTAACAGACAGAAATTTCGGTACCACTTTCTTTGATCCAGCCGGTGGTGGAGATCCAATATTGTTTCAACACCTATTTTGGTTCTTTGGGCATCCTGAGGTATATATACTAATTCTCCCAGGTTTTGGTATGGTAAGTCACATTATATCCACTTTCTCACGAAAGCCTATATTTGGATATCTTGGAATGGCTTATGCAATGGTCGCAATCGGTCTTATAGGATTTATTGTATGGGCACACCACATGTATACAGTTGGATTAAGTGTGAATACGCAAGCATATTTTGTTGCTGCTACAATGATAATCGCTGTTCCAACTGGCATTAAAATATTTTCTTGGATAGCAACAATGTGGGGTGGTTCAATTGAATACAAAACTCCAATGTTGTGGGCAATTGGTTTTATATTTTTATTTACAATTGGAGGAGTAACTGGAGTTGTTCTTGCAAATGCAGGGGTAGATAGGTCATTCCATGACACATACTATGTTGTAGCGCATTTCCATTATGTTCTATCCATGGGTGCCGTGTTTGCGATTTTTGGTGGATGGTATTACTGGTTCCCAAAAATATCTGGTTACATGATCTCTGAAAGAATTGGAAAAGCTCATTTCTGGTTAACATTTATAGGTGTTAATATGATCTTCTTCCCTCAGCATTTTTTAGGGCTTGCAGGTATGCCAAGAAGATATGTTGATTATCCTGATGCCTTTGCTGGTTGGAATTTTGTTTCATCAATGGGCTCCTATATTTCTTCTTTTGCAGTACTAGTCTTCTTATTTGGAGTTTATCTGGCGTTTGCAAGGAAAGTTCCAGCAGGAAACAACCCTTGGGGTGAAGGTGTTTCAACTCTAGAATGGACATTGTCTTCACCACCTCCATTTCATCAGTTTGAAGATCTTCCTGAACCAGTTGATTTTGGATCATTTATTGGTGGGGATGCATCGATTAAAAAAGTATCAACTGTTACAAGGGATGCGGAACATTAATTTCTTAAGACCTTTCAATAGGTTGTAAAGCTAATTATGGAATATACCTCCAGTAGTGTACGTGATTTTTATGATCTGATGAAACCAAGAGTAATGTCACTTGTGATATTTACAAGTTTTGTTGGTTTAGTCCTATCACCAGTTAAAATTCATCCATTTATAGCATTAATTTCAATACTTTGTATTGCAATTGGTGCTGGGGCATCCGGTGTTCTCAATATGTGGTATGACTCTGATATTGATAGATTAATGAAGAGGACAATTAATAGGCCAATTCCAGCAGGCAACATAAACAAAAATGAAGCACTTACCTATGGAATGGTAATATCTGCTGGATCAGTAGTAATTATGGGCATACTGATCAACTGGAGTGCCTCATTTCTCTTAGCCTTCACAATATTCTTTTACGCAGTCATATATACAATGTGGTTAAAAAGAAGAACTATGCAAAATATAGTAATAGGAGGGGCTGCTGGTGCTTTTCCACCAATAATTGGTTGGTTATCAACTGGTGCACCAATCGCGATCGAGCCTATCATACTATTTTTTATAATTTTTTTATGGACTCCACCACATTTTTGGGCTCTCGCTATTGTTACATCAAGGGATTATGAAAAAGCTAGTATTCCTATGATGCCAAATGTAGTAGGTAATGATTATACAAAACGTCAAATTATTTATTATTCAATTGTAATGTCAATTTCTGTCATTGCACCATATTACATTGGGATGGTCTCAATTTTGTTCCTAATACCAGCAATTATTTTAAGTGTTGTATTTATAATTATTGCTCTTCAATTATATAAATCAAGCGATGATCAAAAGCTAAAAAAACACTCAAAAAGATTATTTTTGTATTCAATATTATATCTGTTTTTAATTTATATCTTATTTCTAATTGACTATTTTTATAAGTCTTATCTTGGGGGGTAATTTTTCTATGATTAATAATGATCTAAATAATAATAAAACTAAAAAAGATATATTTCTCTCTAATAGAAGAAAAAAATCACAAGCAATTGCGATAATTTTATTCTTATTGGTTATAATATTTTTTGTTACAACAATTCTTCAACTAATCTCTAATATCTCCTAGATAAACAAGCTATTTTAATGAATAATAATAAAAAAATATTAGTCTTATGTTTATCGATTATCTTGTTCATGGGAGGATTATCACTCGCAGCTGTCCCATTATATGAATTGTTTTGTAAAATTACAGGATACAAAGGAACACCAAGTGTAATTAATGTATCATCTGAGATTGGTAATCGTGAATTTATTATTCGCTATGATACTAATATATCCTCTGATCTAAATTGGTCAGTAACCCCAGAAAAAATATCCGATAAAATTAAAACAGGAGATAACATCTTCACGTATTACGAAGCAAAAAACTTATCAAATTTTATTACAAATGGAGTTGCTACATATAATGTGATTCCAGCTGAAGCAGCTGCATATATTCTCAAAGTAGAATGTTTCTGTTTTACAGGCCAAGAACTAAAATCTGAAGAAGAAATTAATATGCCTCTAACTTTTTTCATAGATCCTTCAATTGATCGTGATAAGGAATTAAAAGATGTTGATACAATTACTATTTCTTATACTTTTTTTAAAAATAAGGATTTATTGTGAAAAAATTATGTATATAATAAGGCAAAATTTAATGAAACTATTCATGTATTGAGAGACAACAATTATGAGTGAAACCCATACAAAAAATCATGACTATCATCTAGTTGATCCAAGCCCGTGGCCTGTAATTGGAGCCATTTCAGCTTTCATTACTGCAATCGGAGCTGTTTTATATTTTCATCAAGATAGTTACTGGCTTCTAATTTTAGGTCTCTTAGCAGTTCTTTATACAATGTACGGTTGGTGGAGAGAGGTGATCAAGGAAGCTCATAAAGGTGATCATACTCCAGTCGTTCAATTGCATCTTAGATACGGTATGATTATGTTCATTGCCTCAGAGGTAATGTTTTTTGTTGCTTGGTTCTGGTCATACTTTGATGCTTCACTGTATGCAGGGGAAGTTCAACAGTACCTAAGAACTGATTTAACAGGTGGACATTGGCCACCAGACCAGATTGCAACTTTTGATCCTTGGCATCTACCACTATTAAATACATTAATACTTCTAACATCTGGTACTGCTGTAACATGGGCACATCACTCATTACTACACGATGATCGTAAAGGACTGAGACTTGGTTTATTATTAACAGTTGCTTTAGGAGCAATCTTTACATGCGTACAAGCCTATGAATATAGTCATGCCGCATTTGATTTTAGTGGCCATATATATGGAGCAACTTTTTTCATGGCTACTGGATTCCATGGTTTTCATGTGCTCGTAGGTACTATATTCCTAATTGTATGCACATTGCGCGTTGGTGCAGGACATTTCAAAAAAGATAACCATTTTGGATTTGAAGCGGCTGCTTGGTATTGGCATTTTGTTGATGTAGTCTGGCTCTTCCTGTTTGCTGCTATATATGTTTGGGGAGCTGGAGATATTATTCCTCATTAATAATATTTGCCAAGATTAATTGTATTTGCTTATAAGTAATTTTTCACGTTTGTTTAAAATAGTTATATTAGGACTATGTCCTAATTGTGTTAACTCATCTTCATTTACTAATCTTTTTATTACAAAGAAAAAATGTGAAAAATGCTCAGAAAATTATTCTGGATATCATTTAGGTGATGCTGATGTTTTTTTTGTTATTCTGATAGTTGGTATAATCATTATGGGTGGTATATTATACACAGAATTTAACTACAAACCTGATTTAGTTATACAATTAATTATATGGGTGCCAATGACAATACTCTTATCATTACTGATGAAACGACCTGTGAAGAGTTTATTTTTATACTCAGCATATGAAACAAAAAGATCTAATGAAATATAGAATGAGTAAACTTAAGTTATTAACATTAAACCTTCTTGTAATATTTACCTTTGTCATACTACTTTGCCTTGGGTCATGGCAATTAGATCGTATGGCACAGAAAGCTGAATTATTAGACCAAATTAAGCGAACCAGCTACGAAACTATCTTGTTAGATAATATAGAAATTATAGCAGAAAATTTAAACGATTGGTTATACAGGAAAGTAAGCATAGAGGGTAGATATATGAATGGATTAGAGACACGTGTTTTTGCTAACTTATCAAATCCAAGAGGAGAATTTGGTGGAGCGGGCTACTGGATACTAACTCCTTTTATAGTTAAAGATAATGATGTGTTAATTGTAAATAGAGGATTTGTACCACAAACAAACATTAGTAATTATCCAAAATATAATGATACAACCTCTAACGTTTCAATTGAAGGATATATAAAAAGATACGAGAAAAATAATATATTTACACCTGAAGCAGATTTCAAAGAAAAAGTTGCTTATTTATTTAATAAAGAGGATCTGAGTAAAATTTTTGGAATAGAAATAAAAACAGTTTTTTATATTGATTTAATTGATACTAGCATTAACCTACCTCAATCAAACGAAACAAAATTAACTTTTTCTGATAATCATCTATCATACGCAATTACATGGTATAGTCTTGCAACGGTATTATTATTTATATATTTATATTCAATAATAACAAGTAGAAGAAAGATACGTTAATATGCAATATATCAGCACACGTGATCAAAAACATAAGTTTTCTTTTGAAGATATACTTCTAAAAGGTCTAGCTGATGATGGTGGTCTTTTCGTTCCTGAGTTTATTCCTGAACTGGATGAAAATACAATTAAGGATCTTCTCTCTAAAGACTATCAAAATATTACCTTTGAAATTGTAAAGCTTTTTGCTGGAGATACATTTGAAGGCTCAAAACTATCACAAATGATTGATGAGTCCTATTCTACTTTTAGAGATAGGAGGGTAACACCATTAAAAACAATTAATGAGAAAATATCTATTCTAGAGCTTCATCATGGTCCTACACTAGCTTTCAAAGACTTAGCTATGCAGCTATTATCAAGGATGATCGAACATGTATTAGATAGGAGTAAAAAAAGAGCATCTATAATTTGCGCAACTTCGGGTGATACAGGTGGTGCCGCTGTATCAGCTTTTGCAAATAAAAATAACATTGATTTGTATGTTTTGTTCCCAAAAGAGAGAATCTCAGAAGTTCAAAGAAGATTCATGACAACAAATTCAGCTAGTAATGTACATGTTATTTCGATTGATGGCACATTTGATGATTGTCAGAATATTGTAAAAGCTCTATTTAAAGATAAAAAACTCTCAGATAGTGTCCAACTAACTGCTGTTAATTCAATAAACTGGGCAAGAATAATGATTCAGATAATGTATTATTTTTCAGCTTGCAGTCAGCTTAATGATAAATCAGGTAAAATAAATTTTATTGTGCCAACTGGTAATTTTGGTGATATCTTTGCAGGATATATTGCAAAGAAGATGGGTTTAAGTATTAATCAGTTAGTTGTCGCTACAAATAAAAATAATATTCTAGAGGAATGTTTTAAATCAGGTGACTATGTGATTTCTCGAGTTATCCCTACAATTTCACCATCTATGGATATACAGATTTCAAGTAATTTTGAACGGTTACTATTTGATTTAGTGGGTCGAAGGTCAAAAATAGTTTGTGAAAAAATGTCAGATCTTGCTAATCAAAATAGATTTAAATTAGATAACAATCAATTGACTCAATTTAGAGCTTCATTCGGGGCTGGATCTTTGGATGATTCTGAGACATTAGATATAATTAGAAAAGTATATTTAGAATATCACGAAATTATAGATCCTCACACTGCAGTTGCAATGGGTATACAATTTAAAAACAAATATGAACAGTCAGTTATTTTGTCCACCGCACACCCTGCAAAATTTCCAGAAACAGTTGATAAGGCTATCGGAAAATATCCTGAAATACCAATAGCTAATGTTAATATATATAAGCAAGAAGAAAAAATTGTTTCAAGGAATAATAAACTAAATGAAATCAAAGAATATATTTTAAATAATTATAGGAAATAAGTAGATGTTAATTACAGATAGTAAGATCGATAATAAAATTAGAGTAATATCACAATATATGCCAAATTTTAGTTCTGTGTCCCTTGGTGTTTGGGCTGAGGTCGGATCAAGGAATGAGAAGAAGAGTGAACAAGGTATATCACATTTATTGGAACATATGGCATTCAAGGGTACAAAATCAAGAACAGCAAAACAAATTGCCCTTGAGATAGAAAATGTTGGAGGGGATATAAATGCTTCAACAAGTGTTGAGAGAACATCATATTATGTTAGATTACTAAAAAATGACGTTGAGATTGGTGTTTCAATTTTATCTGATATTATACAAAACTCAGTATTCGATCCTATTGAATTGAGTAGAGAAAAAAATGTTATACTGCAAGAATTAGCTTCTACAATTGATTCACCAGATGATATGGTTTTTGAAAATTTTCAAAGTGCTGCCTATCAAGATCAAGCTATCGGCAGATCTATACTTGGGAATAAAGAGACTTTAATGAGTATTAAATCAGAAAATATAAAAAACTATTTGGATGATCACTATCATGCAGAAAATTTAACAATTGTAGCAACAGGAGCTATAAAACATGGAGAATTAGTGGATCTATGCAATAAATATTTTAGATCAATACCCAAAGGAAAAACACCTCCCAGCAAAGATGCTGAATATAACCCTTCTGAAATTAGAGAAGAGAGGAATATTGAACAGGCACATATTATATATGCATTTGAAGGCTGTTCATACTTCGCTGATGATTTGTATGTATCTCATATTTTCTCAAACATTTTAGGTGGTGGCATGTCATCTAGATTATTTCAAAATATAAGAGAAAAATTAGGGCTGGCATACAGTGTATTCTCTTTCTCTAGTTCATATAGGGATACTGGAGTTTTTGGGGTTTACTCTGCTACATCACCAGAAAAAGTTAATGAGTATAGTGAAGCTGTTGCAAATGAAATATTATCATCTAAATTGAATATTTCAGAGCAGGAAATAAATAAAGCAAAAAAACAGATACGAGCAGGATTGTTAATGTCATCAGAAAATCCAATGGCAAGAATGAACCAAATTGCACGACAAGTATCAATTTATGGTCGGGTCATTGATATTAATGAGACTCTAAATAAAATAGAAGCAATAAATTTGAACCATATAAAAGAATTTATTGAAAAGACATTTATACCAGAAAAAATGACAATTAGTGCACTGGGTGCTATTAAGACTCTTAGAGCTAAGGAAGATATAGTGAGCTTTTATAAATAATATCGGAGTCTTAACTTGCTATTCTATAAAAAAAATCAATCGATATCATCATCCGAGATCACACTTAAATATCCATCAATTTTTGATTACAAAAGTTGGAAGGCTGTAAGAGAAGAGAGTAGAGATTTTTTAACTCCATGGGAACCAACCTGGCGACCTGGAGAACATAGTTTTAATAGATATTTGAAGTTACTCTCAATTTATTCTCAGAAAAGAAAAAACAATCTCCAATATTCTTTTTTTATTTTTAACTCAGACAATGAATTAGTTGGTGGTGTAAATGTTTTTAATATTAAAACTGGTATCTCACAAAGTTGTACACTTGGTTATTGGATTGGTCAAAATTACTCACGGA
>CALJEH010000026.1 GCA_938074435.1 uncultured Alphaproteobacteria bacterium
GAATAGTAAATACCCTACTTTAGATGAATATTTGATAGATATGGATTTAATTCTTGCTGAAAATCAGGACGTTGTTGTTTGTTCAGGATATAATTGTAATTTTACAATGCAAATTAAATTTGAAGCCGACGATGTTGAATATATAAAATCAATATTTGCTAAAAAGGATACAAGGTCATCATATCAAGAGAGACAAATGATCGCCTCTGCTATAGCTACAATAGAAACTATAACTGGTGAAATTGTTGGTACGAAAGATGATAAAGGTGGTGTTCTAGAAAATGAACATATTGGTGACAGAACAAAACAAGATTGTGTTGATGAGTCAGCCTCAACTACTTCCTATTTGAATTTCTTAATTGAGCACGAGTTGATTTTTTTACATGAAATAGTTGTGCCTCAATCAAGAGGAGCATTGATTGATGGAAGGTGGCCACATTTTAGTGCTACAATAAGAGATAAGACGACAAAAAAACAATACGTTGTTGACTCATGGTTTAGAGATAATGGTAAACCACCAGTTATAATGGAATTAAAAGATTGGGTGTTTGATTGGAGAAGAGCCAATCAAGTTAAAAAAGACCAACTTAATTGATTAAAATCTCTCTCAGATATTTGCCTGTATAGCTTTTTTTGTTAGTGGCAACCTTTTCTGGTGTTCCTATTGCAACGATAGTACCACCAGCATTTCCACCTTCAGGCCCCATATCTATTATCCAATCAGCACTTTTAATAACATCAAGGTTATGTTCTATAACCAGAACACTATTACCCTTATCAACCAGATCATTTAGAATATTTATTAATTTTGCTACATCATGAAAGTGTAGACCAGTTGTGGGTTCATCGAGAATATACAATGTATTACCTTTTGGTTTTCTTGATAGTTCTTTTGATAATTTGATCCTTTGAGCTTCACCACCGGAAATAGTTGTAGCGGATTGACCGATTTTAATATAATTAAGACCAACAGCATCCAACATAACCAGTTTATCTCTTATTGATGGAATTGCCTTGAAGAAATCCAATGCTTCAAAAACTGTCATATCTAAAATATCTGATATATTTTTGTTCTTGTATCTTACTTCTAGTGTTTCTCGGTTATATCTTTTTCCATTACATGAGTCACAGGTAACATAAACGTCGGAAAGGAAATGCATTTCAACTTTTATTAGTCCATCGCCTTCACAGTTTTCACATCTTCCTCCTTTTACATTAAATGAAAATCTCCCTGGTTTATATCCACGCGATTTTGACTCTGGAAGATTTGCAAACCATTCACGAATTGGTGTAAATGTTCCTGTATAAGTAACAGGATTAGATCTTGGAGTTCTTCCAATAGGTGATTGATCTATTTCAATAATCTTATCGACATTTTCATGGCCCTTTATTTCTTTAAAATTATCGTTTGAAAATGGAGATCTTGATAATTTATCATCTAAACATTTGAATAGAATATTATTTACTAGAGTTGATTTTCCTGATCCAGATACACCGGTTACACATAACAAATTGCCCAGTGGAAATTCAACATTAATATTATTAATATTATTCTCAGTTGCGCCAATTAACTGTATGGATTTATTGGATATTCGTCTTTTGTTAGGGACTTTGATTGAAAGTTCTCCATTTAGATATTTTCCAGTTATTGAATTTTTATTTTTTTTAATGTCATTAATATTCCATTGCGCAGTAATATTACCACCATTAACACCTGCACCAGGTCCTATATCTAGGATAAAATCAGCTGATGAGATTGCTTCTTCATCATGTTCAACAACAATTACGGTGTTTCCAAGGTCACGAAGTGATGCAAGTGTTTTGAGCAGTCTTCCGTTATCTCTTTGATGAAGTCCAATAGATGGTTCATCCAGTACATATATTACACCAGTTAATTTAGATCCAATTTGACTTGCTAATCTAATTCTTTGCGCCTCTCCACCTGATAGAGTTCCAGATGATCTTGACAAAGTTAGATAATCAAGCCCAACTTCAATTAAGAAATTTAGCCTGTCTGATATTTCCTTAATTAGTGGCTGTGCTATAATTTTTTTATTTTCTGTAAGTTTGTCAGTAACTCCAGATATCCAATCTCTACATTCCTTGATGGACATCTCAGTTAATTGGCTAATATCCAAGCCGTTAACTTTAACACTGAGGGCGTCATTATTTAATCTTTTACCTTTACAAACACTACATGATTGCAGAGCTTGATATCTAAATAACTCTCTGTATCTGTATCGGGATTTAGCTTGTTTTAATGCCTTATTTAGATTTGGTATAATACCTTCGAATGGTTTTAAAACATTAATCTGATCTTTGTTATGATTTATTGTGAATTCAATGTTTTCTTCTTTCTCTCCAAATAAAAGAAAATGTTGAATATCTGGATTTAGATCTTTCCATGGTGTTCTGATATCAAATTTCAAATGTTTTGAAAAACTATCCAGTGTATCAAATAATAATGAATTTGAAATATTTGCCCAAGGTTTAACTGCGCCATCTAAAATAGATAGTTCAGGATTGGGGATAATTTTTTTAGCATCTGCAGAATATACATGACCTATACCATCACAACCTTTGCAAGCTCCAACTGGGCTGTTAAATGAAAAAAGCCTTGGCTCGACTTCACCTAAACTAAAACCAGATACAGGGCAAGCATATTTTGTTGAAAAGATAAGACGTTTATGCGTGTCATTTCTGGAGTTATTTTTTTTATTTCCAAGGGGTTGATCAACAAATTCTATAATTATCTGTGCGTTAGAATATTTTAACCCTGTTTCTATAGAGTCCGCCAATCTAACTGGGTCAATTGTACCTGTTACTAATCTATCTATAACTATGTCAATGTCATGTTTAAAATTTTTTTGAAGTTTGGGAACCTGATCTATTATATAAAACTTCCCATCAACTTTTACTCTTTGGAAACCATCCTTTTTAATTTTTAAAAGTTCACTTTGAAATTCACCTTTTTTTTCTTTGGCAATTGGAGATAATATTGAGATCCTCTGATCTTTATCTAAATCTTTGATTCTATCAACCATATCTGA
>CALJEH010000027.1 GCA_938074435.1 uncultured Alphaproteobacteria bacterium
ATCAACTAATAAATCAAATATGATTGAATTCGCAGATCTCTCGATAGATCAAAACAAAAAAACTCTACAAGCAGCTGATAAAAATATAAAAATTGGAAAAACTGAATACAGTATTCTGACTTTATTGATGGGTCGTCCTGAAAATGTATTTTCTAGAGACCAAATAATAAATCACGTTTGGAATAATAATTTAGAGGTTGATGATCGTACTGTAGACGTTCATATGAGTAGACTTAGAAAAATTTTGAAAAACAACTATTCTGGACAATGCAAAATAGAAACCGTACACGGTTTTGGATATTGTATTAAAAAGTCTTAATTAGGGATATCCAAAGACTCACTTGGAGTTATTTCAACTGACTCACCACAGCCACACGCAGAAGTTTCATTAGGGTTGTTAAATTTAAAACCTGAACTAAACCTATCCTCAACATAATCCATTTCAGTCCCAAGCAAGTATAGTATTGCCTTTGGATCAATTACAATTGTAATATCATCCTGGTTTACAACTTCATCCCCTGCTAGTATTTCGGTAACATAGTCCATTGCATAATGTAGTCCAGCACAACCTCCCTTTTCTATCCCAACTCTTAACATAGCCCCCTGCTTTTCTGAATTGTTTATAAGAGATCTAACTCTCTCTATCGCAGCTGGTGTTAACGTAATAATATTCCCCTTCATTTAATTCACCTTTGATTATAACATATTAAGAGCAACTTGTGCTTCTTCTGACATCATGGATATATCCCACGGAGGGTCAAAAACAAGTTTTACTGCTGCTGAACTGACACCACCTACTGATAAAACAGCGTCCTCTACCCATTTAGGCATATCCCCTGCAACTGGGCAACCAGGAGCCGTTAGTGTCATTTCAACATCCACATGAAAATTCTCATCTATATCAACTTTATAGATCAAACCAAGCTCATATATATCAACTGGAATTTCTGGATCGTAAACTGTTTTGAGCGCAGTTACTATCTTATCCGTCAAATCGGATATTGTTTCTTCATCTAATGTTAATTTCTCATTCATTATACAAAAACAGCCTATGAAAAGAACTTTTTACAATATAACAAAGAGTCATACAGACTATCAATATCTTTCTCGTTATTGTACATTCCAATTGAAGCCCTGCATGTTGATGTAACATTAAATGTTTGCAGTAGTGGTTCTGCACAATGTGTACCCGCACGAATAGCAACACCTTTTCTGTCTATTATTGTGCTAACATCATGGGGATGCGCTCCATCCATAGTAAAAGAAAAAATTCCATTGCTTTTAACTGGGTTTATTAAGAAATTAATTCCATCAACTTGTGCCAATTTTCCTTTTGCATAATCTGATATTTGCTTTTCATGCTTGTGTATTTCTGAAATTCCAATCTGATTAATATATTTTATGGCGTGACCAAGCCCAATGGCCTGAACTATTGGAGGTGTTCCTGCCTCAAATTTTTGCGGCACATCTGCATAAACAACCGTATCTTTTGTGACTTCGGCAATCATTTCTCCACCACCTTGATAGGGGATCATGTTATCTAACTGTTCTTTTTTTGCATAAAGAACTCCAATACCTGACGGCCCATATAATTTATGTCCAGTAAACACATAAAAATCCACGTCCAAATCACTCACGTCAATATTATTATGCACTGCTCCCTGAGTACCATCTACCATTACTGGTATATCCCTATGATGAGCTAAATTAATTATCTCTTTTAAAGGTTGGACTGTTCCCAAAACATTTGACATATGCGTGACAGAAATAATTTTTGTTTTGTTAGTAATTAGAGATTCCAAATGATCAACATCAATACACCCACTCTCATCAATATTAGCCCATTTGATTACTACACCATTTCTTTCTCTTAAAAAATGCCATGGAACAATATTTGAATGATGTTCTAATATTGATATTATCACTTCATCGCCTTTCTCAAAATTAGACCCAAAGGAAGACGCCACTAAATTAATAGCCTCAGTTGCGTTTTTGGTAAAAATTATTTGATTTTCATTTTGAGAATTTAAAAAATTTGTGACCTCAGCCCTTGCATTCTCAAAATTTTCTGTGGCTTTCATAGATAAATAGTGTATTCCTCTATGCACATTTGCATATTCTTCATGATATACGCGTGATATTTCGTCAACAACAGATCTTGGTTTCTGAGAAGACGCCGCATTATCAAGATAAACTGAATAGCCATCATTTATTTTTTGATTTATAAATGAAAAATCATTTCTAACTGCATTTATATCAAACATTAAAATTTCCTTTTGAGACACGATTAAGCATATTATTCATTACATCTCCAAAAGTCTCTAATATTTTTTTATCTTTAATCTCATCAAGGGTATCAGTTACGAATGCATGAATAAGTAATCGCCTTGCTTCATCCTCAGGGATACCTCTGGATTTTAAATAAAATAGTGAGTCTTGACTTATTTGACCAGTTGTTGCGCCATGCCCACATTGGACATCATCTGCATATATTTCAAGTTCAGGTTTTGCGTCATGCTCAGCATGACTGGATAATATTAAAGCATCAATTGATTGTTTTGCAATTGTCTTTTGCGCTATTTGATCCACAATAATATTACCTTGGAAAACACCCTTTGCATTGTCATTAATAATTGATTTATATTTCTCTCTACTAATTGTATTTGGAGCCTTATGTCGAACTGATAAAAATGTATCAATATGGCTGTTACCATCTAAAAGATTTACGCCTGAGATAGAAATATTACTATTGGATCCGTTACAATTAATATTTCTAGATTCTCTTAGTAACTTTGAACCAGATGATATTGTAAAACTATTGAATTCTGTGTTACTTCCTATATCAGCATATTGTTGATTGAAGCCAATTGTTATTTGATTATGTGCCTGATATTTAACATTATTTACCACACAATGATTCCCGATGGACCAAATTATTGATGATGTATACAGAGCATCAATATCAGACTTATTAGATATTTTTAGTTCAATGATATTTACCTGAGCATGATCTTCAATATTGATTATATGTCTGTAATTATAAAACCCATTATTATTACCAACGTGAACTATATAAACGTTTTCTATCCTAATATTATTCTTCTTAACATTAATCAAAGCTCCATCTTCCATGAGTAAAGTATTCAAATTAAATAATTCATCTTCATTTTCAGAATGTTTTTTATTATTTATTTTATTTGCCCACTCGGGAATTACATCATCTTTAAGAGAAGATATTTCTATATTTCTTTTTTCATATAATAAAGATAATTGCTCCTGCATCTTACCATCCATAAAAACAAGAACTGTATCATTTGTATCCCTAAGTTTTCTCATTATATCAAAATTATTGATAAAATTATTTACATTTAGTGGCGCTGAATGAATTTGAGAGCGTACAGGAATAGTTTCTAATTTTTGTAAGATGTTTGTGTATTTCCAATTTTCGTTTTTTACACCAGGAAGTCCATCCCTTTTGAATAATTCGTAAGCGCCTAATCTTGAATTATAAAAGCAATGCTTTTTATCTTGTGTAGCAATATTTTTTTTGCAGTAAGACAAAATTTGCTCTTCTGCACTAATCTGTATATCTGTTGTGCTCATAGATCTATTTGATATAGTTATTATAACCGGATTTCTCTAAATCGAGAGCCAAAGTACTATCTCCTGTCTCGATAATTTTACCTTTATACATTATATGCACATAATCAGGCTTGATATAATCCAACAACCTTTGATAATGGGTTATTACAATAAAAGAACGACTCTCGCTTCTAAGTTTATTAACACCTTCAGCGACCAATTTCAAAGCATCTATATCCAAACCAGAATCAGTCTCATCCAGGATACAAATTTTTGGATCTAAAAGCGCCATTTGAAGGATTTCATTACGTTTTTTTTCTCCACCCGAAAAACCAACATTTAGTGGCCTTCTTATCATGTCATCATCAATGTTTAGTTCAGCAGCCTTTTCTCTAACTAACTTCATGAAATCGGGAGTTGATAAAACCTCTTTGCAATTTGCCTTATAGTGAGCTTCAAGAGAACTCTTTAAAAATGTCATTGTAGTTACACCTGGTATCTCTATTGGGTATTGAAATGCCAAAAACAAACCACGTGTAGATCTCTCATCAGGATCAAGATCTAGCAAATTTTCATCGTTAAGGAGTACTTCACCATTAAGAACTGTATAATCTTCTTTTCCTGCACAGACATGAGCAAGTGTAGATTTTCCTGAACCATTTGGACCCATAATTGCATGAACTTCACCAGGAGAGACGTCAATACTAAAATCTTTTAATATTTCTTTATCTTCAACAGAAACTGTTAAATTTGATACCTTAAACATATATTTCTCCGTTTTTATCCGACACTACCTTCTAGTGAGATCCCAACTAACTTTTGGGCTTCCACAGCAAACTCCATTGGCAGTTCTTGAAGCACTTCTTTACAAAAACCATTAACTATCAATGCAATTGCAACTTCGACGTTTATACCTCTCTGACCACAATAGAATATTTGATCATCAGATATTTTTGATGTTGTTGCTTCATGTTCAAAAATTGTTGTAGGGTTTTTGGTTTCTATATATGGAACAGTATGTGCTGAGCAGTTATTACCTATTAACAATGAGTCACATTGTGTAAAATTTCTAGCATTTTCTGCTTTCCTATGAGACGACACTAATCCACGATATGCATTTGAAGAATGTCCTGCTGATATTCCCTTTGAAATTATTTTACTTGTTGTATTTTTGCCGAGGTGGATCATTTTCGTACCTGAGTCTATTTGTTGGTAAGAATTTGAAATAGCTATAGAATAAAATTCTCCAACCGAATTATCCCCCCTTAATATGCACGATGGATACTTCCATGTTACTGCAGAACCAGTTTCTACCTGAGTCCAAGAAATCTTTGAATTTTTACCCCTGCAATCTCCTCTTTTTGTAACAAAGTTATAAATACCACCTACTCCATTTTCGTCTCCTGGATACCAGTTTTGAACCGTAGAGTACTTTATTTCAGCATTTTCAAGTGCAATTAACTCAACAACTGCAGCATGTAGTTGGTTTTCATCTCTTTGTGGCGCTGTGCAACCCTCTAAATAGCTCACATAAGAACCCTTATCAGCTATAATTAATGTTCTCTCAAACTGTCCTGTGTTTTGATCATTTATTCGGAAATATGTTGATAGTTCCATCGGGCAACGAGTATCTGGTGGAATATATACAAAAGAACCATCTGTAAAAACTGCAGAATTTAGAGCGGAATAGTAATTATCCGACTTTGGGACAACTGAACTTAAATATTTTTTGACTAAATCAGGATGATTTTGAATGGCCTCCGAAATCGAGCAAAAAATTATGCCATCTTCTGCCAACTTATCCTTAAATGTTGTTACCACAGAAACTGAGTCGAAGACTGCATCAACAGCAATATTCTTTTTTACACCAGCCAACATCTCTTGTTCTTTAAGAGGTATACCAAGCTTTTCATAAGTTTTAAGAAGCTCCGGATCGACCTCATCTAAAGATTTGGGTCCTTCAACATTTTTAGGTGCCGAATAAAAATACATATTGTCATAATTAATTTTTGGATAGTTTACTTTTGCCCATTCGGGCTCTGTCATGGTATTATACCTGTGGAAAGCGTCTAATCGCCATTCCAACATCCACTCTGGTTCATTTTTTTTCTTCGATATAAAACGTATCGTATCTTCAGATAGACCAATTGGTGATTTTTCTACATCAAAATCTGTAGACCACCCAAATTTGTATTTGTCTACACTAATCTCATCAACTTGTTTTACTGTTTCTTTAACTGCTGGCATGTTAACACTATAACGTAATTATTTATATGTATGGTTTATTTATATATAATAATTTAAAATTTAAAATTCATCCCTTTTAGTAAATTATTTAATACTTTAAAAAAGTAATCTACTTGATCTATTGTGTTATTCCAACCAAAACTAACTCTTATCGCGCCATTTACTTGATTTGTATCATAATTTAATGATTTTAACACATGAGATCCACCAATTTTACCCGATGAACACGCTGCACCAGCACTTATTGCAATATTATTCACATCCATTCCGATTATTAAATTCTCTGATTTTAAACCAGGAAAGATAAGAGTCGTTATAGAATTTTCTTTATTACCATCAATCGAGGGGATGATAATTTCTTTCGAAATACTTCTAATACCCTTAGTTAGGTGCTCATACAAATGCGTAATGTTATCAGATTCATATACTGATGCTTCAATACAAGCTTCCATTGCAATTCCAAATGCTATAATACCGGAAACATTTTCAGTGCCAGCCCGTCTACCAAACTCCTGTTCTCCACCAAAAAAATCTTTATAGACTTTTTTCTGTTCTTTTAGATAAGCCATACCCGTCCCTGGCAGACCTCCAATTTTATGAGCAGCAAAAGAGGCATAATCACAAAACTTAAGACATTCAACAGTATTAATTTTGCCAATAGATTGTATCATATCTGAAAATAATAATGCACCATACTTCTGACACACATTAGAAATATCTATAATTGGCTGTATAATTCCAGTCTCGTTATTTATTAACATCACGCATACAAGTGTATTCCCTGAGAGACTTGCTAGAATACTATCCAGGTTTAAAAGATCTATTTCACCATTTTCATTCATTTGACATGGGAGTCTTTTGACTGATTTAGAGAAA
>CALJEH010000028.1 GCA_938074435.1 uncultured Alphaproteobacteria bacterium
CATATCTCCAATATTTACCATTCCCATTTGTGCCCCCGGCATGCCTGGGATTTCAAAAGAACTCATATTTGAGGGAGAGTCTTTGATTTTTAATTCTATTTCTTTATCATCAAGTTCACCACTACGTAGTTTTTTTCTGAAAGAGTCTTTTGTTGACGATGATGCATTTTCACCTACTAAGGCATTAACTACTCTTTCTTCAGCTAAAATATGGGCTTTAGCTTCGACTTCTTTTCTCTTCTTTTCTCTTATCATTCCTATTGATGTTTCAACAAGATCTCTAATAATTTGTTCAACATCTCTTCCAACATAACCGACTTCTGTAAACTTCGTAGCTTCCACTTTAATAAATGGTGCATCAGCAAGTTTTGCAAGTCTTCTCGATATTTCTGTTTTGCCGACACCTGTTGGTCCTATCATAAGAATATTTTTTGGTAAAATTTCATCTTTAAGCGGACCCGAAAGCTGTTGTCTGCGCCACTGGTTTCTTAATGCTATAGCGCAAGCCCTTTTTGCTTTTTTTTGACCGATAATAAAACGATCCAATTCTGATACTATTTCTCTTGGTGAAAAATCAGACATGTTATTCCTCTTAACTTAAATTGATACTTTCTATGACTAAATTATTATTTGTATACACACATATATCAGCAGCAATTTTCATGGATTTTTCAGCAATTTCTTTTGCATGAGCATTTGTTTCATAGAGCGCTTTTGCTGCTGCAAGCGCATAATTACCGCCGGATCCAATTGCTATAACACCTTCTTCCGGTTCAAGAACATCACCATTACCTGTAAGTACAAAACCACATTCCTTATCTGCAACAAGCATCATTGCTTCCAATCTTCGCAGATACCTATCAAGTCTCCAGTCTTTAGCTAGTTCCACAGCTGCTCTTGTTAATTGAGTAGGATATTGTTCTAGTTTTGCTTCCAGTCTATCAAATAGAGTTAGCGCGTCTGCTGTCGAGCCTGCAAAACCTGCGATGACATTTCCACCGTCACCCAAACGTCTTACTTTTTTAGCATTATTTTTCATGATTGTTTGGCCTAAACTTACTTGACCATCACCAGCTATTACCACATGATCACCTTTCCTGACCATTATGATGGTTGTACCCATCATATTTTTATTATCGTGTTCTATCATAAAATCCCTATTTATTAGATGCAAACCATGAGTATTACTCATATATTTAAGATATATTAATAATATCTCATCTATAGTATATATGTTGATAGTGATATGAATATTCAAGATTTTTAATATACGGAAAATAAAATGAATAAAATTCTCCAACGTAAAGCGAAAGTGGATAGAATAACTAAAGAAACCAATATTTCTTGTGAAGTTCTACTTGATGGGACAGGAAAATGTGACATACAGACAGGTATAGGCTTTCTTGACCATATGATAGAGCAAGTTGCAAGACACGGATTAATTGACATTAATTTAAAAGCAGATGGTGATCTGCACATCGATATGCATCACACAACGGAAGATGTTGGTATAGTCTTGGGAGCCGCTATCAAAAAAGCACTTGGAGATAAGGCGGGGATTATACGATATGCGGATATAGTTTTACCCATGGATGAGGCCTTAACACAAGTTGCAATTGATATTTCTGGTAGAGCTTATCTCAGATGGGCGGTAAATTTAACCCCACCAAAAATAGGAGAAATGGATACTGAGCTGTTCAAAGAGTGGTTTTATGCCTTTGCTCATAATAGTGATATCACTTTGCATATTGAAAATTTACAGGGAAGTAATGGTCATCACGTAATTGAGTCATGCTATAAAGGTCTCGCAAGATGTTTAAAAGAAGCGATATCTATTGATCCAAGGATGTCTGATAGCATACCTACAACAAAGGGAATTTTGTAGATATAGAGTGATGTCTTATTACGAAATTTATACTAGAAATAAAATCTCTAACGATGATTACAAAGAAATTATTATTCATCGAGACAGATTTTCATTAATTGCTCTCTTTTTTCCACCGTTGTGGCTTATTTTAAATAAAAATATCTTTTTGATACCTATCTATTTATTTTTGGGTTACATAACTTATCTTTTTTTTGGAGTCGGTTATTTTTTAGTTTATATTTTTTTTATAAACCTTTTTATAGCCTTACAAGCTAGTCAGTTAAGAGAATGGATTTTAGGTTTTAGAAATTATTCTTTACAAATGGTTGTGAAAGCAGATAACCAAATGAGTGCATATCATATATATAATCAATACTATTTCGATCAGAATAATATTAAAGAACAAAATAAGGCGAATATAGTATCTGATCGTCTAAACAATGAAGATACCCCTATTTTTAATATATTTTGAAACTTGATTTTAAATGGAAACAATTGGAATTATTGATTACGGGTCAGGTAACATTCATTCTGCAACCAAAGCATTTGAAACTGCGGCAAAGGACATTAATAAAGAAGTCCGGGTAATTAGGGTTTCGAAAGCTGACTGTGTTATAGATTGCGATAGAATTGTTTTACCAGGCGTTGGTTCTTTTGGTGATTGTAAAACTGGAATTGATCAAGTTGATGACTTGTATCAAACAATAAATATGAAAGTCAAAGATTATTCCACTCCGTTTCTTGGAATTTGTGTTGGGATGCAATTATTAGCTGATTTAGGTACAGAGGGCGGTGAAACGAAAGGTTTTGGATGGATAAAAGGAACTGTTGAAAAAATCCCTTCTAAAGAAGGTATAAAAATACCACACATGGGCTGGAATGAGGTCCATTTCTCCAAAGATCATAAAATAATTGATAGTTTAAGAAATGTTCAAGAAGGGATGGTTGCATACTTCGTACACTCATACCATTTTCAATTAAATGACGAAGAGAATCTATTGGGGTATTGTGACTATGGGACAAAAATTACAGCGATTATTGAAAAAAATAATATTATTGGTTGTCAGTTTCACCCAGAGAAAAGTCAAAAAATTGGTCTAAAATTTATTAAAAACTTTTTGAATTGGAATATTTAAGCATGATATTATTTCCTGCTATTGATATCAAAAATGGTGAGTGTGTTCGATTAAAGCTCGGGGATCTGGACGACTCAAAGACATACAACAAAGATCCGTTATCTCAAGCTAAATTATTTGAAGAATATGGATTTGAATGGGTTCATATTGTAGATTTAAATGCTGCAGTAACAGGCACTAGTCTGAACGGAGAAGTAATCAAAAACATAGTACAAAACACAAGATTAAAGGTTCAATTAGGTGGTGGGATTAAGAGTTTAGAACAAATAAATTATTGGTTTTCAATTGGAGTACAAAAACTAGTTCTAGGAACCATTTCTGTAAATGATATTTCTTTTGTTAAAGAAACTATAAAAAAATTTCCAAATAAAATTGTATTGGCTTTAGATACGAAAAATGAATTAATTTGTATTGATGGCTGGAAGACAATAACGGATATAAATGTATTTGATTTGGTTCAAGAATATAATGAATATGAAGTAAATGCTATTCTACATACTGATATTAATAGGGATGGCATGTTACAAGGTTTAAATTTTGAGGCTTCGAGGAAATTAGCACACGCGACAAGAATCCCTGTAATACTTAGTGGTGGATTGACATCAATAGATGAAATTCGAGATCTAAATAAACCTGAAAATATGATCTTTAAGGGGGCGATTATGGGTAAAGCTTTATATGAGAAAAAAATAGACCCCAAAGAAGCACTTAAAACATTAAATAGTTAAATGGAAAAGAAAATTGCTTAGATCAAGAATTATTCCGTGTTTGGATGTAAATGACGGCAGAGTAGTTAAAGGCACTAATTTTATTAACCTTCGGGATGCTGGTGATCCTGTGGAAGTTGCTAAAATATATGATGAGCAAGGGGCTGATGAACTGTGTTTCTTGGATATTACAGCTAGCCATGAGAATAGAGACACTATATATGATATCGTTCAAAAGACAGCTGAAGTTTGTTTTATGCCACTCACTGTAGGTGGTGGTATTAGTAAAATTGAGCATATAAGAAAACTTTTATTATCTGGAGCTGATAAAGTATCGATAAATTCAGCTGCCGTAATGAATAACATATTCGTTAGGGATGCTTCTGATAAATTTGGAGCTCAGTGTATTGTTGTGGCGATAGATGCCAAAAGAAATAATATTAAAAACAACTGGGAAGTTTATACGCACGGAGGGCGAAAAAATACAGAAATAGATGTATTAAATTATGCTGAGAAAGTTGTTGCATTAGGAGCTGGGGAATTACTTGTAACTTCAATGGATAGGGATGGCACAAAGCTTGGTTTCGATAATGCACTAATTAAGAAAATAACAGAAATTGTCAATGTTCCTGTTATTGCAAGCGGAGGAGTTGGTAATTTACAACATCTCGTCGACGGTATAAAAATTGGTGGTGCTGATGCAGTCCTTGCTGCTTCAATTTTTCATTTTGGAGAATATTCAATTGTCGATGCAAAAAAATATATGAAAGAAAATGGTATTAAAATTAGGTAATTTAATGTTAATAATATAAATAAGATGAAGAACTTAGAATATTTAAAAGAACTTACAGGAATTATTTCTAATAGTGTTGACAAGGATCCAAGTGTTTCATATACGGCTTCATTATTAAATAATCATCAGCTGTTAACAAAAAAGATAGGTGAGGAAGCAACAGAGGTAATAATATCATCACTTTCCTCTGATATAGATAATGTGAGGCGAGAGGCTGCAGATTTACTATATCACTTATTAGTATTACTTAAGAAAAATGAGCTTACCATTGATGATGTATGCCATGAGCTATCTACAAGACATGGTGTATCAGGCCACGATGAAAAAAAATCAAGAAAATAGCATTAATGCCTACATCGATAAACCAGAACTCCCCTTATATTATTTTTTCAAGAGATGAATGGGCCAATCTTGGATTTGGAACGACTTTATCTTTGTCAGAAAATGAAGTAATTGAATTAAGGGGCTTAAATGAGCCCATGTCTTTAGAAGAGGTTAGAGATATATATCTCCCAATTTCTAGGCTTTTGGACTTATATTTTTCTGCAACAAAAAAATTATTTAATGCTACAAACACTTTTCTTGGGGAAAAGAATATTAAAGTACCATTTATTATTGGGGTGGCAGGGTCTGTGGCTGTAGGTAAAAGCACGACCTCAAGAATTCTTCAAGCCTTATTATCTAAATGGTCTAAAAATATTAGTGTTTCACTAGTGAACACGGATGGTTTTTTATTGAGTAATAATGAACTTGAAAGTAAAAATCTGATGGAACGGAAGGGCTTCCCAGAAAGTTATAACTTATCGAAGTTATTAAATTTTTTAAATGAAGTAAAATCAGGAAAAGAGAATGTAAAAGCCCCTATATATTCACACTTATTATATGATAACATACCAGATGAATATGTTATTGTTAATAAGCCAGATATTTTAATAATTGAGGGCTTAAATGTATTACAACCAGCCCCACTTCCTCAAAATGGAAACGCTATTCCATATGTTTCTGACTATTTTGATTTTTCAATTTTTGTTGACTCTGATCATACTCATATTCAAAAATGGTATATTGAGCGTTTCTTAAAATTAAAATCAACGGCCTTTCAGCAAACAGATGCTTATTTTAAAAAATACTCAAATTTAACGGATAGTGAAGCAATAAAAGTTGCAAATGAATTATGGAGTAAAATCAACTATATAAATTTAATTGAAAATATCTTACCAACCAGACAAAGAGCTAGTCTAATTATCAGAAAATCTGCCAATCACTTTGTTGATCAGATTTCTCTGAGAAAACTATAAATCCCTTTTTTATATTCTTTGATTTTTTTGATGTCTAATTTTCCACCATCAACGGTGATAATTTGGGAAGCTACGTAATTGCCGCATTTTAGACAAATATCCGGCTTTTTCCCATTTAGATAAGCTTTTATATAACCAGAAACAAATAAATCCCCAGCTCCTGTTGTATCAAGGATGTTTTCAACTTTAATTGAATTCTCATTATAAATTTTATTATTTTTTATAACTGTTGCCCCATTATTGCCTGATGTCATTATCAAAGAGTCGATGTTTTCTGATTGGTCAGTCATTTTTTTTAGAAGATTTACTTCCGTTTCTACTTCAAATAGGCACATCATCTCAGCTTTATTTCCAAATAAAAGGGTGAGGTTATTCCCATAAATTAAGTCAAAGAAATCAGATCTAAATTGTTCAACACAATTTACATCAGACAATGATATTGCTGTAAATCCATTGTTTTCTTTAGTCTTACGGAATGATCTTTCAATTATATTTTTACCATCATCTAAGTAATAAACATAACCTTCTATAAATGTTCCATTTAAATTCTTGAACACGTTATCTTGAATATCATTTGAAGTTAATTGAACAGATGCACCCAAATAAGTATTCATTGTCCGCTCGCCATCTGGGGTGACATATATAATGGACCTTCCTGTATTAGCATATTTATCAAGCACAATGCCATCATCTGCAAGATTAAAATCTTTTAATTTTCTTTTATAAATTTCTCCAAATTTATCATTGCCTATTTTTCCAACAAAACATACTTCTTCATCCATAATAGATAAACCACAAGCACTATTGTTAGCGCTTCCTCCAATAATTATAATTTTGTTAGAAACCTGCAATTGAAGTCTTTCGGCATCCTTCAATGTGATAATTTTCATTTTACCTTTATCATCAGGATGTAATAATTTTTCATAATTAATGTGGGATATCAGATCAACAATTGCATTTCCAATGAATAGTGTGTGCATATAAAAATATAACTAGGCTATTAGGGTTAATATCTTTTGACGAATAGTTCGGTTTTTTTTATCATCTTTTTGTTTTCGAACTCATACACAATTGGAATTCCTGTAGTTATTTCAACATTAATTATCTCTTCTTCACTAAGTTCTTCTACATGCATTATAATTGATCTAAGGGAGTTACCATGCGCAGTAATTATTACGTTCTCATTATTATAAAGCTTGGGTAAAATATTATCTTTAAAGTAAGGGATTGTTCTATTTGAGGTATCTTTAAGACTTTCCCCATTTTCTGGAGCTACATCATACGATCTTCTCCATATTTTTACCTGTTCATCTCCCCATTTTTTGCGGGCCTCATCCTTATTTAAACCAGTAAGGTCACCATAATTTCTCTCATTTAATGCTTTGTCAGAAATTATTCCTATATCTTTCTTGAGTATGTATAGGACAATCTCAAGGGTATTTTTTGCTCGTTTTAGTGCGCTAGTAAAAGCATAATTAATATCAACTTTTAGGTTTTGAATTGCGAATGCTGCCAATTTTGCTTCAATTTTACCTTGGTCTGTTAGGCTAACATCTTTCCAACCAGTGAATAAATTTAATTTATTCCATTCACTTTCGCCATGTCTTAATAGTATTAATTTTGCCATATTTAATATTTACCTCTAATTTTTTATGTTCAGTACGTCATCCATGCTATAAAATCCGGGCTCCTTATTTAGTGACCATTTTGCTGCGTGCATAGCTCCTTTTACAAATATTTGTCTGCTTAGAGCACTATGTGAGATTCTCAGTATTTCACTATCTCCAGCGAATAAGACAGTGTGTTCTCCCACAACATCTCCACCTCTAATTGTTGAGAACCCAATTGTTTTTTCTTGTCGAGCGCCTGTATTTCCATATCTTTCATATACAGCATTTTCATCAAGATTTATATTTCTACCTTCAGCTGCAGCTTCACCCAATAGAAGTGCGGTACCTGATGGTGCGTCTACTTTTTTATTATGATGCATTTCAACAATTTCAATATCAAAATCAGTTAACAAAGAAGCAATTTCTTTCGTTAGTTTTGCCATTATATTTATACCTAAACTCATATTACCAGACTGTACAATTACAGCATGTCTTGAAGCACTCCTGATATTATCAAAGTCTTTATCTGTTAAACCTGTCGTTCCTATTATGTGGGATATTCGTGCTTGAGCAGCAAGTACGCTATTTTCAATTGTTGTTTTAGGGTTTGTAAAATCAATTATTACATCAGCTGATTTTACCAATGTAATTGGATCGTCAACAATTTTTAATTTGATTGGTTTTTCCTGGATAAGTTCTCCAATATCTCTCCCGATCCAGGGGGATTGTGCACTTTCTGTTGCTCCTATAATTTCTATATTTTGATCATAATAGGCAAATTTTATTAACTCTTTACCCATTCTACCAGCAGCACCAGCAATAATTAATTTCATAGTTTTCTCAATTTAAAATATTTAGGTTAATTGAGACTCATATTACGACGAAATAAAATTTAATGCCACAAGTCTCTTAATTTTTTGAAGAAACTATCACTGACGGGACTGTTTTTTTCATCAGATATATTTTGAAACTCTTCAAGTAATTGTTTTTGTTTTTTGTTGAGATTTACTGGAGTTTCAACAGAAATCTGTAAATGTAGATCACCAAAATTCTTTTGTCTCAGGATTGGCATACCCTTTCCACGTAATCTAAGATGTTTATTGTTTTGTGAACCTTCTGGTATACTTACGCTAAGTTTAGAACCATCTATTGTAGGTATATCAATTTGTCCACCAAGTGAAGCTTTAACCATTGATACGGGGACATTACAGTATAAATCAGAACCATCTCTTTGGAAAAACTTATGTGGTTTTATAGAGACAAAAATATACAAATCTCCGGTTCTTCCTCCCCTTAATCCAGCTTCTCCTTGTCCGCTTAGCCTTATTCTATTTCCATCTTCTACTCCTGCAGGAACATTAATACTCAGTTTTTTCGGTTTTTTTACCCTTCCCTGACCCCCACAGGATTTACATGGATTAACAACTATTTGACCGCTACCATTACATGAAGTGCAACTTCTCTCAATCATAAAAAAACCTTGACTTGCTCTGATTTTCCCTGACCCTTGGCAATTTGGACAAATGATAGGCATCTCTCCATTTTCCCCACCATTCCCTTTACAATCTGAACATTCAGTATTCATTGGGACATTTATTGTATCTGATTTTCCACTATAGGCTTCTTCGAGCGTAATCTCTAAATTATATCTTAAATCTGAACCTCTATTGGAGGTTTCTCTAGTCCTTGTTGAATTAGAAAAATCACCAAAGAAATCATTAAAAATATCTGAAAATGCTGATGAAAAATTACCATCGAATCCACCAGAGTAGTTGCCTCTTCCACCGCCTCCATCAAATGCTGCATGACCATATCTATCGTATGCGGCTCTAGATTCGGGATTCTTAAGTCTTTCATAAGCTTCTGAAATTTCTTTGAACTTTGCTTCGGCTTCTGGCTTGCCAGCATTATGATCTGGGTGATATTCTTTTGCTAACTTTCTGAAAGCACTTTTTAGTGTTTTATCATCACAATTTTTAGTAACACCTAATATTTCATAGTAGTCTTTTTTTTCCATATTAGTATGTCTCCAAAAATAAAAGGGTTTCTAAGATTTTTTTTCTTCATCAACCTCTTCATAGTCAGCATCAACAATTGTGCCATCATCATTATCTGATTGACTTGGGTCATTGTCACCCTCACTTTGTTGTGCTTTATAAATGGCCTCACCTAATTTCATTGCTTCTTGGGTTAAGGCCTCAAGATCTTTAGCAATTTTTGATGTGTCATCGTTTTCAATCGATGATTTTAGTTGTTCAATAGCATCTTCAATTGATTTTTTATCATCATTGCTAACTTTATCACCATTTTCTTTTAGACTCTTTTCTGTTCCATGTATTAGTGATTCGGCTTGATTTTTTGTTTCAATTAATTCTTTTTTTACCTTATCTTCTTCTGCATGAGCTTCTGCATCTTTTACCATCTTTTCAATATCTTCATCAGATAAACCACCTGAAGCTTGGATTTTTATAGATTGTTCTTTATTTGTTGCTTTATCTAGAGCTTTAACATTTACAATACCATTAGCGTCGATATCAAAAGTCACTTCTATTTGAGGTATTCCTCTTGGTGCAGGGGTAATGCCGACAAGATCAAAATTACCTAAAAGTTTATTATCTGCGGCTAGTTCTCTTTCCCCTTGAAAAACTCTAATTGTAACAGCGGATTGATTGTCTTCAGCGGTTGAGAAAGTCTGGCTTTTTTTTGTAGGAATTGTGGTATTTCTATCAATTAATCTCGTGAAAACACCACCTAAGGTTTCTATACCAAGGGATAATGGTGTGACATCAAGCAATAAAACATCTTTTACATCACCTTGAAGAACACCTGCTTGTATTGCTGCGCCAATTGCAACAACTTCGTCAGGGTTTACACCTCTATGAGGTTCCTTACCAAAGAAATTTTGAACTTTTTCCAGAACCTTTGGCATACGTGACATACCACCTACCATTACGACTTCATCTATCTCCCCAGCTTTTAGTCCCGCATCTTTTAAGGCCTTTTCACAAGGAGTTATAGTCTTATCGATAAGATCAGCAACAAGAGTCTCGAATTTTGCTCTTGTTAGTTTTATGTTTAGATGTTTAGGTCCTGATTGATCTGCAGTTATAAAAGGCAGATTTATTTCTGTCTGCGTTGTCGAGGATAATTCAATCTTTGCTTTTTCAGCAGCTTCTTTTAATCTCTGCAAAGCTAGTTTATCTTTCAAGAGATCAACACCTTGATCTTTCTTAAATTCATCAGCTAGGTAATTAACAAGTCTTGCATCAAAATCTTCGCCACCGAGGAATGTATCACCATTTGTTGATTTAACTTCAAATACACCATCACCGATTTCTAATATCGAAATATCGAAAGTACCACCACCCAGATCGTAAACCGCGATTGTCTGACCATCTTTTCTGTCTAAGCCATACGCGAGGGCTGCAGCTGTTGGTTCGTTTATTATTCTTAAAACTTCTAAGCCTGCAATTTTTCCTGCATCTTTTGTGGCTTGTCTTTGAGCATCATTAAAGTATGCAGGTACTGTAATTACTGCTTGTGTTACGTTTTCACCAAGGTAACTTTCAGCAGTTTCTTTCATTTTTTGGAGTATGAAAGCTGAAATTTGTGAGGGCGAATATTTTTCAGATCTAGCTTCCACCCAAGCATCCCCATTTTCGGCTTTAACAATATTAAATGGAACAAGATTTTTATCTTTTTTTACCATTGGATCATCAAACCTACGTCCCATTAATCTTTTTACAGCGAACAGAGTATTTTCAGGATTGGTTACTGCTTGTCTTTTGGCAGGTAGTCCTGTGATCCTCTCTGAGTCTTCACCAAAAGCAACCATTGAGGGTGTAGTTCTAACACCTTCTGAATTTTCTATTACTTTAGGATCCTTTCCATCCATCACAGCAACACATGAATTCGTGGTTCCTAAATCAATGCCTATTATTTTAGCCATTTTTTACTCCTTATTTAGCAATGTATTAATAAATATCCCTTATCTTGATATATAGGGCTAAAATTTATTCCTACAAGTTAACAGGTTATTTTTTTTTGAAATATTTATTAAACGCGCATTGGCATTAATACATAGAGCGTTGCTTCATCAGATGGATCAAGAACTAGACAAGGGGAATTAGGTTCAGAGAAATTAAGTTTTACGGTGTCACCACTAAGTTGGGACAATATATCCATTAAATATTTTGAATTAAATCCAATTTCAAATGGTTCACCTTTAAAATCTACACTAATTTCTTCTATTGCCGTACCAGCTTCCGGACTAGTAACAGATAATATCAGATTATTATCCGATAGCCCTAATTTTACTGCCTTACCTCTTTCGCTAGATAGCGTGGCGACCCTGTCAACCGCTTTTGTTATAATATCTGTGTTAACTATCATTATTTTATCATTGTTATAGGGAATTACACGCTGATAATCAGGGAATTTTCCATCAATCACTTTTGACGTCAGCTCTACATTATTGAAAATAAGTTTTACTTTATTCTCAGAAACTTTAATTTCTACATCACCTTCATTTTCTTGTGTTAGTTTCTGAATTTCAAAAATTGCTTTTCTTGGAATAATAATCCCATTCATTCCTGATGCACCTTCTGGTAAAGTAAGTTCAGCTTGTGCGAGTCTGTGCCCATCGGTTGACACTGTTCTTAATGTAGGTATTCCATTATTATCATTTTCTGAATTTGACTCATGAAAAAATATTCCATTTAGATAATAACGAGTTTCTTCATTGGATATTGCAAATCTTGTTTTTTCAATTAATCTGTTTAGTTCAGAACTAACTAATTTGAATGAATGCGTATATTCATCATTTGATATTTCTGGGAAATCAGCACGTGGTAATGTTTGTAGTTTAAAATTTGATTTACCAGATTTAACAGTTAAGTGATCCTGGTTATCATCCTTGGAAATTACTATCTCAGCTGCCTCAGGTAATTTTCTTGTAATTTCATACAATAAGTGTGCTGGAGCAGTAAGACTTCCTCCACTATCAATTTTGGCTTCAACTTCTTCTATTAGCTCAATGTCAAGATCTGTTGCAATTAATTTTAAACCCAATCCTTCTGCAACTATGAGGATATTTGCTAAAATAGGTATAGTATTTCTACGTTCTACAACATTTTGAACGTGATTAAGTGCTCGAAGCAATTTATTTTTCTGAAGTGTGACTTCCATAATTTTCGAGTTTATCAATTATTATGCTTATAGGATATTTAATTATTCTTATTTATACCAATAATTATTTAAATAATTGACAGAAAAAATTTTTATTCTTTTAGGGAATTTTCTAATGTTGTTATTGACTGTTTAATACTTGGATTAGTTTGAATTAATTTTTCGATTTTTCGAACAGCATGAAGAACAGTTGTATGATCTCTGCCGCCAAATTTTCTACCTATTTCAGGAAGTGATCTTGTAGTTAAAACTTTTGCTAAATACATTCCAATTTGCCTCGGATATACTATTGTCTTATGCCTTCTAGAAGATAATATATCTTGTTTTGTAACATTAAAATGACCACTAATAGTTCTGAGAACATCTTCTATCATTATTTGCCTATTTTGTTCTTCACTGATTAAATCCTGAATTGATAATGCAGCTTCTTCTACTGTAATTGGTCTTTTATTTAAACTATGTGCAGCAATAATTCTATTCATTGCCCCTTCTAATTCACGCCCTGAGCTTTGAATTCTTCTTGCAAGAAAATCTAAAACAGATGGAGAAATTTCTATTCTTGTGTTACCTCTGAGTGTTTGAGCTAATTTCTTTTCTAGTATACCCCTTCTTATATCAAAATCTGTTGGACCAATTTGCGCAACAAGACCACCTGATAATCGTGATTTCATTCTATCATCAAGCATTTCTAATTTTGATGGAGCTGAGTCACCTGCAACAACAATTTGATGCTTTGATGTATCTAATGCATTAAATATATGACAAAATTCTTGTTGAACTGACTTCCCTTGAAGAAACTGCATATCATCAATTAGTAATAGATCAACATCAGAGAATATTTTTTTAAAGCTTATAGTATCTTTTGATTTTACAGCCTCAACAAATGAGCTCATAAATCTCACAGCTGACAAAAATAATATTTTTCTTTCAGGATGTCTTGCTTTTGACTCCCATGCAATTGCATTTAAAAGATGTGTTTTCCCAGTTCCAACAGGCCCATGTATATATAGTGGATTAAACTCAACAGGAATATTTTTTTGAGGCTGTGAAACTCTCATTGCAGCAGCTTGTGCTAAGGCATTTGATCTTCCTACTACAAAGTTGTTGAAGGTATACCTTTTATCTAGAGGAGAACTGTTACTTGTTAGAGTTGGATTTTCATGACTATCATATAGATTTGAAATTATAGAATTCTCTGAGGAAGTTTCTCCATTTTTAAGATCTTGATGGTTGCTTAATTTTTCTCCATGAGCTCTTACTCTGAGCTCTATTTGTCTAATATCCGGTATTTCTTTTTTCCATAGTAACAATATTTTATCGTTATACCGAGATTTTATCCAACTTTTTAGAAATAATGTTGGTACCGTAAGAGTTAGAGTCCCATTTTCTAGACTCTGAGGTTCTAACCTTGTAAACCAACTATTATAAAGGTCTTCTCCGAGTTGAGCGCGCAGTATTTTACTTATTTTTTGCCAACAATCATGGATGTTTTGTTTTTTGGTATTGCTTATAGTTGAATCCATGGTAACCCTTCAAATTTCCATCCGTTGGTATATGCGCGGTGATGTTTTTCATTTGGATCACCCTCGAAACCATAGGCAATATTGAAACACCTAGTCCAGCCATTAGAGGCCATCATTGTTGCTGCTTTAGAACTTCTTGCACCTGAGCGGCATAAGAATAGTATTGGTGTATCTTTACTCAAATTCATCTCATTAAGATTATTTTCAAGCGTTTTAACAAAATCATCATTGATAATTCCACCAGGAAAAAATTGTTGTTCTACATTTAGAGCGGATTTATTAATTTTAGAGAGATCTGGGAACCCAACAAAATTTAATTCTGCGTTGGTTCTTACATCTACTAATATTGTTTGGGCATAATTTGAAAGTACATCCCAGGCTGTCTTGGGAGTAATATCTCCAGCGTATTGCGTATTATTATCTAGTATTTCAATTTGCATTTGATTTAATCCCCAAAGAATATGTGGTTTTTTTAAAACACATATTCAAAATTTCTATTTTAATATATGCAAATTAGACTTGCTTTAAAAGGCAATTTTTAATTGTTCAGTATACTGAATAATAAATGGATAATAAAAAAACTTATCAACAAATATTTATTTGTGCTGACAACTAACTGTAGAATAATAATAAATTTATAATCATTGATTACATTGTATTCGATCATGTATCAGAAAAAGAATTAACTTTTTGTAAATAAAATTAGTTCAATTATTAGTGGAGATAAGTTGTTTTTAACAAGTTTTATATAACCCACTGATTTTATACATTTTTTTTATAAAAAAAATTAATATGTAACAAAACTGTAATATTTATTGAAGAGCTCATGGATATGGGTTACCCGCAAAGCGTATAT
>CALJEH010000029.1 GCA_938074435.1 uncultured Alphaproteobacteria bacterium
GGTATAGCATCAGCTTTTTTAGATAGGCGTCCAATCATTGTATTTTCAGCCATATTGGATCCAGAATTACTAGCCCGAAATCCCCACCAAGATGTTTCTCTAGTTGAATTTGGTGGATTAATAGCAAAATTATCTGAAGAAGTAACTTCAAAGAATGTCGTCGAACTAATTGACAGAGCTTATAATCAAGCAATTGGACCAAGACCAGGTGCAGTGTATCTTCCAATTTCACCAGTGCAATCTATTAGGGAAATTGATACAGCAATAAAGGAAATAGGCACCCTAATTACAGAGAATGATTACAAAAAAAATATTCCAAGCAATAAATTGGATGAGGCAGTAGACCTTATAAACAATTCAAAGAGGCCTATGGTCGTTGCAGGAGTAGGGGCTGTAGGTTCTAGATCGTCTAGTGAGTTACTATCTTTTATTAATAAAATACAATCACCAATTTGTGTAACACTTCAGGCTGTTGGCGTTGTTCCTTGTGACGATGAACTATACATAGGCATGTATGGATGGTTTGGTACGCCCATTGATGATATGTTGAAGAAATCAGATCTCATCATTACAGTTGGTCTTGATGGCTGGGATATAATTCGACCATTTAAATCACAAGTGCCAATTATTAGCATTGATTCATTTGATGTTAATGATAGAACTTTTCAGCCAGTCACAATTGGAGTTGAGGGTGATATTTCATATTTACTAGAGGTTATAGAAAAAAAGATTGACTTTAGCTCAACAGATCATAACTGGTTAATAGAAGCCAAAGGATGTTTTGAAAAGATACAAAACTACGAATTAGGCATAAGTGAGGAGTATGATGAAGCGAACGGTATAGCACCTCAAGCAGTATATAAAGAAATAAGAAAAATTGTACCCAAAAACACGATTATTACAGCGGATGCTGGAGCGCATAAATCACTTGCTTCTCAGGCATGGCTGACAAATCTTCCATTGACTTATTTTGTATCTAATGGACTTTCTCCTATGGGTTTTTCGCTTGGTGCGGCAATGGGTGCTAAGTTTGCATCTCCCGAAAGCCCTGTTATTTCGTTTGTTGGTGATGGTGGGTTTCTGATGTACGCAGGTGAATTAGCGACATGGAAACGGCTGGATCTTTCAATGATACAGATCATAATGGTTGACAATGGGCTAACACAAGTAAGGTCAAAACAAGTAAAGAGGGGCTATAATACTGAGTCAACAAGCTTTGATCACGTAGATTATAAAAAAATTGTTCAGAGCTTTGGTATTGATGCATTTGAAGCAAACAACATTAAACAATTGAAAGATGCAATAAATAGCGCATTGCAATTGAATAAGCCTGTATCTATAATCATCAAATTAGATGGTTCCGAGTATTTGAGGATGCCAAGTGCAGTTTAATTAATAAATTGGAGTAAAGAATGAAAGATCAACTTGATAAGAATTTAAATGCAAATACCGTTGTACCCCTTTTGAAAAACGAGGAGTTCAGTGGAGAATTTATGACATTAATCAAAGAATTGAAAGAAGCTAAAGGAAGTCAAAGAATCAATAACAGTGCAAGAGCTATGGCTCATTCTGATGATTTCGGCATGGCATCTCGTAATTATTGGCAGTCAACATGGGAACTTGGAGAATTATCAAAGCCATTTAAAGCATTGATCCGTTATAAAGTAGCAACAAGAAACACCTGTTTTTATTGTTCAACCCATCAAATAGAGCACCTAAGAAGACTTGGCGTTGATGAAATCAAAATTAAAAATGTACAAAATTCAGATAACCATGACGCTTTTTCTGAAGCAGAAAAGGTAGCGCTAAAGTTTGTTGATCATATGATGATTGACGCATCTAATATACCAGACGATGTAGCAAATAATTTCAAAAAACACTACACACCAAAGCAAATGGTAGAAATTGCACTTACTGCAACAGTAATGGTTTCATTAAATCTATTTAATGACGCATTCAGAGTTCCAATTGAAGATGAAGTTGTTGGAATTGGACTTGATGTTCCCGAACTCTAATTTTCTTTATCAAACTATGATTATTTAAACTATTTTTTATAGTTTAAATAATCTTGTTGAGTTTCCATTTAAGATTTTAATTTTATCTTCTTTTGATATAGATAGGTTTTCAAACCAATCGGCACCTAACTTGTTATCAATGAATGGCCAATCAATTGCAAAGAGTATTCTATCTACCCCAAGTTCTTGCATACAACATAGTAATGCTGGATCAGAGAAATTTCCACTTGTAGTAACATAAAAATTATTACAAAAGACTTCTCTAAATTCAATAGGAGCATTTCCTGGTCTTTTTAGATTATGATTAACTCTCCAAAGCAAGAATGGGAGTGTTTCGCCTAAATGCCCAAGAATAATTTTTAAATTTGGTAATTTTTCAAAAATTCTTGATAGGATAAGTCTTATTGCCATTGTAGCAGTTTCTACAGTATAACCCCATGCAGCTTGCGGAAATAATGCAAATTCTTCTGTATAATCTTGGTAGTAAGTTTTTCTCACTTCGTGATGTGGCATACCAGGGTGAAGATAAATAGGAACATCAAGTTTTGCTGCAGTTTCATATACTGCCCATGATGCCTTACCATCATCAAATTGTGAATTTGTGAGCCCATGTATCATGCCACCAACAAAGTTTAGCTCTTTAACAGATCTTTCTAATTCTCTCGCTGCAGCATCGGGATCTTGCATCGGTAGTGCTGCAAACCCTCTAAATCTTTCTGGGTTTCCAGACATTTTTTTTGCCAGATAATCATTTGCTAATTTAGCAGCATCTACTGCAACACCTTTTGGAAGGTTGTGTACTCCAGGAGGCGCTATCGATAATATTTGTACGTCAATACCTGCTGCGTCCATTTCCTCAATTCTTTCCCCGCCAAAGTCTTCCATCCGAGCAACCATTTTAGGGTTTCTGATCCTTGTGTTTTTGGTATTCTCTTCTTGTAGTTTTGTGATGTTTGGATCTATATAATGTTCTTCAATTGCTATAACTTTCGTGGACTCGAATATTGACATTTTAATTTCCTATATTGTTTTTTTAATTACTATACCAAAAAATTATTTATAGAAAAGGATTACTTTTCAAGAATAATTAGATCATTTATGTCAAATGATGCACGTAACGTTTTCCCTATTTTTAACTCTTGAAGGGTGTTTCTGTGAATATTTTGAACATGTATATAAATCTTTTTTTTGTTATTTAGTTCAATAGTAATATAGCTCATATCTCCATAGTAAGTCCAATCGATGACTGTACCTTTTGTTTTAATGCGATTTTCGAGATTCTTTGAAGACCTTTCAATGATAATTTTCTCTGGTCTGATACCCAGTACTGCATCTTGCGGTATATCTATATCATTTTGTAGATTAATATCGCCAAAAATTTCACTCTTAAATATTTTTTGATTATCATTGTTTGAAATATACCCATCTATAATATTTATTCTTCCAAGAAATTCTGCACTAAATTTCTTTGAAGGATATTCATACATATTTGTTGCTGTGTTTGCTTCAATGACTTTGCCATTTTCCATAATAGCTATCTTCGATGAGATAGAAAGTGCTTCATCTTGGTCATGGGTCACAAGCATGAAGGTCATTTCTAGATTGCGTTGGATATTAACAAGCTCTCTTTGCATGTCTATGCGAAGATTCGCATCCAATGCAGAAAGGGGTTCATCCAGAAGAACAATTTTAGGTTTATTCACTATAGCTCTGGCTAAAGCCACTCTTTGTCTTTGTCCTCCTGATAATTCAGATGGATATTTGTTTATGTAACTTCTCATCTTTATCAAATCTAGAATTTCATCAACTCTTTTTTTAATTTCTATTTCGTCGATTTTTTTAATTTTTAAACCAAATTCGATATTATCTTTAATATTGAGATGGGGAAATAACGCATAAGATTGAAACACCATATTGACGGGTCTTTCATTCGCAGGCATTTTACTGCAATCAATGCCATTGATAATTATTTCACCCTGATCTTGGACTTCAAGTCCTGCTATTAACCTCAGGATAGTCGATTTTCCACAACCTGAAGGACCTAAAATTGTAAAAAATTCATTTTCTTCAACGTTAAATGATACATCATCAACTGCTAAAGTATTTTCAAATCTCTTGGTTAAATTTTTCAATTCTATACAAAACTTTTTGTCACTCATCTTATACTTCCTTGTTGTTTTTTGATAAATACCTTATCAAAAAAAATGTACAAAAAATTAGTATCAATATAAGAAGAGTTGATACAGCATTAATTTCAGGCGTAATTCCAAATCTTACCATCGAGTAGATTTTTACAGGTAATGTTATACTATTAGGCCCTGATGTAAAAAAGGTGATAACAAAATCGTCTAAAGAGAGTGTAAATGCTAATAAAAATGATGCAGTTATTGCAGGCTTTACGAAGGGTAAGATGATTAGTCTGATTATTTGAATATTATTTGCTCCTAGGTCCAATCCTGCTTCAAGAGTATCATTGTTTAGAATTGTTAGCCTGGACCTAATAATTATTGCAATAAATGGGAATGTAAAAGATACGTGTGCTATAATAATGTTGGATAGTGTGAGAGGCCAAATTTCAAAGTTAGGCCAATGAATAAAGTTAAAGAAGACAAGCATTGAAATTCCCATACAGATTTCTGGGATTATTATTGGGAATAGGAGTGCAATATCATAATATTTTTTTAGATAAAAGTTAAACTTCCAAAGTGTTATAGCAGTTGTCAAACCAAGTATTGTTGAGATTATGGTTGATATGGTTGCAATTGTAAGTGAGTTCAGAAAAGCGCTAAAGAGTACATCATTTTCAAACACTTTATTATAGTATTTGGTAGTAAAACCACGCCATAAAATATTTCTTTTTGAGTCATTAAAACTAAAGATAATTAAGTTTAATATTGGTAAATAAAGCGTTATTAAGAAAATGATTGTAATGTACTTTAAATACTTATTTCGAGCATAATCGATTGGACTGTAAAAAAGAGATTTTTTCATTATAGATTCCCTCTTAGATGCAGTTTTGAATATAATTTTGAATAGACATGCCTAACTGATATTATAACGAGGGTTATGTAAATAAGAATGAATGATAATGCCGATCCAAAAGGCCAATCGTTTGCTGATTTAAATTGCCTCTCAATGATGTTACCGATCATCTGTGAGTCTGCACCTCCGAGTAAATCAGGTATTATGAATGAGCCCAGACAAGGAATAAATACTAGTATGATACCTGAGGTAATACCAGGGCTAATGTTGGGGATAATAACTTTAAAAAAAGTTTTAATATGATTTGCACCAAGGTCATAGCTTGCTTCCAATAAGTTTCTATCAAATTTTTCAAGGACCAGATAAATAGGAATAATCATAAATGGAACATATATATAAAATAGGCCTAATATAATCGAATAGTTATTATGCATTAAATTAAGGGGAATAAAGCTTTCTCCCATAATTTCATAATTAGCAAGATTAAAGAAATTTAATAGATTATTTGTACTCTCCCACAAATATTCTAGAGAACTATTTATGTGGCCTTTTGTTCGAATAATAGCAATTAGAGAGTAAGTCCTAATTAAGAGGTTTGTCCATAGTGGTAGCATTATTGAAACCAGTAAAATAGACTTCATTCTGATTGATGAAAAACTTATATAGAATGCTACAGGAATCGCAATCAATAAACAGACTATTGTTGTAATTGCGCTGATCATAATAGATTTAAAAATTGTTACTATATACACACCATCAAAGGCTCTAATATAATTTTTTAAACTCCAAGTATAATCAATATCAATTATATCAATCTTTTCTCCATAGCTCATTGAAAAGACAATGATTAATGGTAAAATGAAAAATAAGATTAACCAGGATAATCCAGGCAAAAGCAGAAAAATGAAGAGCTTACCCTTCACCCCCCAACTAGTCAATGTAAGAACTTTCTTTATTAAGCATCTTATTACTTAATTATGATGCCAGTATACGTGTCCAAGTATCTTGGATCATTTGGCCAACATCTTCTCCTAGATAAAGTTGGTTTTCACATAACTTAACAGTTTCATCGCTCGGAAAAATTGCTGGATTAGAACTATATTCTTCACTCATCAACTCTTTCGCAGCTTTATTTGGAGTTGCATATTGAATGTAATCAGCAAGTTCAGCTCCTATATCTGCACGAAGAATAAAATCAATAAATTTATGTGCATTTTCTAAATTTGGAGCATCTTTTGGAATACAAAGACAGTCCTCCCAAATAAGGCTACCCTCCTTAGGGACTTGATAGCTGATATTTTCATCTTCAAGCATAACTTGTGCTATATCACCATTAAATTCTTGCGCGAGGATTACATCGCCTGATGCAAGAAGGTCCTGCCCATTATCCTCAGCAAAGACTTTTATGTGTTTTTTTGATTTATAAGGAGTTCCTCAACTTGTTTATATTCTTTTGGATTGGTTGAGTTTGCAGAGTAACCTAAATATTTAAGTCCGATTGCCATAACAGATGTTGCCTCAGATAATAAGGAAATATCTCCCGAATATCTATTTGACTCGTAAAGGTATGACCATGAGTCTGGGGTAATAACTGCTCTTTTTTTATCATACCCAATTCCAATACTACCCCACATATATGGTATTGAGTATTGCCTTTTTGGGTCAAACACAGGATCTAAAAAGTTTGAGTCTATATTATTCATGTTTGAAATCTTATCTTGGTCTATTCTTTCTAACATATTTGCTTTAACCATCTTTTCTACATATATGTCAGAGGGCACTATGATGTCATATCCAGGATTACCCTCTCTAAGCTTAGAAAACAATTCATCATTATCAGCAAAAAAATCTAGTTTTGTTTTAATACCAGTTCTATCTGCAAAATCTGATAGAGTATTTTCACCTATGTAATCATCCCAATTATAAAAATTAAGCTCATTATGACTATTTGCGCTAAGTGGCGAGAAAGTTATGCCAACTGCAGCTAATGCTGAAGAACCCATTAAAAAGTTTCTTCTTGATATGTGATATTTACTATTCATTTCAACACCTCCATAAAAGAATTATAAATTTCTGGAAAAATTAAACCTCTAAATTCACACAATATAATTTTTTTTTCTGAAGTCAATTTGATTTTTAGTTTGTTTTACATAATCTAATTTAATATATATAACGTATACTAATGTAGTTTTAATTGATGAGATAACTGAGGAAATCGCCATGCATGATATGTTTATAGAAACCGAAGAACAAAAAGCAATACTGGAGACAGTAAAGAAATTTGTTGATGATGTGGTTAAGCCAAAAGCTGCAGAGCTTGACGCAATGGATACGCCAGACAAAAGATATTGTGGCGAAATAGTAAAAGCTGCAAATGACTTAGGCTTAAGAACAATGACACTTTCAGAAAAATATGGTGGTTTAAGCGCTGACTCACATACAACAGCAATGGTTGTTGAAGAATTGGCTATTGGAGATGTAGGTGTATCAGTGGTAATGGCACAAACTATGAAACTTGCGACAATCATGGAAAAGGCTCTTAACGAAGACCAAGCTGAGAGAGCCCTCGTTCCATTTTCAAAAGATCCAGAAGCTGTCTTAGCTATCGGAATTACCGAGCCGGATAATGCATCTAATTATTTCTTGCCCTACCCAACGCCATTTAGAACAACTGCTGAGAAAGTAGATGGTGGTTATGTTATTAACGGTATGAAGCATTTCATTTCAAATGGTAATCGTGCAAGTTTTTACTTATTATTTGTTCAAACTGAAAAGGGTAAACCTATGCTTGAAGGGACAACTTGTTTTTTGTTAGAGCGTGGAAGGGAAGGTTTCTCAATTGGACGAGTTCATGATAAATTAGGCGAAAGCCTAGCAAATAATGCGGAGTTGATTTTTCAAGATTGTTTTATCCCCAATGAAAATATTGTTGGTGAAGTTGGAAAAGGCTTCCAATTACTTCAAAAATTCTTTCCATCAAGTAACTCATTTGCAGCAGCTAGTTGTTTGGGTGTTGGTGTAGCATTGTTTGAAAAAGCTGAACAATGGGCAAAAATAAGAGTTCAGGGTGGACGTCCTCTGATTGAACATGATGGAATAAGAGCTCAACTTGCAGAAATGAGAATGTTGTTAGATGCTGCCAGAGCTTACACTCACAAAGCTTGTTACTTAGCTGATAATCAGGATCAAGGTTGGGACTATACCCTTGGTGCTTTACCAAAGGCTATGGCAAGTCAGGCTGTTTGGAAAATTGCAACTTGGACAATGGAAATTCATGGTGGACATGGTTACATGAAAGAATTTGGAGTTGCAAAATTACTTAGAGATGCTGCAGGTTGGTTACACTCAGATGGTGTAAATAGGACATTATTCTTAAAAGCAGCAAACATTATGTATGGTCTAGATTTGTATAATAAATAAGCTATGAGTTTAGGTAATTTTAAAATTTACAATGCTTTACAGTCTACTTGTAGTCAGCGAGTTAGATACACCTTGCATCATAAAGAAGTGGATTTTAGTATGGAAATACTAGATTTATTCTCAGGCGATCAGCTAAAACCAGAGTATTTAGCTATTAACCCAAATGGGGTAGTCCCGGCTCTTGATCATGATGGTAAAATTATTGTAGACAGTTCAGTTATCATTGAGTATCTCGAAGACGTTGATGTTAATTTAAACCCACTTCGCCCAAAACAACCTGAAAGATGTGCAAACATGAGAGCGATGATTAGGTATTTTGATGAAATTGCAGGACCCTCAGTTCGTATACCATCATATAATATGGCTTTTTTACCACATTTTCAAAGTATGACTGAGAAGGAATTTATAGCCTTAGCCGAGTCCAAACCATTACGTAAAGAATTTTTGTTAAAAATGGGTAGGACGGGTTTTACGGAAAAAGATATGAATGAGTCAACATCTAAAATAAAGGCAACTGCTGATAGAATGAACAAATGGATTGAAGTCAGCGGGGGGCCATACCTACTTGGAGAAGAGGTAACCTATGCCGATATTTGTATTATGCCAGTAATTGTTAGGATGGATGATCTTGGTATGCCAGAATTATGGAGTCATCATAAGAATGTTTCTGACTGGTACGAGAACATCAAGTCCTCAGATGTATATAAGAAGACATATTGTAAAGGCTCATTGTTATCTGAGGTATATCCACATTTATCGAAGAATTAGTTTACGATAATAGGGGATCTTTATAAGGCTTCCTTATTTACAACATACTCTTCTTTTATGGATCCATTAAGTGCATCAATTATATTTTGTGCTGAGTTCATGGCCATTCTAGATGCACATTCGTTATTAAGCCCCGCGATGTGTGGGGAAAAGATAATATTATCCAGTTGAAAAATTTTTTCTACATCAGTTTGTGGAGGTTCATCAGGAAAAACATCCAAGCCAGCTGAACGTATCTTATTTTTTAAAAGTGCATCTGATAAAGCACTAAGATCTATGTGAGATCCTCGTGAAGTATTCACAATTATGCAATCACCTTGTAGTAAATTTAGTTCTTTTTCCCCAATAATTGGTTTTTCCGTTCCAGGGGCATGTAAACTAATTATATTTGCGTTAGATAAAGCTTCGTCAATATCATTATAGAATTTATAATTATTATATGTTTCGTAGGAATTTTTGTAATAAGGATCATAGATACTAATATTTGCACCGAAAGCTGAAGCAATAGAGGCTACTTTTTGTCCAATTCTTCCATAGCCAACAATCAATAATTCTCTGCCAGCAAAATCATTTGAAATTAATTGATCCCTATCTTGCCATCTTCTTTTTCGAACCATTTCATCATGAATTTTGGAATTTTTCAGTAAATTAAGAATAAACATAATGGTATGCTCGGCAACACTTGAAGAATTTACATCGCCAACAATTGTAAGGGGGATATTTCTTTTAGTCAGCTCCGGTATATCAATACGATCAAAGCCAACACCATTTCTTGATAGGATCTTTAATTTGCGAGAATTTTCAATCATTTTCTTATCAAAAGATTGTAATCTGAGAAGAATAGCATCAGCTTCTTCCAGGTTTTGCTCGAGAGTTTCTTGAGTTGCATCAGGTAATACAAAAACATCAAAGTTATTAACTTGTTTTAGAAGATTTATTCCATGACTATGGATTTTACCGGCAACTATGATTTTATACATTTTTTCTCATTGTTCTTTGTTTCAATATACTATAATAAATTTATAATGTTTTTTTAAATATTTAATACACATAACTGGGATTTTACAAATGGAAAGTAAAGATAGCAAACTACAAACTGCAGTTTCACATTGGTCATACAGATTTGTATCAAATGGAGTACCATTAGCAGATTTTAACGATGTTTCTGCACAAATTAATAAATGGGATGAATGGTGTGAAGCATGGGAGAATAAAGGGCATATCCATGCATTACTTGGCGATAAAGCAAGCGCGGATGGGTTCAATTTAAGTGCTTCAGAACATTACAATACTGCTGCTGTGTGTTGCCATTTTGGAAAGTTTTTGTTTGTGCATAAACCTGACATAATGAAAAAAACACATAATTTTGCTGTTGAATATCATAAAAAATCTATGGCACTAGCAAAACCTCTAGGTGAGAGAGTAAGTATTAGTTGGAATAATATTCTAATGCAGGGGAATCTGAGAAAACCTGAGGATATTGAAAATCCTCCAGTTTTAATAATGTGTATGGGATTAGATTCGGCAAAAGAAGAAATGGAAACAAATGAAAAGGTTTTTCTTCAGAGAGGAATTGCAACATTAACATTTGATGGACCAGGACAAGGAGAGGCAGAATATGATGCAGCTATATGTCCAGAATATGAAGGACCTGTATCAGCTGTCATTGATTATTTAGAGACAAGAAATGATATTAATTCGAAAAAAATTGCTGTTTGGGGGGTGAGTTTAGGCGGTTACTATGCTCCAAGAGCAGCTTCATTTGATGATCGTCTTCAAGCTTGTATTTCACTTACAGGGCCTTTCAATTGGAATAATATATTTGACAGAATTCCAAACCTTACAAAAGAAGCATTCATTCACAGGAGCAAATGCTCCTCTGAAGAAGAGGCAAGAGACTTTGCAAGTAGAATGGATTTGTCCGGTTGCGCACAAAATATTAAATGCCCGCTATATATTGTTGGAGGTGCATTGGATAGAGTTGTTCCACCAGAAGAATCAAAATTACTTGCAGATGCAGTAATGGGTGATGTTGTTTTTAATATGATTGAAGATGGAACACATGTAGCAAATAATAGGATTTATAAATATAGAAATCAAAGTGCAGATTGGTTATCATCAATACTCAAAGGTTAATGATACATAGGGAGGAAATATGTCTGAAAAAAAAGTAACTAGAGCAGATATTGCTGAGGCAGCGGAAAAGTATAAGAACTGGGGCAAATGGGGCCCTGATGATGAGATAGGGACACTAAATCATGTTGATGCTTCAGATATTATTAACGCTGCACAGCTCGTTAAGAAAGGCAAGGTAATATCACTTGCATTAAATTTTGACTACAAAGGGCCGCAAGGTGCAAAAACAAAATATCCAGCAATGGGTAGAACAAATCCTATACATTCGATGTTACGCACAGGTACAGATGCTTATTCGGGTGTACTAGATAAAAGGGGCATAAGGGCAGCTGATGACACAGTATTTTTGCCAACTCATGGGTGTACTCATTGGGATGGTTTGGGTCATGTATTTTATGAAGACAAAATGTGGAACGGATATGATTGCAGAGAAGTTACATCAGCCGGCGCACAAAAATGTGGTATTGAAAAAACAAGAGACAAGATGGTTGGAAGGGGTGTTCTTCTCGATGTAGCAAGAGCGCTTGGTAAAGAGCGATTAGAAGATGGGTACGCTATTACTTGTGAAGATCTTGATCTTACTGCAAGAAAACAAGCAGTTGAGATAAAGAAGGGAGACTTTGTCATTGTAAGAACAGGTCAGATGGAGGACTGTCTCAATAGAGAATCTTGGGATGGATTCCCAGGAGGAGATGCACCAGGTATGGGTTTTGATACCATTGATTGGGTCCAAAGAACTGAGCTGGCAGCGTTGGCGAGTGATACCTGGGGTTGCGAAGTCAGACCCAATCAAAGTGAAGATGGGATAAACCAGCCATGGCATTGGATAACTATTCCTATTCAAGGAATGACAATGGGTGAGATGTTTTATTTAAAAGATCTTGCAGAGGATTGCCTCAATGATAATACATATGAGTTTTTGTTGGTTGCTGCATCTATTCCAATAACAGGAGCAGTTGGTACGCCAATAAATCCTCTTGCAATTAAATAAAGAGAATAGGAAATAAAAATGAGTAATGAATTAACGGGTGCAAAGGTCTTAGCAAAGATGTTGGTTGATTATGGTGTCACAGATATCTTTCATGTTCCGGCTGTCCTAAGGACGACAATGGCAGAATTAGAAGTAATTTCCAATGTAAGAAGAATACATGCGCATGGAGAAGCTTCAGCCGCATATATGGCTGATGGGTATGCACGGGCATCTGGTAGGCCAGGGGTCTGTGCTGCACAAATTATTGGAGCATTAAATCTTGCTGCTGGATTACGTGATGCATGGCTTGCAAAATCTCCAGTCGTTGCTCTAACTGGTGGAAGAGATCAGGCCACTAAATTTAGAAAAGCTTACCAAGAGGTAGATGATCTTCCAGCTTTTGAGCCTGTAACAAAGTTAAACGCAACTGTTGATAGTGCAAATAGGTTTCCTGATATGTTAAACCAGGCATTTAGAGTTTCAGTTTCAGGGTGTCCAGGTCCAGTTCATCTTCAATTCAAAGGTAATGAAGGTCAGGTAGATCAGGAGCAATTTGATGAACAAATTCCTCGAGATATACATGAGAATGCAATTAGTGTTCCACCATATCGCCCTTCACCAGATTTGAGCTCAATTAAAAAAGCAATGGATATTATTAATGGTGCAAACAAACCAATATTTGTTATCGGAGGTGGTGTAAAATGGTCACAAGCAGGTTCATTAGTTGATGAGATATCAAAGAAGTTAAAAATACCTGTGGCTACATCATTAAACGGAAAGGATGTTATTGATGCAAATAACCCCCTAAATGTTGGTGTGGTTGGTACTTACTCTCGTGGTTCAGCCAATAAATCGGTACTTGCTGCAGATTTAGTGATTTTTATTGGAACGGATCTCGGTGGTATGATTACCAATTTTTGGACTATTCCCAAAATTGGTACAAGAGCAATACACATTGATATTGATCCTGAGGTACTTGGAAGAAACTATCCTTTGGAAGTAGGGATACAGTCAGATGCTAAGAATGCTCTTCAAGAAATGTTGAAATATGCAGATGATAATTCTGCTGAAAAACGATTAGATTGGGTAAATGAGATTCAAAGTTATTGTCAAGAGTGGTATGACGAATTTCGTCCATTACTAACATCTGATGCAATTCCAATAAGACCAGAAAGAATATGTCATGATTTATCACTGAACCTTCCAGATAATTCATTTGTTGTTGTAGATACAGGACATGGTGGTATGTGGATGGGAGGAATGTTTGATTTAAAATCTTCAGATCAAAATTATATCCGCTCAGCTGGGCATCTTGGCTGGGCATTCCCTGCATCTTTGGGTGTTAAATGCGCAGTTCCTGATAGACCTGTCATTTGTTTCACGGGGGATGCAGGTTTTTGGTATCATATTGCCGAAATTGAGACTGCGGTCAGGTGGAACATTAATTCGGTTATTGTTGTAAATAATAATGGAGCGGGTAATCAGTCCAAAAGAGGTTTTGACCGTGTTTATGGTGGAGCACAAACTCAAAAGGCAAGAGAGATGTGGACATTTAATAATGTAAATTTTGCCGAAATTGCAAAGCAGATGGGTGCCGTTGGAATTAGAGTTGAAGATCCAAAAGATTTTAAACCTGCTCTTGAAAAAGCAATATCACTAGATAAATGCGTTATCTTGGATGTTGTCACTGATGTTGACGCATTAGCACCATTGGCATATGTGGGATGATTTTGGATAAAAACTATGAGGGTTATGTTATTATATTGATATGATTTGTATTCCATATTAAATATAATATAAATTTAAGACAGGAAAGTAAAAAAAATGACAGACTTAAAAGTATTTTCACCAAGAATTTTAAGACCAGAAGATGCAAACCAAAACTGGCACTGGGACCGGCCACTTGCATCTCCAGGCTTTAAACAAGTTGATTTTGAAACAAGAGTTGATTTTCAGAGACTTAGAAAATATCGGTTATCAAGAGCTAAAAATGCACTCAAAAATTCGGGTTTAGGAGCACTGATATTATTTGATGTAAATAATATCAGATATATTACTGGAACTAAAATTGGAGAATGGGAAAGAGATAAGCTTTGTAGATTTGCTCTTTTGGCGGGTGATGAAGAGCCTTTTGTTTGGGATTTTGGTTCAGCGGCTGTCCATCATCAATTAAATTGTGATTGGCTTGATCCAAATAGATGTCTTGCAGGTATGACAGGTATGAGAGGTACAGTTCCTCCATCAGTTGGGTTAATGAAAAATCATGCTGCAGAAATTATGAGTTATTTGAAGGCTGCTGGCGTAGCAGATATGCCTATCGGTTTGGACATTGCTGAAACTGCAATGTTTTTTGAACTTCAAAAGGCTGGAATGAATATTGTTGATGGTCAACAAGTCATGCTAGATGCAAGAGAAATTAAGAATATTGATGAGATAACATTGCTAAATCAGGCTGCAACCATGGTTGATGGTGTTTACCATATGATTTATGAAGAGTTAAAGCCAGGTGTAAGAGAAAACGATATTGTTGCCTTAGCAAACAAAATGCTCTATGAAATGGGTTCAGATGACGTTGAAGCTATTAATGCTATTTCTGGAGAAAGATGCAGTCCACACCCACATAATTTTACTGATAGGATGTTCAGACCAGGAGATCAGGCTTTCTTTGATATACTCCAGTCATACCAAGGGTATAGAACTTGTTATTATAGAACATTCAATGTTGGTATTGCTACATCCGAGCAAAATGATGCATACGTAAAATGTCGTGAATGGCTTGATAAAGCAATTGAACTGATAAAGCCAGGTGTAACAACAGATACAGTCGCAAAAGCGTGGCCAAAAGCTGAAGAATTTGGTTTTGATAGTGAAATGCAAGCATTTGGATTACAATTTGGACATGGATTGGGTCTGGCGCTTCATGAAAGGCCAATTATTTCTCGATTAGTATCACTAGAAAATCCAATGGAAATTAAAACAGGTATGGTTTTTGCTTTAGAAACTTATTGTCCTGCAAAAGATGGTGTTTCTGCTGCAAGGATTGAGGAGGAGGTCGTAGTTACTGATAACGGATGTAAGGTAATTTCTCTTTTCCCTGCTCAAGATCTACCAATTGCTAATAAATATTAAATTTGGTGAATAGGAAGATGGCAACAAAACAGACCTTACAAAATGATGATATCAACGAAAAAAAGAGACTTGAGTTATACAATACTCAATACTTGATCAGGGTTGCTGAGCAGAGAGCATATGATCTTTTTCTAGAAAATCTGGTTAAAGGAACAAGTCATTTATCTCTTGGACAGGAGGCAATTGCCTCAGGGTTCGCAAATGCAATGCAAGAAAATGACAAAAGTTTCTGTACTTACAGGGGACATGCTCATACTCTGGCAAGGGGAGCTTCTGTTGTTGGCGTTTTGGGTGAGCTTATGCAAAGAGATTGCGGTTTGATGAGAGGGAAAGGTGGATCTATGCACCTAACTGACACTAGTAAGGGAGTTATGGGGTCTTATGCAATTATTGGAGCACATTTACCAATGGCAGTAGGATCAGCATGGAGAGCGCAATATTTAGGACATGATGACGTCGCTACAGTATTCTTTGGTGATGGCACAACAAATATTGGGGCCTTCCATGAAGCACTAAATTATGCTGTGGTATATAAACTTCCCGTAGTTTTTGTATGTGAAAACAATAACTATATGGAATACACTCATATAGAGTCCATTACAGCTGTAAAAAATCCTGCTGCTGATAGAGCTTCTGCATATGGACTAGAAAGCATTATTATTGATGGAAATGATGCTGATGAAGTATATAGAACTGCTCAAAAAGCCTATGAAAAAGCTAGGGCAGGGGAAGGCCCATCACTAATTGAATGTAAAACATACAGACAATCAGGTCATAGTCGAGCAGATCCTGGAGCGTATAGACCAAAAGGAGAGCTTGAGCATTGGAAGAAGAATAATGACCCAATAACCAGGTATCGTGAACGTCTGATTGAGTTTGGAATTAAACAAAATGTTATCAATGACATTGAAGATAATGTCAAAGACCTGGTTGATCAAGCAACAGAAAAAGCTAAAAACTCACCAGTACCACCTGAGGATATATTAACAACAAATGTATATGCTAATGGAGGCTGGGCATGGCGCAACTAACATATAGAGAAGCTGTAGCAGCTGCTATTGCTCAAGAAATGGAAAGGGATGAAACAGTTGCGTTTATTGGTGAAGATGTAGCTAGGGCCGGAGGCGTGTTTAAAGCAACTGTTGGATTATTTGATAAATTTGGTCCAAGAAGAGTTATTGATACCCCAATATCAGAGCAAGCAATTCTAGGGGCTGCTATGGGCGCTGCCATGACAGGAATGAGACCAATCGCAGAAATAATGTTTTCAGATTTTCTAGCTGTATGCTGGGATTTTGTTGCAAATGAAATGTCTAAATCAAGATATATGTCTGATGGACAACTAAAATGTCCACTTGTCGTCAGAACTGGTAATGGAGGTGGTTCACGTTTTGGTGCTCAACATTCTCAATCAATCGAAAATTGGGCAATGGCAATTCCAGGGATAAAAGTAGTAGCTCCATCAACACCTGCTGATGTTAAGGGTCTTTTAGCAGCATCAATAAGGGACAATGATCCCGTAATATTTTTTGAGCATAAATCTTTATATGCCGTAAAAGGTGAAGTTCCTGAGGGTGAATATGTTGATACACTCGGAACTGCAAAAGTTGTTCGTGAAGGTAAAGATGCAACAATTATCGCACTTGCTCTAATGGTGCCACGTGCTATTGCAGCAGCAGATAAATTGATGCAGGAACACGGTATTGATATTGAAGTGGTTGATCTACGAACACTAGTGCCATTAGATATGAAAACTATTTCTAAATCTGTATCAAAAACAGGGCGCTTATTTACAGTAGAAGAAAATCCACGATTATGTGGCTGGGGTGCAGAGATCGTTTCAATAGTTGTTGATGAATTATTCTGGGATTTAGATGGTCCTGCTGTAAGAATTACAACACCGCATATACCTCTTCCTGCAGCAGATAACCTCGAAGATATTGCTATCCCATCTGTTGATAGGATTTATAATAAAATATTAGAAGTTTTAAAGTAGGTAGGAAAGTTATGAATATACTAATGCCACAATTAGGTGAAACAGTTGCTGAAGGGACTGTATCCAAGTGGCACAAGAGCATTGGGGATGATATAAAATCTGGAGAAATTCTATTTGAAATTGAAACAGATAAAACATCTATGGAAATTCCGGCAACAACTGATGGTAAACTAACGAAGATTCTCGTTAAAGAGGGTGAAACATCTTCAGTTGGCAGTGTTGTAGCAGTGATTAGTGGTGAAGGAGAACTGCCGCAAGAGGATGATCTAAATGAAGATAAGACCTCAGAAAATATTAAGAAGAATATAGAGTCTTCTCAATCAGATGTAGCTATTAAAAATAAAGAGTTAGTCACCACCAAAAAAGCAGTCAATGAAGCAATTATAGTAGATACAGATGCACCAGAATGGTTTTCTTTTTTAAACGAAGTACAAACTCCAAATGGTAATTATGAGTCCTTTTCAAATAAAAATATTGATATTAAATTTACTCCATTAGCAAAGAGAATAGCTAATAATGAAAGGGTAGATTTAATAAAGCTCGCTGAATATTTCAAGAATAATAATGCCCGAAAAGTTAATCGTAAACTATTGGAAGATTATATTGCCTCATTGTCCACTACAAATGCCAGACCAAGTATATCTGCTAAGATAGATCACGATTTATATTCAGAAAAAGTGGCTCTTAATCGTATTAGAAGAACTACAGGTCAACGCCTCTCTGAAAGCTGGCCGCAGGTTCCTCAGGCATTTCAGGCAGTTGAAGTTAACTTTAGTAATTTGGACAAGGCAAGAACAGAACTTAAACAAAAATATTCAGATAGGGAACTCAAAGTTTCTTATCTCTCTTTTGTTGCCAGAGCTATCCTATTGGCTATAAGGGAATATCCATTGGTGAATAGCTGTTTTAGCGAAAAAGAGCTACATGTCGCTTCCGCAGTAAATCTAGCAATTGCAGTCGATTTGAATTATAATGGTTTAATTGTTCCTGTATTAAAAAATGCTGACAAGATGAAGCTTGTTGATTTGAATGAAAATTTAAATGATTTAGTTCAGAGAGCTCAAAATAATCAACTAAAACAAGAGGAATACTTCGGTGGGACATATACTATATCGAATAATGGTAGTATGGGTACTTATATGACAGCCCCCATTGTAAATCCACCGCAAGTTGCCATTATGTCTTTTGATGGTATACAAAAAAAGCCAGTTATTGTTGAAGATAATACTGGAGATACAATCGGTATAAGAAAAATTGGTGTGCTTGGTCAGAGTTTCGACCATAGAGCATTTGATGGTGCTTACGCTGCGAGTTTTCTAAAAGAAGTTAAGAATATAATAGAAGAATTTAACTGGAATAGTGAAATATAAAAAGGAGAATATTATGCCACATAAAATTGGTTGGGTCGGAACAGGAAGAATGGGATATCCAATGGCTGGTCGTCTTGCAAAAGATGGTCAAGACATAAGTGTATGGAATAGAACAAAATCAAAAGCAGATCCATTATCAGAATATGGTGCAACAGTAGTCACCAATATGGATGAGTTACATGATGTAGATGTCTTATTCACTATGGTTTCAACTGGTAAAGATCTTAAACAAGTCTACTTTGGTGATGAAGGTGTTCTATCAAAAGGCACTAAGAAGAATCAAATATTTGTTGACTGTTCATCAATTTCATCAGAGGATTCAAATGAAATTAGAGACAGATTAAAAGAACTGGGTATTGCATATATGTCATGCCCTGTAAGCGGTAACGGTAAGGCAGTTAAAGCTGGAGTTTTATCAATAGTTGCATCTGGACCTGAGGATATTTTCAATCAAATAAAACCATATCTAGAAACTATTGCACCACGTGGTGTGGCATATGTTGGCGAAGGGGATTTAGCAAGGTTCTGTAAAATAGCTCATAATGTAATGTTGGGTGTTGTAATCCAAAATCTTGCTGAGATTACTATCCTTGCACAAAAGGCAGGAGTTCCAAGGCATGCTTTTTTAAATTTCATGAATAACTCTGTCATGGGTTCTATTTTTACAAAATACAAGTCAAATGCGTTTGCAAACTTAGATTGGACAACAACTTTTACTACACCACTTTTATTAAAAGATTTAGATTTAGGTTTGCAATCAGGTAAGGAATTAGGGGTGTCAATGCCAGTCACAGCTGCAACAAGGCAGGCTGTTCAACAACATTCTGGAAGGATTGAGAGAATTTCAAAAGAAAATCTAGAAAAAGACTTTGGTATGCTTTTAGAAACAGTTGCTGATGGTGCTGGAATTTCGCTTGAGCCTGAAAATGTACCAATTCCAACAGGACTTGAAGTAGAAGAGTAAGAATTTTATTTTTGTTTCTTGACCTTTTAGAATACTTAGTGTTAGCTAAAACACTAACTTATCGCGGGGTGGAGCAGCCCGGTAGCTCGTCAGGCTCATAACCTGAAGGTCGCAGGTTCAAATCCTGCCCCCGCAACCAAAACTTATGTACTTGTGATATAGGATTAATAATAATCCTAAGAATAGTATCTTAGATATACATACACAAATGTTTTCAGTTCTGTCTAATAAAAGCTTTAGAAATCTCTTTCTGGCTCAAAATTTCTCCTTATTAGGTACAGGGCTTGCAACTGTTGCATTAAGCCTGTTGGCATTTGATTTAACTGGCGAAAATGCAGCAATATTATTATCAAGTTTGTTCACAATAAAGATGGTAATATACGTCTTTTTTTCACCGATTGCTGGAGCATTTTCTAATAAGTTTAATAGAAGGTTATATTTAGTTTCTTTAGATATAGTTCGCGCAATTGCAGCAATTGGATTATTTTTTGTAAATGAAATATGGCATGTATACTTTGTTATTTCTATAATTTATATCTCCTCTGCTGCCTTTACACCAATATACCAATCTACAATACCGCAACTTTTCCATGAGGATGAAGATTATACAAAAGCTCTATCATTATCACGTTTGGCCATAGATCTAGAGAATATATTGGGATATACAATAGCCGCATTAATTCTTATCTTTTATAATTATAAGAGTTTATTTATTGGAACTTCTTTTGGTTTTATCGCCTCTGCTCTTTTAATATTACCAATATTTCTTCCTAAGGTTAATGATAGTGATGCAATGAAAGATACTAGATTTATCTATAAAATCACATATGGATTAAAGAAATTTACTGTTTTACCCGAGCTAAAGGGCTTAATGTTCATGAATCTTGCTGTATCTGCTGGTGGTGCTATGGTTTTGGTTAATACCGTCATATTAGTTAGAGCAACATTGGGTATGGATGAAGGAGCCCTTCCAGTTGCTATGTTTTTCTTTGGTATTGGCTCTATTTTAGGTGCAACCCTAACGCCTAGATTACTAAAAAGATATTCTCTTTGGAAGTTAATGTACTTTGGGGCATATCTTATATCAATAGTATTTATAATGTTTTCAATTCTTATTACACTTGGTGTATTTAATTTTATGTTATTATTGGTATTTTGGTTTATATCTGGTTTTGGTTATTCTTTGGTGTTGACCCCAATGGGTAGAATAATTAGAGCCTCTGTGAGGGAGGATGAATTATCTCAATTGTTTGCAGCACAGTTTTCACTAAGCCATCTATGTTGGCTACTAATGTATCCATTAGCTGGCTTTTTAATAACGCAATTCGATGTTACAGTAACACTATCTTCACTTGCCATCATAATATTATTAGCAACAGTCATTTCTTCTGGTTATATAAAAGATAAAAATATCTATCATAAATAGTTCTTTTAAAAGATAATATTTATTGACACGACTATGTTTACATAATTTACTGTATTAAAAACAGGCACAATATATTTTAATTGCGTAGGCTATTCATTCCTACACATTATTAATAATAATTGTGTTTCTAAGTCCAAAAAATATCACTTTATGAAATATGTTTAACTCATTTTTAGATATCAATTTCTTATATTTTATTTTTCTGATTATTTTCTTGATTTCTGGGATTGTAAAGGGTGTGACTGGCATTGGTTTACCTATGACATCAATCACTCTATTAATTTTCTTTATTAATCCACTTCAAGCAATTGGTCTAAACATGATTCCAGTTATAATAGCAAATATTACTCAATTTTTGTCTGCACAAAACCCACTAAAGATAGCAAAAAAATATTATTTATTTGGAATATTTATGGTCGCGGGGATATTAGTTACATCTGTCCAGGCTGCAACTTTAGGTGACGATCTAATTAAATTACTTATTGGACTTATGGTCATGATTTTTGCATTAGACAATTTATTCAGGAGGTCATGGTCGTTCGATTTAAAATATGATAAGTATTGGCAAATTGGCATGGGCTCGCTTGCGGGTGTTGTTGGAGGTCTTACTTCAATTTGGGGTATTCCAATAATTATTTATTTGATACTCCGGAAGGAGTCAAAAGAAGATTTTGTTGATGCAACTGGGTTTTTATTCTTAATAGCAAGCGTACCAGCGACTTATGGTTATTATAAAACAGATGTTTTTTCATTAGAAATGATTCCAATAGCAGCACTTTGTGCAGTTACTGCAATAATTGGTATGAGACTTGGTAGAATAGTAAGAAGACGAATTGATGCGGATACTTTCAAGAAATATCTTTTACTTTTGTTTCTGTTAATTGGCGTTAGAATGATATGGTCTGCCATGGGTGGTATTTAGATTTGATATGATAAGATTATCAATTGATGAATATATTTCATGGAGGATGCCAGAAAAAGATATTTCAATAAGGATATTATCCGGAGATATCGTGGTTTTAACAATATCTCCAAATGGTATAGATGCTCATGCTCAATATCTCAATGTAGGAGAAGAAGAGCAAGTAAAAGCTCATCAATGGTTTACAATTGAAACTATGGGTTATAAGTCACTAGTTCAGGTTCATCCATCTGACATTGAATATAAAATCGCAGACGAAAATTGGAAACCAATGCCATTGAAGGCTTAGTCTTGTTTGCGATTCAGCTTATACTCAAAGTTTTGTGTTTCAGAATTAATGCTAATAAGTTGTGCACCGTTACGTATATGGTAATGTGTTGCCATTGGGGTAAGGGGAGAAAGAGTGACGATTTTATCAATATTTGGCATATTTCTAATTGTATGGTTTATAACTTTTTTCATTATTTCTTTCCCAGCGCCCCTTTTTCGAGACCAAACTGTGTAAGGTATCATAATTGTTGAATTTTCCTCTAAATAAGAATTCTTGCTCATAAGTTCCAATTCCTTTTCTGTATGTGGAATTTCATCTGTCATAGCAACACAAACTATACCTTCAATATTACCGTCATAGGCTAATCCATAAATTTGACGTCCATAACTTGTTCTAAAGTTTAAATCTAAATGTGGTCGAACAGGATCCTCATCTACATTTAT
>CALJEH010000030.1 GCA_938074435.1 uncultured Alphaproteobacteria bacterium
TCCACAGGACATACTTCTACACAGTCTGTAAATTTACATTTAATGCAAGCTTGATTTACTACATATGTCATGAATGACCTTTTTATATAAAATTACTTTATTTTCGTTCTTGAGGTGTATACTTATATCAGAAAAATTTACAAATTTGAAGCATTCTTAAAATTCTTTAATATTGAGAATGGATTATTGTCATTTTTTGAATTATTATAAATAATACTTTTGTTTTTTTTCCTTTTAATCCAATATTTTATACCTTTATTTTTTTTGTCTTTGATATACACATAATCTAGTTCGGTTAATATTTTTTCAATGAGTGTTTTTGTTAATTTAATTTTATCAATAAGTTGAGGTGTTATTTCTAATTTATGGGAAGCCGCTGTTCCTCTATTTGCCCTCAGATGTTCGAATAGATTTTCAATTAAATCAGGTCTAATATACTTGTGACTCACATAGCAATATCCAAGATCAGAATAAATTGGATGCATTTTATTTTTTTTAGTAATTTCGACACTTGAATAGTTGCTAAAGTCTTCAAGGTCATTTTTTTTTATTTTTAGCAATAAGACCCTGATTGAGTGTGCGTTCTCATCAAAAATATTTTTTAAATAAATATATTCTTGCCCAATAAATAAACCGTAGGATCGTATTTCTTTTTTCTCATCTTTTGTCAGTCGATCATAATCTAGCCCTAACTCAGATCTCTTGACAACACCTATACCCTCAATTAGAGAAAATTGGATTGCTGAAAGGGGGGATTTCAGTTTCTTACTATTTAATTTAATTAGTCCAGGCAGTGTCTTCTTTAAATAATAAGAAAGCCAGTTGTTAAGCTTATTATTCAGTCTTTTTTTTAGTGTAATTGAAAGATTGTCATCACACAGGAGAAATACATATGGAATAATTGAGTCTGGATTGTGACGTAATTCTGCAATTGGATTGTCATTCCAAAGAATTTTATTATCACAAGATATATGGAATAATTCTAGATCTGTAGCTAATATATCTCTGCCAACCTGATCAAGTTTAGATATGATTATTTTGTTAAGTTTATTTTTTGCAAACTTATTGAGATTTGCAGTAGATTGATGCTTGAATCTTAATCCATTAATTGTACCTATTTGTAGACTTCCGATGTTTATCTTATTTTTTGCATCCATCTTGATATTTTTAATATCAGTGTAATTTATTAGAATACTATTTCTTTTATCAATAAATCTCTGCATGAGTCTTTCATGTAATTTATCGGATAACTTATCTTCAATACTTCTTGTTATTTTTTGCCAATAATCTGAATCTCTGATCCAATCTTTTTTATTTGCAATAAAATTACATGTTCTTATAAAGGAAATTTTATTGGATAAGATGTCAATATCACCATGAAATTTGGCGCATCCATTTACTTCATTCTCAAACCATTCAGGATCAATATAGCCATTAGATTCTGTTATATCTCTAAATATTTTAAGCGCAATTTTAGTATGGTTTTCAATGCCAGTTTGTCTATAATCTGGTATTTGACACAAATCCCAAAGCAGTCTTAATTCATCGATAGTTAGGGAGCGATAGTTCAGTAATTGGTTGTCATGAATGAATTCTAGAGTTTGTTGATCTTCTCCAGGTTTTGCTAATTTTAGAAATGGTAGTTTTGGTTTCATGGATAAACTATCCAGAATTGATTTTAAAGATCTAAAATCTAAATTACTATTTCTCCATTTGATATTATCTATTTCTAAAAATTTATGATTTTGGATAGCTGATACTAAATTAGCATCTAATTCTTGATTCGGGTATGTCATGCAGAAGGTTCCGTTGTTCATATATCTTCCGGCTCGACCTGCAATTTGACCAATTTCATGTGCGTATAGATATCGGTATTTGTTTCCATCAAACTTTTTAACAGAGTCGAAAGCTATATGGTCAATATCCATATTGAGTCCCATTCCTATAGCATCTGTAGCAACTAAGTAGTCGGCCTGTCCTGATTGATATAATTCTACTTGAGCATTTCTTGTTCTTGGTGATAAAGCCCCCAGAACGACAGCTGCGCCTCCGTTTTGTTGTCGAACAAAATCTGCAATTTCATAGACTCTATTAATTGAAAAAGCAATGATTGCAGTTTTTTTTCTTAAACGAGAAATTTTTTTTGAAGTTTCATAGGACAATGATGAAAATCTACTTTGTTTGAGTATATTAATTTCTGGGATAATCTTCTTTAATATCTTTTCAATAGTGTCTGACCCAAGAAATAATGTTTCAAGCTTCCCTCTAGACTCAAATATTCTTTTAGTAAATATATGACCCCTCTCAATATCATTTGCCAGTTGAACTTCATCTATAATCATAATATCAACTGCGATATCTGTTGGCATTGCTTCAACAGTGCATATATAGTATTTCGGAAACTTTGGTATATTTTTTTCTTCGCCAGTTATAAGGGCTACATTTTGCTTTCCAATTTTACTCGATATTTTGTCATATAATTCACGTGCTAATAGTCTCAGTGGTACACCGATCATGCCAGAGTTATGTTTCAACATAATCTCTAATGCTTTATGAGTTTTGCCGGTATTAGTAGGACCAAGAATTGCACTAATTTTTTGTTTTGAATCTAAAGACATAACTAATTGTTAATGCATTATTTAAAAAAAGAGAACACTAAAAGAACAAAACATGTCCGAATCAGTAATAATAATAAATTCATTTTTTGTTCTATACTAGATTTAGTATATTATTTTTATTGAGTACATACTAATTTAGTTCAAATTCACGAATTCGCCATTAATTTTAATAGATGTTAGATCAATAGAACCCGATGCACCATCAGTGGTTGACACACTTTTAGGTATTAAAAATATATACTTATTCTTGAGTGTTATTTTAACAAAATTTATTTGAAATGGAGGTGTGGGTGTATCTCTATACTTCTCCATTTCTTTGTCAGTGAAACCCACAAGAGGTTTATAGGTCACGTAACAAAGATTACTATCATTTTTTTGAGACTTATCAAATACTATAGAAAATATTCTTCTGCCATCGGTTATTTCCCAATAGCCAGTGCAAATATCTTCTGGGTGATACATCGATATTTCAAGTAATGTTGAAATTGGGTCAATAACCTCATTGTTAATATTATTCATTAACGTTTTATATTTTTCTTCACTTAGAATAGGTCTAGTTAGGATATTTTGCTTATTATTTTTGTAGACGATACTGACATGACCAACCCCTTTTTTCGTTTCGATGTGGTTATTATAAAATTTTGGTTGGATATTGTCATTCTTCAATACTCCTCGAGCTGAAAATGTCCAGATAGAACTAGAAAAAAAATCTCCAATTCCTTGAGTTTCAATTATTGTATTAGAAAAGTATTGTGCTTTATTAAAATTAACCTCAAAATCAAGCTTAGCAATTTTAAGTCCGAGCGATTTTATGTCATAACTAAGATTCAATTGTTCATCAATGAAATATCTGTCATTTATGTCATAATTAATTTGGTTATTCTGTGATGATGCGTATACATTGCATGTGATCATATCAAACATAAAGATACTCGCAATTGTGAGTAGGAATGAATTCCGTAATTTATAGATTTGTTTGATCATTGAGATCAATCTTATGTCAAATTAGTAAAATAATTATGACTATAGGGATCATTTAGTAATAATTTTAGACTTTTTGAATTTAATTAACATTGAAGTTGACTGTTCGATGGCAAGAGAGTATAAAATCCCATATCTATATATTGGAGTGTATTAATGTCAAGAAAGTGTGAATTAACAGGCAAGGCAGTAATGTCCGGAAATAATGTTAGCCATGCAAATAATAAAAACCGGAGGAAGTTTTTACCTAATTTGCATCAGGTTACACTTCATAGTAGCTTGTTAGACGAAAAAGTTTATTTAAAGGTCTCTTCAAAAGCACTGAGATCAGTCGAGCACAGAGGGGGTATAGATGAATACCTAATAAAAGAGTCTTCTAGCAATTTATCTCCAAAAGCTCAGACAATAAAAAAACGTTTGGCAAAGGTCGTTAATACACCTTCTGAATGATCTCAATGGTTGATCGTAATTTGATATACTTAACAATCTGCATGGTTCTGATTGTATTAGTTTCCAATATCTTAGTACAATATCCAGTCCAATTGTTTGGATTACAAGATTTGTTAACTTGGGCTGCATTTACATATCCAATTACTTTCTTTATAACAGATTTAACTAATAGATATTGTGGTCCACAAATAGCTAAGAGAGTGGTTTATGTAGGATTTACATTTGCTGTTTTGTTATCTATTTTACTTGCAACACCAAGAATAGCAATTGCATCTGGGACAGCATTCTTAGCTTCCCAAATTCTAGATATATATATCTTCAGAAGATATATAAGGGAAACCTGGTGGAAAGCCCCTATAATTTCATCTGCATTTGGTTCATTATTGGATACAACCTTATTTTTTAGTATCGCCTTTTCAGTGAATTTTTCATTCTTTGGATATAGTGATTCTTTTGCAACTGAACAAATTTATACTTTTCTGAATCATATAGAAATTTCTAGATGGGAAATGTGGGCTATTGGTGATCTAATTGTAAAACTTATCGTAGCAATTATGCTGTTGATACCATTTAGGATGTTTTATATCAGTAGTTACAAATCAAATTAGGTGTTATTTATTTTCTTTTTCATCAAATAATTCAGCTAATTTTTCTGTCATTGCCCCACCTAATTCTTCAACATCAATAATAGTCACAGCTCTTTTGTAGTATCTTGTGACATCATGACCAATTCCGATCGCTATTAGCTCAATATCTTTGTCTGTTTCTATTTTATTTATTACTTTTTTTAGGTGTAATTCGAGGTAATTTCCTGAATTCACAGATAAAGAAGAGTCATCAACTGGCGCACCATCAGAAATAACCATCATAATCTTTCTTTGCTCCTGTCTTTTCTGCATTCTCTCATAAGCCCATTCAAGAGCTTCGCCATCAATATTTTCCTTCAGAATACCCTCTTTCATCATAAGACCTAAGTTTCTTTTTGATCTTCTCCATGGCGCGTCTGCAGATTTATAAATAATATGTCTTAAATCATTTAGTCTTCCGGGCCTCATTGGCTTACCAGAGTTGGTCCATAGTTCTCTTGATTGACCACCTTTCCATGCTTTAGTGGTAAAACCTAGAACTTCTGCTTTAACGCCACATCTTTCTAGAGTTCTTGTGAGTATGTCAGCGCATGTTGCTGCCACCATGATTGGCCTTCCTCTCATAGATCCAGAATTATCTATCAATAATGTGACAACTGTATCTCTAAAATCAGTATCTCTTTCCATTTTGAAAGATAGAGGGTGCATTGGATCTGTGACTACTCTGACAAGCCTTGCTGTGTCTAATATTCCTTCTTCAAGATCAAAATCCCACGATCGATTTTGCTGAGCCATTAATTTTCTTTGTAATTTATTTGCAAGCCTTGCAACAACACCCTGTAAGTTCGAGATTTGTTTATCAAGGTAGTTTCTTAACCTATCTAGTTCATCAATGTCAGCAATCTCCTCTGCAGATATAATTTCATCGTACTCAGTTGTATAAACTTTATATGGTGGCTGGCGTGTATTTTGTTTCGTTTCTTCAATTTCACCGCGGTTATCAGGTGCAGAACTATCCTCACCTTCATCTTCAACACCTTCTAGATCATCGAGGTCAATAAGATCGTCAGTAATTTCTTCGTCTAACATTTCAGTTTCATCCGGATCAAATTCATCACTTAGCTCTGTATTTTCATGCTCTGAACCTTCAACTTCACTCTCACCCGTTTCATCTTTAGATGATGAGGGATCTCCTTCTCCTAAAGTAGTTGCAATATCTAATGCATTAAGAAGCTCGGGGATTTTACTTGCGAATGCATCTTGATCAAAAATTGAATCCTTCAGTTTATCAAGCTCATTTAGTGCTTTATCATTTATATGAGGACGCCATAGGTCAACAAATTTACTGGTGTTGTGAGGGGGAGCAAACCCTGTAAGTTTTTCTCTTATGATTAGGCTAATCGCTTCAGCTATTGGTGCTTCATCTTTTTGAGTTATATTATTTAAAGTTGAATTTCTATAGCCTGCAATGTTCCTAGCATTTAAATTACTCGCGCATCCAGGCATATCAATCGCACCAACCGCTTCTATACGTGCTTCCTCTATTGCATTATATAATTTTTGAGCTTGCGGAGATGAAGGTAAATATTTTTTATGAATTAATTGATCGTGGTTTTTTATTTTCAGAGCTAAAAGATCTGCTTGCCCTCTAAGGATGGTTAAATCTTCTTTGTTAAGAAAATTACCAGGCTCTTGTAGCCTAATTTTCTTGCCTGAAAGAGAGGGTGTTTCATCTCCAAACAAAACTTCAAGTTCTGGTTCTTCTGCAATAGACCTTGTGGCTTCTGTGATTGTTTTTTTTATAATATCAGAAAAATTATTTTCTTTTATTTCGACCAAGGGACTACTCTTCAGATTGGTTGATTAGTGTTATACCTTCCAGTTCGGCGTCAAAGCATCTTTGGTAGAACTCGGCAACTACTGGTCGTTCAAGTTCATCACATTTATTTAAGAAAGTTAGTTTAAAAGCAAAACCGATATCATCGAATATCAGACTGTTTTCTGCCCAGGTTAAGACTGTTCTCGGACTCATAACCGTAGATAAATCTCCGTTTATGAATGCATTTCTAGATAACTCGGCGACTTTGACCATCTTATCGATAGTTTCCTGTCCATCCTTATTGTCATAATCTTTTGCTTTTGATACTATTATTGATTTTTCAACCTCATGTGGAAGATAGTTTAGCGTGGACACTATTGACCAACGGTCCATTTGCCCTTGATTTATTTGTTGTGTACCATGATACAACCCCGTTGTATCACCCAAGCCAACCGTATTGGTAGTAGCGAACATTCTAAAATATGGATGCGGTCTTATAACTTTGCTTTGGTCTAATAATGTTAATTTTCCAGCAACTTCAAGAACACGCTGAATAACAAACATTACATCAGGTCTGCCTGCATCATATTCATCAAATACTAGGGCTATGTTTGACTGAAGAGCCCATGGGAGGATACCTTCTTTAAACTCAGTTACTTGTTTTCCGTCTTCTAATACGATGGCATCTTTGCCTATTAAATCTATCCTACTTACATGACTATCTAGATTTATTCGAATACAGGGCCAATTTAATCTCGCTGCCACTTGTTCTATGTGAGTTGACTTTCCAGTGCCATGGTAACCTTGGACCATAACTCTTCTATTGTGAGAAAATCCAGCTAGTATTGCCAGTGTTGTTTGTGGGTCGAAAATATAAGACTCATCAACCTCTGGAACGTACTCATTTCGTGTTGAATATGCCGGAACATTTAACTTTGATTTAAAACCAAATACTTTTTCAACTGAAATCTCTGTATCCGGCGCTAGACTTTTTTCTCCAATATTATTATTCATTTCACTCCTCTACTTTATTTTAATTCACTAATCCAACGGATTTGAGATATCTATATGACTTGATTATCTCAATTAACTTTTCATCTGTACTTTCTTTTCCACCTTTTAGATCTGGATGATGCCTTTTAACCAATAATTTATATCTATTTTTAATCTCATCGCTCGATGAATTATTTTCTAATCCTAGTACATATAATGCTTTTTTTGCAGCATTTCCAATCTTTTGTCTTCTGGGATTGTTTTGGTCCAAATTTTCTTTATCTGAATAATCATTTATACGATCACTTTTTATTCTCTTAAGAATTTCTTCAGCTGAAAAGTTTCCAAGTTGATCCTTATTATCAACTCCAAGTTTCCAAGTTGGTCTATTTCCCAGCATTGCACTTTTTTGATATTTTGAGAGATCTGATTGGCTCATTCCTTCAAAGTAGTTATAACTTTTATTATATTCTCTTACGTGTTTGAGACAGAATATATAATATGAACCCTCTTGACCTCTGCCTTTTGGTGCTTTATGAACTGCCATTTCATCACAGCTATCCCATTGGCATTGGTTTGCTTTTTTTCTATCTTCCTTCTTTTTTGTAATTCTTATATCATCAAAAAATTTAGAATTAACATTTGCCATTTAATTTTCTCTCTGCTTAATTGAGATTATATAAATATTTTTTGGAGGTATTGTAAATTAATATTATAAATAAAATGCGTGAGAAGTTGGAGCCTCTTCATCCAATAGAATTGGAAATAAATGATGTTTCTGATGACCACAGAGGCCATGCGGGTTGGAAAGAAGGTGGTGAAACACATTTTCATATCTATATCGTTTCTAATGCTTTTATCAATAAATCAAAACTAGAATGTCATAAGATAATAAACGAATTACTATCTGAGGAAATTAAAAACATTCATTCTTTATCCATATCAACAAAAAGATAGACTGGTCCTTAGAATAATTGATATTTTTTGAGTATAATTGTAATTATTATAGATACGCTTCCAGAACCTCTTTTATTATATCTTCATCAATACCAGAGAAAATATCTACGGAACCAATACCTTTTGGTAGTATAAAATTAATTGACCCACTTCTAACTTTTTTATCATTTTTCATAAGTTCAATTAGATTTTTTGACGTTAGACCACTATTGGGTAGTTTGGAGAAATTAGTTTTCAGACCAACATTGTCAAAATGTTTCTTTACAGCTTCTGTTTGAGTCATATTGCACAAAGAAATCTTTTCGGCAAGAGAAAAAGCCATCATTATACCTATTGAAACTGCTTCACCATGAAGTAGCGTACCATCATATTTATACAATGCTTCTATTGCGTGACCAAATGTATGTCCCAGATTTAAATGTGCTCTGATATCTTTTTCAAGAACATCTTTCATGACTATTTCTGCTTTTACCAATGAGCTCCTGTAAATTGCGTCTTGGAGAATAGTATTGTTTTTGAAGATCTCTGATGAATTAACATCCAAATAATTGAAAAGATCTATGTCTTTTATAAGAGCGTGCTTAACAAGCTCAGTGTAACCAGCTAACAATTCTCGTTTTGGCAAAGTAGTTAAGACTTCGGTGTCACATATAACAATCTCTGGTTGCTTAAAGCTACCAATCAGATTTTTACCGTATTTTGTGTTTACCCCAGTTTTTCCTCCGATTGATGAGTCGACTTGAGAAAGTAGAGTAGTTGGTATATTTATGAAGTTAACACCTCTATGTATTATTGCTGCAACAAAACCAGCTAGATCACCAATTACTCCGCCACCCAATGCAATAATTGAGTCTGTTCTTTCAAATTTTTGTGATAAAAGATCTTCAATTATATTAGAAGCTATTGTGAGGTCTTTGTTCTTTTCTCCAGGCGATAAGATAATTTTAATTACGTTTTGATTAACATCAAGAAGATCTTTTTCTAATTTATTTAGGTAATGATGAGCCGAATTGTTATCGGCAATAATTGCTACAGTTTTGCCATTAAAGAAATATGACTTAATATAATCTATGCTTCTAGATAGAGGTGCATACAGTATATTGTATTGATCATTTTTTAATTTAATTTCAATTTTTTTCATCTTAATGATCTTCGATTATTGAAAGTATCCCAGTAACACAAGTTTTTATGGATTTATTATTACAGTTAAAGTGTATCTTAGCCATTGAATAATATTTTTCTCTCTCAATGTATATCTTTCCTATTTCCTCATCATTTTTTCCAGACAAAAGTGGTCTGTTATTATTTAATTTAACTCTTTTAATAATCTCCGAAATATCTACTTTAAGCCACACTGTAGTTGTATCTTTCATGATATCTCTGATGCGTGGATTGATAAATGCACCGCCTCCAAGAGAAATAATTGATGGTATGGTTTTATTTAATATTTCTCTAGTTTTTTCGTATTCTAATACCCTGAAGTATTCTTCGCCCTTTGTTTTAAATAATTCAGCAATAGTTTTATTTTCTGATTTCTCAACCAAATAATCAATATCATAAAAAAATGTATTGAGTGCCTCCGACATATTTTTTCCAATTGTTGACTTCCCAGACGCCATCATACCAATTAGAACTAAATGCTTATCTAATTTCTTTATCATAATAACCTTATTTTAAATATTACAAATTAAGATTAATAAAAAATGTATATCAAACCATAAATATAAAACATGAAACAGTATATTGAAAATTTTATAGAA
>CALJEH010000031.1 GCA_938074435.1 uncultured Alphaproteobacteria bacterium
ATTTATATTTTCAAAAAAAATAAATGGTTTTAGTTTTTGAATAAGCTATTATAAAGAAATGAAAATCCGATCACTTTTTATTTTAATATTAATTCTAAATTTTAGTTCAATTTCAGATGTTAATTCAGAAATAAACAATAAATCAATATTAAACGAAGTCTTTTTAGGATGTGTTAATGAAGATTTAGGAAATTTAGCAAGTGTTGGTGGACAATATGAATATTGCGGATGTTTTGTTAATAAAATTTCAAAAAATTTAAATGTTGAAGATCTGATGAGCGTAGGTATTGAAGTAATGAAAAATTCTGGAAATGAAAATGCTGCAATTGGTGCTTTACTCGAAAATGATATCGTAGCAGAGAGTATTATTTCGTGTGCATCCTCTCTATTTAACTAAACTTCCAAAATAAAAATATATTTAACATGTATAACAAAAATCTAATACTGATAATTATTGCGCAGATATTTGGATTTACTGCAGCTCCCGTCACAATATTTTTGAGTGGGATAATAGGTTCTACTTTAACACCAGTGTTATCATTATCCACTTTACCAACAGCAATGATGGTTGTTGGTCTTGCAAGTGCCACTATGTTAGCCTCGAGGATAATGAGTAAAATAGGTAGGCAAAGAGGGTTTATTATTGCTTCATTATATACAACTATAGCTGCATTACTTGCGGCATACTCAATTTATATTAGTGAATTTGTTATCTATTGTTTAGCATGTTTCATGATTGGTAATGGTCTTGCTTTTACTCACCAATATAGGTTCGCGGCAGCAGAAACAGTTGAAAAAGATATGGCTCCTAGGGCCATATCAGCAATAATGCTAGCTGGAATTGTCTCAGCCGTTCTTGGTCCAAACATCGCGGTATATGGTCAAAATTTAATACCTGAGCATACATTTGTTGGTTCTTATTTGGCACTTGCAATTTTAACATCTATTCCGATAATTGTGTTGTTTTTTTATCAACAGGAAAAGATGGTAAAAGTTGAAGATAAAGTTAAATCAGGAAGAACATATGGAGATTTTTTAAAATCTCATAGGTTTAGTCAAGCAATTGTAGTTGCTGCTATGTCTTATGCCATTATGTCTTTTTTGATGACCGCAACACCATTAAGCATGCATCATGGGAATGGTTTTTCTCTCTCTAGTACAAAGTTTGTTATTCAATCTCACATCTTTGGAATGTTTCTCCCATCTCTCTTCACGGGCAGATTAATTAAAAAATATGGTCATAGCCGAATGATATACTCAGGAATAGTTTTTTTCTCAATAACTATCATCCTAAGCTTCTTTGAAAATTCATACTTTAACTATTTAGTTGCATTAACTTGTTTGGGTATTGGGTGGAATTTTCTTTTTATTACTTCCACTAGTCTTCTGGTTTTGGCTTATGAAGAAGAAGAAAAGTTTAAGGCTCAAGGTTTCAATGAAATTATAGTATTCACAACACAAGCAATTGCTAGTTTATCTGCAGGTTTAATGCTTACCTTTGTTGGCTGGGAAGTTATGAATATCATTTGCATACCATTAGGTATTTTGGCAATATTTATGACAATAAGGGCTGACAGATTTGATAGCTATTATAGAATAAAAATATAATCTAAACATCTAAAGAGGATAATAATTTGTATAAAGAAGATGATACTGTAATTGTTGCTGCTTCGAGAACAGCAATTGGCAACTTTAATGGAGTTTTTATCAATACCCCAACATATAAACTTGGTTCTGCGGTCATAAAATCATTACTTGAGAAATCGGATCTGAATCCTTCAGATGTTGATGAGATTATACTAGGACAAATATTAACTGCAGGGCAGGGGCAAAATCCAGCAAGACAAGCTGCTGTTGATGCGGGTATTCCATATGAAAAACCATCGTGGTTAATTAATCAGCTTTGTGCATCAGGATTAAGAGCCGTAATATTAGCTCACCAACAGATTCATGAAAACAATGATAAGATTATGATTGCTGGTGGACAAGAAAACATGTCAATGGCGCCTCATACTGCCACCATCAGAAATGGTCAAAAAATGGGTGATATAACCCTTGGTGACTCAATGATTAATGATGCGCTGATTGATTTTTTTAATAACTATCACATGGGGATCACTGCTGAAAATATTGCACAACAATGGAAAATTGATAGAAAAACTCAGGATGAGTTTGCATATCAATCACAATTAAAAGCTTCTAAAGCTCAAGATTCAGGAAGATTTGTTGATGAGATATGCCCAGTAGCTATAAAAAACAGAAGATCTGAAGAAATCGTTTTAAATGACCAATACATCAGAAAGAATATAAACATCGAAGATATTGAAGCTCTTTGTCCAATATTTAAAAAAGATGATGGAACTGTTACGGCTGCTAATGCATCAGGTATTAATGATGGAGCTGCTGGGCTACTTTTGATGTCATACAAGAGAGCAAAAAGTATGGGTTTAAATCCACTTGTAAAGATAGTTGGTTGGGGTCAAGCTGGGGTTGATCCATCAATTATGGGGATTGGTCCAATTCCTGCAATTAAGAATGCACTAAGAAATACTGGATGGTCAATAGGTGGTATTGATCTCTTCGAACTAAATGAAGCCTTTGCAGCTCAAGCGTGTGCTTGTTCACATGATCTTGGTATACCATCTGAAAAATTAAATGTTAATGGTGGTGCTATAGCATTAGGTCATCCAGTTGGAGCTTCAGGCGCTCGAATTCTAGTCACATTAATACATGAAATGTTGAAGAGGGATGTATCAAGAGGATTGGCATCACTTTGCGTAGGTGGTGGAATGGGTGTAGCTCTTTGCGTTGAGAGGGAAATTTAGAAGGTATCTTTTTTCGTCCGCAATTCTGAGAAGATTTCTTCCTCTTTTGCATCACCCATATCTAATTTTCTTTTCAATGATGTATTATCGCCCATCAAAAAAAGATTTGTTATTAGTTCAGCATCCAGCGTTGTTGGAATTGTATGTTTATTTTGAGCTCTTAAAGACTCTATCTCATCCAATCTTTTCTTTATATGTTTGTCAGGCCAAATTGACGCAGCAAACTTTGCGTTTGCAAGTGAATATTCGTGACCGAAATAAATAGCTGTATTAGGTGGTAATTTTTTAATTTTTTCTAGTGACTCAAACATTTGCTTGTGGGTTCCTTCGAACACTCTACCACAACCCATTAGAAATAGGGTATCGCCAGCAAAAAGAAGATTATCCTGCTCAAAGTGATAAATAATATGTCCAAGTGTATGCCCTGGTGTTTCAATGATTTTTATAGGACTTCCTGAAAAATCAATGTATTCCTCATCAATTACAGTAATATCTAATAATGGGATCTCATCTTTTTCTTTTTCTGGACCTATTACTTTGCAGCTATATTTATCCTTCAAATATTCAATCCCTTCAATATGATCTAGATGCTTATGTGTAATGAAAAGATGTGTCAGTTTTAGGTCATTTATTTTTAATTCTTGGTCAATAATTTCTGCATCTGGAGCATCAATAGATGCAGTTAGCCCGGTATTTTTATCGGAGATAATTACACCATAATTATCGCTCCTACATATAAAGTGATTAATATTAAATTTACCCATGATTATTCTTTTCCAATAAAAATATAGCTTGTTCTCCTATTAGATTAACAGACCTTAACCTGTTTGCAAAGTTTAACACCTTACCATTCTTATCAATAGCAACTGATTTGATAATGTTAATATCCATATTTTTACAAAGTTCTAAGAAATCATTAATTGTGCATAAATGAATATTTTCTGTATTAAACCATGTTGCTGGAAGAGAGGGTGTAACTGGCATCTGACCATGAATAGCAAGATATAAACGTACTTTCCAATGACCAAAGTTAGGGATTGATACAATTGCCCTCTTTCCAACTCTTAATAGTTCTTCAAGTGTTTCTTTTGGTTGTAACATTGATTGCAGAGTTTTACTGAGTATTACATAATCGAAACTATTTTTAGGATACATTGCTAGATCTTTATTTGCATCGCCTTGCACTACTGATAGCCCTTTTGCCAAGCACAGATTGACACGATCTGGGAATAACTCAATTCCTCTTGCATTGACAGTTTTACTCTCTTGCAACATTTGCATAAGTGATCCATCGTCACAACCGACATCCAATATTCTTGAATTAGATGCGACCATGTCGCTTATAACTATAAAATCTGATCTATTGCTCATTTTATTTATTATACTGCGCCTCCAAGAAGCCCCTAATAGTCTCAAACATTTGAGGTTCATCCATTAGAAATGCATCATGACCTTTATTTGAGTCTATATCAATAAAGCTTACGTCGACTCCATTAGCATTTAGAGCATGAACAATTTTTTTACTCTCACTTGATGGAAATAACCAATCACCAGTGAATGAGATGACACATATTGATGCATGTAGATTATTGAAAGCATTTGCTAGCATGCCATCATTTTCTGATATTAGATCGAAATAATCCATTGCTCTGGTTAGAAAGAGGTAAGAATTTGCATCGAATCTCTTTACAAAATTTACACCTTGATATCTCAAGTAGCTTTCTACTTGAAAATCAGCATCAAAACTAAAAGTTTTTTTTGATCTATCCTGAAGATTCCTCCCAAATTTGTTCTGAAGAGCAATCTCTGATAAATATGTGATATGAGCTGTCATTCTTGCAACTGATAACCCTTTTTCTGGAACAATATTATGTTCAAAATATTTTCCTTCATGCCAGTTTGGATCAGCCATAATTGCTTGCCTTCCAACTTCATGGAATGCAATATTTTGTGAAGTATGATAAGCCGCTGAAGCTATTGGAATTGCAGATTTAATTCTTTGAGGAAATTCTGACATCCAAGATAGCACTTGCATACCTCCCATAGATCCACCGATAACTGACAGAACCTTTTCAATTCCAAGGTGATCAAGCAGGAGCATTTGCACCTTAACCATATCACTGATAGTGATGACAGGAAAATTGAGTCCATAAGTACTTTTAGTAGAATTGTCAATTGATTTAGGACCCGTAGTACCCATACAACCACCTAGAACATTTGAACAAATTATAAAATATTTATTTGTATCTATTGGTTTATCTTTTCCAACAAGAATATCCCACCAACCTGGTTTTTGTGTTATTGGATTTTTACCACAAACGAACTGATCACCAGTAAGCGCATGACAGACAAGGATAGCATTTGTTTTTTCCTTATTTAATACGCCATATGTTTCATAAGCAATTTCAAGAGGTGAAATTGATTTACCCGAAGAAAATTTTAATTTTGGATTGGTAATATTAATGGTTTTATTCATGCTTGAAATTTATGCTCCTATTTACATTCTAAGTCATAAAATTTTAATATTTCTCTAATAACAAGACCAATTACATATCTCTAAATGAAAATATTGTCTATTATTTATTAACTTTATAATTTATAAAGTAAGTAATACTTATCAATTTTCTCTAAATAATATGAAGTAATTATAACTTATAATACAATGGTAGAAAAAAATTTAGAAAATCTTGGACTCGATTCATTTCGTCAAAAACTAGATTTAATTGATGAAGACCTGAAAAGGTTACTGAATGATAGGGCTGAAATTGCACAAAAGATAGCAAAAATTAAATCAGAAAATAACCTTCCCATTTACCATCCTTCACGTGAGGTAGAAATACTTCGTAAGCTTGTAAGCTCAGATGATGAAAAACTAAATATAGCTCAAATTTGGAGTATATGGAGAAGTATTATTAATGTTAATACCACCATTCAAGCGCCCTTAAATATTCTAATTCATCAGGATATTGGAAAGCCTGATTATGAACTAATTGTTAATAATTTTGGTTTATCAAATAATATCACAATTTCTAATTCGCTATTTAATTATAAAAATGACCATGAAAAGACTAGTTCAACTATAAAAATCATAAATGTTGATAGTGAATCTTTACGAGATATGGATTTACATAAGGAAGAAATTATTGGATCATTGCCCCAATTGTACTTATATGAGCAAGAACCGAAACTATATATCATTGGGAAATCAAGTAAATTAAAGACATTTGATGATACTATTCTATTCAGAGTCGAAACAAATGAAAATTTATCACTTAAATATTCAAAAAGTTTAGAGACGATTCGCAATATTCTTGGAATTAATACAGTAACCTTGCAAAAATTAAATAAAAACGTATATGTCATATCGATAAGATTAATCAATAATAAGATAAAAGGATTATGCAAAAAAATTCGAGTTATTGATTTTATAAGTAAGTCTGAGTTTATTGGAAGATATGCAACACCTCATACAATGGGAGAAAAAATTGAGTAATTTAATAGAGCCACGTATTGGAATATCAAGAATTAATCGTTATGAAGGGGGTAAAGGAAGTTCTCTTGAGGGTGCAATAAAATTATCTTCAAATGAGTCTGCATTTGGACCAAGCAAAATTGCTATAGAAGCATTTAATGCGGCGAGTAGCTCACTATCAATATATCCTGATGGTAATAGCACTAAATTAAAGAACAAATTATGTGAATTAAATAATATTGAAGCAAGCAATATTATTTGTGGTGCAGGATCGGATGAAATCCTGAATCTAATTGCAAATGCTTATTTGCAACCAGGAGATGAAGTTATATATTCAGAGCATGCTTTTTTGCTATATAGGATTATAACCCTAGCAAACGACGCCATTCCCGTTCCGGCAAAAGAAATAGGGTTAAAAACAAGTATAAAAAATATCATTTCAGCAGTTACTAATAGAACCAAAATTGTATTCATTGCAAACCCAAATAATCCCACAGGATCTTATCTAACCAGGGATGAGTTGTTGCAATTAAGAAATGGTTTACCCGATGAGGTCTTGCTTGTAATCGATGGTGCATATGCAGAGTATGTTCAAGAAGATGATTACACTGATGGGATGGAAATGGTTACCAATAATGTTAATACTGTGATGACGAGGACATTCTCTAAAGTATATGGGCTTGCAGCATTAAGAATTGGTTGGGGATACTGTCCGATACATATTATTGAAGTATTAAATAAGATCAGAGGGCCATTCAACCTTTCCACCGCATCCATTCTTGCTGCTGCTGCTGCTCTATCGGATCAAGAGCATGTTGTGAAGTCGGTTCAATTTAATATTGAAGAAAAAAAGATACTTCTAGAGAAATATAAAGAACTGGAAGTGGATGTAATTGATGGTGTTGCAAACTTCGTACTTCTTAATTTTAGTACGATGCCAGATTTAGAATATGAACAACTAAAAGATTTCCTTATATCTAATAAAGTGTATCTAAGAGATGTAGCTGATTATGGATTACCTCACCATTTGAGGTTATCTATTGGAAGTAAAGAAAATAATATAATTGCCTTCGATAAAATAGCAGGTTTTTTAAGAAAATAATTAATGAATAACGCAGAAAAAAATTTATTTGGTACCGTTGCAATCATAGGAATCGGTCTAATTGGATCCTCAATTGCAAGAGGAATAAAAAAGTATAACATTGCCAATAAAGTGGTTGGTTATGCAAAAACATTGAAGACAAGAAAAAAAGCTATGGATCTTGGATACATGGATCAAGTTTTTGACTCGGCAAGTGATGCAATTCAAAATGCTAACCTGGTTATTTTATGTGTTCCAGTTGGAGCAAATAGAGATATAATGATTGAAATTTCCGATAATCTATCAGAGGGGACAATACTGACTGACGTTGGTTCGGTTAAGGCTGAAGTAATTAAACAATTACATGATATCGTTCCTGATACAGTAAGCTTTGTCCCGTCTCATCCAATAGCAGGTACCGAATTTTCTGGTCCGGAGTCAGGGTTTGCAGAATTATTTGATAATAAATGGTGTGTCTTAACTCCATATGAAAAAAGCAGAAAGCAAGATATAGAAAAAGTTAAAAACTTTTGGGAAAGGCTTGGTATGAGTGTGGATGAAATGTCACCAGAATATCACGATCTTGTTCTTGCAATAACTAGTCACATTCCCCACTTGATTGCTTATAACATTGTTGGAACAGCAACAAATCTCGCTGAAATAACAAGAAAAGAAGTCACTAAATATGCAGCTGGGGGGTTTAGAGACTTCACGAGAATTGCATCGTCTGATCCTATAATGTGGAGAGATATTTTTTTGAATAACCAGGAAGCTGTATTAGAGATGCTTGATAAATTTTCTGATGATTTATCGTCATTACGAGAAGCAATCAAGAAAAAAGATGGACAAGAATTACAAAAATATTTTACTAAGACCAGAGATATTAGGAAAAAAATTCTTCAGCAAGAGAGTAAATAAGTGCTTTATACGTCTATTAATTCCCTCGATCTGATCTCAATTTTTTGACTTAGTACTTCCATAAACTCACTATCACTCAATCCAGGTGGAATGGGATCGAGAAATTCAACTATAATCTTTCCCGGACTTTTATTAATCTTATTTCTTGGCCAGTATAATCCTGAATTCAATGCCACTGGCACGCATGGGATTTTAAGATTTTTGTATAATGCTAGAATCCCTCTTTTATAATTAGGTTCTGCATCAATTTCTCGCCTTGTTCCTTCTGGGAAGATTAGAATATGACGACCATTAGTTAGGCTTTTCTGTGCTTTTTTGACCATATATTTGATAGATGACAAACCAATTTTTCTATTTATTGCAATATTTCCAAACTTAAGGGCATATAAACCAAAAAAAGGAATAAACAGTAGTTCTTTCTTGAGTATCATTATTGGAGGAATATCAGTTATATGTAAGAAATTTATTGTTTCCCAGGTTGACTGATGTTTAGATGCAATAAGAACTTTTCCGTGAGGTATTTTATCATAGCCTCTAACCTCGTAATTAATTTTACAAAATACATTTAATATTTTTTGTGATATTACAGCCCATACCTTCAATACTTTTAGACCAATTGATTGAGGTAGAACAAACAATGGAAGAAATACCACACTAAATATTAAAAGG
>CALJEH010000032.1 GCA_938074435.1 uncultured Alphaproteobacteria bacterium
TAGATGTGAAATATTATCAAACGTTGTTCACTCCCAAATTTCAGAACATACGGACTATGGTGGAGTTGTTCCGGAAATTGCTGCGAGATCTCACATACAATATATTGATGAAGTTATTCTAAGAGCGATGAATGAAGCAGATTGTGATTTCAACAATTTGGACTCTATTGCTGTAACTTCTGGCCCTGGGTTAAAAGGGGGATTATTAGTTGGTGTAACAATCGCTAAAGCTATTTCAAGTGTTACGAAAAAACCCTTATTAGGAATTAATCATCTTGAAGGACACGCACTAACAATTCGAATGGTTCAAAAGATAGAATTTCCCTATCTTTTATTATTAGTGACAGGCGGTCATACGCAAATTTTAATTGTAAGAAATGTTGGGGAATACACAAGACTTGGAACAACTATTGATGATGCACTCGGAGAGGCATACGATAAAGTGGCAAAATCTCTGAACCTTGGATATCCAGGCGGTCCAATAGTTGAGTATATGGCCAGTAACAAAACAGATTATAATTTTAAATTTCCAAGGCCTTTAATTAAGTCTCAAGAACTAAATTTTTCATTTTCTGGATTGAAAACAGCAGTGAGAAGAGAAATTGAAAAATCCATACCAATCTCAAAAGAAACAGCTAGCAATATTTGTGCTGAATTTCAAGACTCTATAATTGATGTTTTAAAAGATAAATTAGAGAGAGCTATTAGCTGTTTTCGGGATGAATTTAAAAATATCGATCTAAATGTGGTTATAGCTGGTGGGGTTGCTGCTAATAAAAAAATCTTCTCATCTATAAAAGAATTGAGTGAAGAAAAAAAATTTAACGTTTTTGTTGCACCAAAAGAACTATGCTCAGATAATGCAGCAATGATTGCATGGGCTGGGATCGAAAGATCCAATGCTGGTATTTTAGAAACGAATGATGTCACAGTAAGAACAAGATGGCCTCTTGATTTAAAAGGTCAAAAAGTTAGAGGAGCTGGTATAAAAGCATGATTAATTTTGGAATAATTGGAGCAGGTGCATGGGGTATTGCTCTTGCAATAAATTTACAAAAAAATGGTCACAATATTAAGCTGTGGCATCACAATCCCCAAAAAGCTAGTGTTCTTGAAAAGACAAGAACATCAAATTCAATTGGCAATATACTACTTGGAAATAATATACATTTCTCATCTGATTTAGATGATGTTTCAGCTTCAGATATATTGATATACGCCTCGCCAACTCAAGAATTTGATAATATTTCAGGATGTATACAAAAAAACAAAGATAAGACAATCCCATTTATTATTGCATCAAAAGGGATTGATACTAGGAAAAATCTTCTTTTACATGAAATAAGTAAAATTAATCTGCCAAATTGGGTACCAATGGTTTTATCTGGACCAGGTTTTGCTATTGATATCGCAAATGGCAAACCAACTGCTCTAACTCTTGCATGTGAAAAAAAAGAGGTTCTGTTAGATGTTGGAGAATTTTTGGCAAACAATAATTTTCGTCCTTATTTTAGTGAAGATATTATTGGAACTCAAATTGGTGGAGCTCTAAAAAATATAATTGCTATATCTACTGGCATAGCGATGGGAAAGAATTTAGGGGATGGATCCGTTGCTTCATTAATAAGCCGAGGGATGAATGAAATTATTATGTTTGGGGAATGCTTAGGCGCAAGAAAAGATACCTTTATTGGATTATCTGGTCTCGGTGATTTAGTTCTAACTGCATCCAACTTAAAATCAAGAAATACTCAATTAGGCTACGATATTGGAAAAAGTGGTAACACAGATATAAAAATAGATTATCTTACTGAAGGCTACCATACTGCAAAAGCTGTCTACAACATTGCAAAGAGTAAAAATATCGATTTGCCTCTCATTGAAGCAATATACAATATACTGTACAATAATTATAATATTGATGAGGCAATTGGGCTTTTAATGAATAGACCTCTGAAAGATGAAATTTAGAAAGAAATAAACTAATGGCTTACTGGCTCTTTAAATCTGAACCGAGTACTTGGTCTTGGGATGACCAAATTAAAGCAGGTGATAAAGGCACACAATGGGATGGAGTAAGAAATTACCAAGCTCGCAATAATATGGATACTATGAAAATTGGAGATTTGGGGTTTTTTTATCATTCTGTTAAAGAAAGAAATATTGTAGGGATTGTACGAGTTATAGCTGAGTCTCATCAGGATACCACAATTGAAGATCAAACTTGGAGATGTGTAGACCTTGCATATCACAAAAGCTTCAAAAATACAGTTAACTTAGACTTAATTAAGAGCATGCCAGAATTATCAGATATGATATTAGTGAAAAATTCTAGGCTTTCTGTTCAACCTGTCACAAAAAATGAATGGGATATCATCTGTAAAATAGGATCTCCTTATTAAATTTAAACTTAAACGTAAAAAGAGAATGAAATGAGTGATTTTTTTGGAAATAAAGTAAATTCAGATTGGGCAAACAAAGCCTATGTAAATAATGAAAAATATAATCAGTTATATCAAGAAAGTATAAGCTCTCCTGAAAAATTTTGGGAAGAGAATGGGAAGAGAATTGATTGGATAAAACCATATACCATTATTAAAAATACCTCATACAAGAAAGGCAATATCAATATCCAGTGGTTTGAGGATGGAACCTTAAATGTGGCAGCAAATTGTGTTGATAGGCATCTCAGTAAAAATGGAAATAAAACAGCTATAATTTGGGAAAGTGATGATGGAAAAGAAACAAAAACCTTCACTTACGCTCAGCTTCATAAAGAAGTTTGTAAATTTGCTAATGTATTAAAGAACCTTGGAACTAAAAAAGGCGATAGAGTAACTATTTATATGCCAATGATTCCCGAGGCAACATTTGCGATGTTGGCATGTGCAAGGATTGGGGCAATACATTCTGTTGTGTTTGGAGGTTTCTCCCCTGAAGCTCTTGCTGGTAGGATTGACGATTGTAAATCTGAAATAATCATTACTGCAGATGAAGGGTTAAGAGGTGGAAAAATAATTCCTCTTAAAGAAAATGTTGATAATGCCATTACAATTGCAAAAAGATTGGGGACGAATGTTAAACATAGTCTTGTTATTCAAAGAACAGGAAATCCAATAGATTGGAATGATAGAACTGATCATTGGTATCATGAAGAAGCTAAATCAGTTAGCAATGATTCTGTTCCGGAAGAAATGAGTGCTGAAGATCCTCTGTTTATTTTGTACACATCTGGCTCAACAGGTAAACCGAAAGGTGTTCTTCATACTTCAGGTGGATATTTAGTTTATGCTTCAATGACACATCAATACGTCTTTGATTATAAACCCGATGATATTTTCTGGTGTGCGGCAGATGTTGGCTGGATAACAGGGCACAGTTATATTGTTTATGGACCTTTGTCAAATGCTGCCACAATTGTTATGTATGAGGGGCTGCCAAATTATCCAAGCCCATCAAGATGTTGGGAAATTATTGATAAGTATAATGTAAATATATTTTATACTGCCCCCACAGCTATAAGAGCCCTGATGGGAGCTGGAGATAACTATGTAAAATCTACAAAAAGATCCAGTTTAAAACTTTTAGGTACAGTTGGTGAGCCTATAAACCCAGAAGCTTGGAATTGGTATTATAATATCGTTGGTGAAGCAAAATCACCTATTGTTGACACTTGGTGGCAAACAGAAACTGGAGGAATAATGATTACACCTCTTCCAGGTGCAATCAATCAAAAGCCTGGCTCTGCAACTTTACCTTTTTTTGGAATTAAACCAGCCATTGTTGACCCCGATGGGAAAATACTTGATGGTGAGTGTTCTGGCAATCTCGTTATTTGCGACTCTTGGCCTGGACAAATGCGCACTGTTTATGGTGATCATGATCGTTTTGAGCAAACATACTTTTCAACATACAAAGAAATGTACTTCACGGGAGATGGATGTCGAAGGGATAATGATGGTTACTACTGGATAACGGGCAGAGTTGATGACGTAATAAACGTTTCAGGTCATAGGCTTGGAACAGCTGAAGTTGAGTCAGCACTAGTTTCTAACAAAAAAGTTTCTGAGTCTGCAGTAGTTGGTTTCCCACACGACGTAAAAGGACAAGGTATATATGCATTCGTTACATTAAAATCAGGTATAGAATTTGATGACACCGAAATTACAAAGGAACTAATACAAACCGTTAGGGAAATAATTGGCCCAATTGCTACACCTGATCATATTCAAATTACTCCAGGATTACCAAAGACTAGATCCGGAAAAATTATGCGTAGAATTTTGCGAAAGATTGCTGAAAATGATTTTGCTCAGCTTGGCGATACATCAACATTAGCTGAGCCCGCAGTAGTAGATGATTTAATCAAAAACAGGAAAAATAAATAATTAGAAATCTGAAGTGATACCTTTTCTTTCCCAGTCACCATATCGTGTTGGCTCAGGTCCTTCCGGTCCATCTACTTCTTTAGGCATCTCTTTTTTTTCTTGTTCATTTTTTTTTCTTCTCTCTTCTGCTTCTGCTAATGCTCTCAATGCAGCGGGAGGAAGATCATTTCTTTTTTCTTTATTCATATTTTTAGCTTTGTTGCTATGATTATATCTTAGATATAATAATCTAAAAAAAAAATTAAATATAATATGCCCAATGATCTGAAAAAAAAAGACTATCTTGGCTACAAAGCTCGAGAACTAGCAGTTGATGTTTTGATGAATATCACTCAAAAAAACATTAATACTGATCAAAGTTTTGATTTCTATCTCTCAAAAGATAAATATAAGTCACTCCCCAAAGAAGATCTCGCTTTCTCAAAAAATATAATTATGACTACATTGAGATATTGGGGGTTTATTGAAAAAATTCTAGATAAATACTTATCAAATTCTATCGAGGAACACTCCCCACGTATTCATATTATCCTACTTATTTCAATTACTCAGATTATTGTAATCAGCTCTCCACCGTATGCGGTTGTAAATATTGCAATTAACTTAACCAAAAGAGATAGAAAATCATACAAATTACAAGGGCTTGTTAATGCTGTTCTGAGAAAAATAAGCCGTCAAATAGAAGATATTAATTTAAAAGAATTTGATGCCAATTTTCTTTTGCCTGATTGGTTAAGGAGCAGATGGCATGAGCAATATAAGCCGAGTGAAATATCATCTACCGCTCAATCATTACTTAAACCCCCACCTTTAGATATTACTGTAAAACACCCGGATTCAAAATTAGTCTCAGAAATAAATGGCGTAACATTAAATACAGGAACAATAAGGCTTTTTGATTATGGTTTTATTCCAGATATAAAATACTATTCAGATGGCAAGTGGTGGGTTCAAGATGTATCGGCTTCAATCCCAGTTAAACTAATTGAAAATGAAATCAAAGGTATGAATTTTGTAGATTTTTGTGCTGCGCCTGGTGGAAAAACCGCAAATCTAATTCAAGCTGGCGCTATAGTAACAGCAATTGACTCAAGTAAGGAAAGAATAAAAGTACTCAAACAAAATTTGAGAAGATTAAAATACAAAGCAGAGATAATTCATGCTGATGCATCAGTTTGGTCACCAAAAAAACCTTATGATGGTGTCCTTATTGATGCCCCATGTAGTTCAACCGGTGTAATAAGAAGAAATCCAGATATACTAAGAAGAAAAGACTTTAATTTAGATTACTTTGTATCGATCCAAGAAAAACTGCTCAAAAATGGTTTAAATATAATCAAAAAAGGTGGAATTTTAGTTTATTGCACATGCTCGATGGAGAAAGAAGAGGGAGAGGATCAAATTAAAAAAATACTCAGTGAAAGAACTGATGTAAAAATTAAAAAAATTGATAAAGAAAAAATATCAATTGTTAAAAAATATATTAAACCAGAAGGCTATGTGCGTATTATACCAAATACTATAGCCGATGGTGGAAATGATGGTTTCTTTATTTCCATCCTACAAAAAACATAATAATATCAATTGGAATACTTTGTAATATTTGGAGGAATGGCCCATGCCAATTTATAGAAAAAATGAGATGCAAGCTACACCCGACGTAGCAAGACCTCATATAAAAATGATTCAATATGCAGGTGATCTTCTCAAAGTTGGGATTGTCACATATAGAGAAGGAGAAGTTCCTCCGCCACATTATCATCCCAATGATGAACAATGGATATATATTTTATCTGGGAAACTAGCTGTTTTACTTGGAGATGAGACAACAACTGCTGGCCCGGGTGATTTAATTTTTATTCCAAGAAATACAGTCCATGGTATCAGACTCCTCGATGATGAATGTACATTCTTTGCATGCAAAAATAAATCAGGGGCGGGTGGTCTGAGTGAAGACTATACAGACGTTCCTAATTTGAATGAATTAATTGAGATGCTTGAAAAACAAAATTGATCTTGTTTGTTAATTTAATAGAAAATTAGTCTTCCAATATAAATATGGCAAAAAATATTATCAGGATTAAGCGTGCACTAATTAGTGTTTTTGATAAAACTAATATTGTTGAATTTGCATCGCAATTGCACAGTTTGGGTATAGAAATTATTTCTACAGGTGGAACCTCAAAACTACTTCTAGAAAACAAAGTTCCAGTCGTTAATATTGAGGATATTACGAAATTTCCAGAGATTTTGGGAGGAAGGGTTAAAACACTTCATCCAAATATCTATGGTGGGATATTATCTAGATTGGACAATGATCAGGATTTTAAAGCCCTAAAAAATCATAATATAACAGAGATCGACCTAGTTGTTGTAAATTTATACCCTTTCCAAAAAGCCATGGAATCCAACAATAATATAGGAGAAATCGTAGAGAATATTGATATTGGTGGACCTTCAATGATTAGAGCATCTGCAAAAAATTATGACCGGGTTTCTGTGGTAATAAATCCTGAAATGTACGCTAAAATAATATCAGAAATAAAAACACATGGTGGGTTAGATTTGGAAGAGAGAATGAGACTTGCCTCAGAAGCTTTTGCTCTAACTTCATCCTATGACAGTATTATATTTAATTGGTTTCAAACACGGGTTAAAGATACAAATTTAGACAATCCAAACAATAAAAATTCGACTGAAAAAATACTCAGATATGGTGAAAACCCTCATCAATCAGCATCCCTAAAGATTACAGGGAAAAATGGCTTTGGCTCTATTGAGCAGTTGCAAGGAAAAGAACTATCTTATAACAACATAAACGATATTGATGCGGCAATGCAGTTGATCAATGATTTTATTCAAGCTAAACCAACTTTTGCCATTATAAAACATGCAAATCCTTGTGGTGTAGCACAAAAAGATACAATACATGATGCATATTTATCAGCACTCTCTTGTGATCCAACAAGCGCATTTGGGGGTATATTAATATCAAATTCAACAGTAGATGAAGAAACTGCTACCGAGATCACAAAGATTTTTTCTGAGGTAGTGATTGCTCCAGACTTTACAGAAAAATCGATAGAGATTTTCCATAAGAAGAAAAATTTGAGGATTATAAAATATAATAATATTTCCGATAACGACCTTGATTCTGAAATTATAAAGTCAGTGTATGGAGGATATCTAATTCAAGATAGGGACAACCATATTGTAAACAAGGAACAATTAAAAATCGTTACAAATTGCCAACCAAGTGAGAGTGAGCTGAATGATTTAATATTTGCTTTCAAAATCGTTAAACATGTAAAATCAAATGCAATTGTTTACGTAAAGAATATGCAAACAATAGGGATTGGAGCAGGACAAACTAGCAGGGTTGACTCCTCAAAAATAGCCATACAAAAGTTTAATGAAAACATTCATGATGATAAATTTAGAGATGGCTGTGTCATTGCATCAGATGCTTTTTTCCCATTCTCAGATGGATTAGATGCTGCAATAGAATTTGGTGTTAAGTCTGTTATCCAACCGGGTGGTTCCATCAGAGATGAAGAAGTAATAGAGACAGCCAATAAAGCAAAAGTATCAATGGTCTTCACAGGCATTCGCCATTTTAAACATTAAATTTAAATATACTCGCTTAAAGATGTTGGTATAAACTTACCAGTTCCCTGATCTGCTTTAAGGTCATTGTCTTCAACTATTGTGTTTCCTCTTAAAATAACTTCTTTTGGCCAACAAGTTACTCTGAAATCTTTATAAGGATTGTATTTTGATCCATCAACAACCATACTATCGGATAGTTGCATATCTTTATTCGTATCCCAAATAACAATATCTGCATCAGAACCAATATTAATTTGTCCTTTTTTAGGGAATAACCCATATATTTTAGCGGGTGTAGTGGATGTAATTCTCACAAAATCAAGAATGCTGAGTTTTGATTTGTTTTGTAAGATACGATCCAAAATAACTGGCAACCTCCAGTGTAAACCAGGCATTCCATTTGGAATCTCTTTAAAATTTGGATTAGTGCCTTTAAAAAATTTACCTTTGCTATCAAAACTATATGGCGCATGATCGGATGTGACGCAGTCCAAAATATTTTCTTCTAACCCTTCCCATAAAGCAACCGAGTCATCCTCATCACGTATTGGTGGGCTACAAATCCATTTTGCACCATCGGTAATAATCTCTTGATCGAGTAATTTTGAATTTAATGTTAAATATTGTGTACAGGTCTCTGCAAAAAAATATACACCCCTCTTTTTAGCATCTCTGATAACATCTAGACCCTTTGCAGATGAAACATGAAATATCATAATAGGTTGTTTAGTCATTTCAGACATATTAATTATTCTTTTAAATGCATCCACCTCACCATCTACTGGATGACTATCGGTATGATATTTTGGATGGAAACATTCTGAATCAAGTAATTCTGCTACTTTATTTGTAATCATTTCATGGTTTTCTGCATGTACAGAAACCATCGCCCCACACTCTTTAGCTTGACTGAGAATCTTTAAAATACTCTCATCATCAATACGTAATCTATCGTAGGTCATAAAAATTTTGATCGAGCTATGTCCCTCCTTTATCAATTTGGGTAATTCCTCATGAATAACAGTTTCTGATGGACCGGCAATAATCATATGCATTGAGTAGTCAATAAGAGCGCCCTTACTAGCTAGCTTGTGATAGTCTTCAACAACCTTGATTAGAGAGTCACCATCATATTGAGCTGCAAAAGGAATTACTGATGTATTGCCTCCTAAAGCTGCTGCATGAGTTCCTGTGTAAAAGGTGTCTGAATTAATTAGACCTGAAGCTGATCTTTGTTCTATATGACAATGGCTATCAACACCGCCTGGGAGAACAAGCATATTGGATGCGTCAATTACTCTATCAGCATCGAATGAAATATTTTTTTCTATTTGCGCTATGGTTTCTCCAAAAACTAATATATCAACTTCATCTAATGTGTCTAAATGTGCAACAGTACCATTTTTTATTAGAAGGCTTTTTTTTGACATATAACAAACCTCAGCAATAATTTGGTATTGAAAATGAAGTTTAGTCAATGGAGCGGGCGATGAGATTCGAACTCACGACCCCAACCTTGGCAAGGTTGTGCTCTACCACTGAGCTACGCCCGCGAAATTAACTTTTAAATTTATATATCTAATTAAATAAATTTACTAGCAAATAATTCATTAAATCTAATTGATTTTATGATACAAATACATATATGAAGTAAGTATTATCATGAATAAAAAATATAATAAAAATGGATAATTATAATCAATATATAAAAGATATATCAACAGCAACCTTTAATGAGGAAGTCATAAATGCATCAAAAGATTCTCTTGTACTTGTTGACTTCTGGGCACCTTGGTGTGGACCATGTAAACAACTAACTCCAACATTAGAAAAACTTGTAACGGAATATGCAGGATCCGTTATTTTATGCAAACTAAATGTAGATGAAAATCAAGCTATTGCTGCGCAAATGGGTGTTCAATCAATCCCAGCTGTTTTTGCGTTCAAAGACCAAAAGCCGGTTGATGGTTTTATGGGAAATGTAACAGAAGCTGAATTAAGAAAGTTTTTAGAAAAAAATGTTGGCCCATTAACAGATCCAAATTCTGATAAACTTGCACAGATAATTAACCTAAAAAATACAGACAATTACCAAGATGCTCTAACATTACTAGATGAAATGGTTCAAGAAGATCAAGAAAATACGGATGTTATTTATGAAATTGCGGATTGTTATCTAAAAATGAACGATCTAGACAACGCAAAAAAATTTATTTCTAGTGTGCCAGAAAAGTTACTTCAAAATGATAAAATAAAACAAATAAAATCTGCTATTGAGCTTGCACAAAATATCCCTAGTGATAATGCAAGAATCGATGATTTAATTAGTAAAATTGAAGAAAATCCAAATGATCATCAAGCAAGACTTGATCTTTCACTGTATTACAACTCAATAGGTAATAAGGATGAAGCTGCGGATTTACTGATTGAATCTATAAAATTAAATAAGGAATGGAATGAAAAAGCTGCTCAAAGTCAACTTCTAAAATTTTTCGAAGTATGGGGCTTCTCAGATCCAGTATCAATTGATAAAAGAAAAAGTCTTTCCTCAGTATTATTTTCATAGGTGATAATATGAACCAAATAAACAGTATTGAAAATTTGCCAGTAGTGGTGCCAATCTTTCCTCTTAATAAATGTGTCTTATTGCCAAAAGCTATTTTACCATTAAATATTTTTGAACCTCGCTACCTCGAAATGATTGAGGATGCCATTAAGAGTGACAAGTATATTGGGATCATACAACCCTCCATTGATAAAAAAAAGAAGTCAGAAACTGAGAATGTTGGATGTATCGGAAAAATATCAACATATGTTGAAAATGATGATGGGACTTTTATAGTTAAACTAACAGGGATTTGTAGATTCAAGATAATTGAAGAAGTTTTTTCAGATAAATTATATAGAAAAATGAAAGTAGATTATCACGATTTTATAGAAGATCTTAATCTCGAGGAAATTTTCAATTCTATAGATAGAGATAAATTACTAAATGTCATATCAGATTACTTGAATGTTAATGACCTCACTACTGATTGGTCTGTTATTACAGACACTGATACAGAAATCTTAATTAATGCGTTTGCAATGCTTAGCCCTTTTAATGCAAAAGAAAAACAAGCTTTGCTTGAAGCTTCCAATATTGAAAATAGGTCTGAAATTCTAATTGCACTAAGTGAACTATCAATAGCCAGTCGAAATAAAAATAATAATTTTATGCAATAAAATGAGTAAACAAATATTTGATAAAAAGTTACTTGATATTTTGATCTGCCCTGTATCTAAAGAACAGCTCATATATGATGAAAAAAATAATGAATTAATTGCTAAAAAAACAAGATTGGCGTACCCTATTCGTAATGGCATACCTATTATGCTAGAAAATGAAGCAAGAAAATTATTAAAAAATGAGAAATAAGATCTTTCTAATTGTTGGCACTTTATTGCTTTTCAATGCTTTTGCTCATGCAGAAAATGAAATTAGTATATATTCGGGCTATCAAACCCTGCCGCATGCTAACTTAAATGGTACCGCCTATGGCGATGCAATAGATAAAACTATAGGATGGGAAGGTAAAAGTTTTTCATCACCTCCATACTATGGGCTAAAATATATCAATTGGGATTATAATATTGGTTATGGAATAGAATTTACACATGCAAAAGCCTATGCCCCTATAAGTGAAATGCCTAATAACTTTTCAAGACTTGAATTAACAGATGGGCTCAATCTTATAACAGCAAACGCTTATAAACGGTGGGATGGAAATATTTATAATCCATTTATTATAGCTGGATTAGGAGTTTCGGTTCCACACGTTGATATTACATATACAAAAAATGGTACAACTCATAAAACCTATGAATACCAATTTGCTGGTGGCGCTATAAGACTTGGTGGCGGAATCAGCTACCCTATAAATAGTGATTATTCAATCTTTAGTGAATACCAATTTACATATAGTATGAATGAACTTGATTTAGTCAATGATGGTGGAACATTATCAGTAAATCTTATTACCAATGCAATTAACTTCGGCGTGTCCAGAAAATTTTAGCCCTATCTCTAACTAATTGCTATTCCCTGAATTAATTTTGACATCGTTCTTTTTGTGCCAGCTCCTTCTTCTACAAAACTCTTTTTTAATTTTGGAATTTTGCTTACAAAATTAATTGCAAAGTCTTTTAAAGGTTCAATTGCCTGAATATTATTTGAATATAGTCGATTAATTGCATCAAATGTCATTGCTGATGTTACAATGTCTGGCATTCGTTTTCTTTCATATTCTTGCAGCACATTTTTATTACTAAAATCTAGACCATATTTGATAGAATCTATGATATTTTCAGATAAATATGCTACATCCCTCAATCCAATATTTGTGCCTTGACCTGCTAAAGGATGCACCGAGTGAGCAGCATCACCAATAAATGCAACTCTTGTGTCAATTAATCTTCGGATTATACTAAAATTTAAATCAAAAAAACAAATATTTTCTATTTTACTTATTTCACCAATATAATCTCTTGTTTGCATTTGAACTTCTTCTAGAAGTTTATTTCTGTCTAGCTGGTTTAAATTATTCATGAAATTCTTAGTCCCTGACCAAACTAGTGAAGATTGGTAATCCCCAAATGGTAAAATTGCAATTGGACCAGTGTTTAAAAAATTTTCAATAGCAATATTATCATTTTTTTTGGAATGCGTAATAAGACATGACAAAGCTGTTTGATCATAATCCCAAGAAATAGATTTAATACCGAGAATCTTTTTAACTATTGATCCTCTTCCGTCACCTGCCACAATTAGCTTTGATGAGAAATCATATTGATTCGAAGAAATTGTTGCACTTTCATTATTTATATCCAAACTATTAATTTCAGTTTCAAATAATTCGATGTTTTTATACTTTTTAATTTGCTGAGATAAAATCTTTCGCAGATCACTCTCATTAATTATGTAAGAAGCAATGTTTTGGTCAATATGATTATCAAATTTTAAAATACTACTCTTAGATTCTTGCTTGCCCTTATGCGTAACTATAATTTTTTTCACAGGATAACAATACGGTTCAATAAGACTCCAAATGTCCAGTGCTTTACATATATTAACAGTTGAAAGAGATATTGATAAGGCCCTAACATAATCTTGAGACTTAATTTCTTTATCTATCATAGAAATTTTTATTCTATCTCCCAGTGTTTTTGATAACACAAGAGAAAAAAATTGAGAAGTGATACCATTACCCATCACAATAATATCTGATGATATATATTTTTTCTTATTCATTTTTTCTTGTCACATTATTTCTGCTATATATACATATATGTATATCTTATCTTAATTACATCGATATTGAAATGAGTGCCGTAAAAAACCTATTAGAATTATTGGAATTAGAACATATTGGTAACGATAGATACATTGCATCTGCAAAAGAATATGGATGGAAGAGGATATTTGGTGGTTTAATTGTTGCACAAGCTATAGTAGCTGCATATAAAACTATCGATAATAAATATTTACACTCACTCCATTCTTATTTTCTTAGAGCTGGTGATCCTGATATCCCAATTGAATATGATGTTGAAAAACTGAGAGATGGCAGGAGTTTTGGGCAAAGAATAATCTCTGCCTATCAAGATAATCACCTTATTTTTTACATGATCACTTCTTTCCACACAGATGAAACTGGCCTTTCTCATCAATTAGATTTTCCTGGAGATATTAAAAATCCAAATGAATTATCTTCTGAAATAGAAATTTTGGATGAAATATTTAAGAAAAGCCCTGAAAATATTAAAGATACCAGAGATAGGGAACGACCAATTGAATTTCGCCCTGTAAGCCCCCGTAACATGGTTAATCCAAAAAAAGAGCCTCCAGAACAACTGCTATGGTTAAGATTATCTGAGAAAGCTAATACAGATAGAATTTTAAATCAAGCTCTTCTCGCTTATGCAAGTGACTATACAATATTAGATACTGCGCTTATACCTCATGGCATTTCAATCTTTCAAAAAAATATTCAGGTGGCAAGCCTTGACCATTCTATGTGGTTCCACAGAGACTTTAATATAAACCAATGGATTCTTTATAATCAGAATAGTCCCAATACTTTTGGAAATAGAGGTTTTGCCCAAGGCAACATATATTCTCAAGAGGGAAAATTACTTGCGTCCGTATCCCAAGAAGGCATGATAAGATTACTGCCTAATAATTAACCATTGATATGATAGTGCCTATATATTAGGCATAACATCAAAAAATATTCCCTCTTATTTTAAAAACTATTTTTTTTATATATATATATCAATTGCTTATATATTTTTTAGTAAAGTTTGGCACGCCTTTTGCATTTATAGTTGTAGAAATTTTTAAAGGAGAAATTCAATGAAATTAATTACAGCTATTATTAAGCCTTTTAAGCTTGATGATGTTAGGAAAGCTCTAGTTGATCTTGGAATAGAAGGAATGACCGTTACAGAAGTTAAAGGTTTTGGTCGTCAGAAAGGTCAAACAGAGGTTTATCGAGGAGCTGAATACGAAGTTAATTTTATACCAAAGATACAAATAGATCTTGTTATAAAAGATGAACTTCTTGAAACAGCTACTAGCGCTATTTGTGATACAGCGAAAACAGATAAAGTCGGAGATGGAAAAATATTTGTTTTTGATGTACAGAGCGCAATAAGAATTAGGACTGGCGAAACAGACGCTGCAGCCCTGTAAATATTTAGGAGAAAAAAATGTTAAAAAAATTATTACTATCAGCAATTGGTATAAGTTTTCTAACTTATTCAATGACTGAGCCAGCTAATGCAGCAGCTGAAGATACGGTCTATGTATTTAATACACTACTCTTTTTAATTGGTGGTTTTCTTGTTATGTGGATGGCAGCAGGATTTGCAATGCTCGAAGCAGGAATGGTTAGATCGAAAAGTGTTGCGATGCAATGCACTAAAAATATAGCACTATATGCAATAGCTGGTATTGTTTTCTGGTTAGTTGGATATAACCTTATGTATGACGGCGTAGATGGTGGTTTCTTCGGAAGCTTTACTGCTTTCAGCGTGCCAGATCCATCAGCTGATACAGGTGACTATTCTGCAGCATCAGATTGGTTTTTCCAAATGGTATTCTGTGCTACAACAGCATCTATTGTCTCAGGAACCCTTGCAGAAAGAATTAAATTAATTCCATTCTTAATTTTTGTTGTGTTACTTTGTGGTATTATTTACCCAATCCAAGGTGCATGGCAATGGGGCGGCGGATTCCTCTCAGAGCTTGGATTTAGTGATTTTGCTGGATCAACAATCGTTCACTCAACAGGTGGTTGGGCAGCTTTAATGGGTGCTCTTATTCTAGGAGCGCGTGCTGGCAGATATACATCTAATGGTAAAGTTAATCCAATGCCAGGTTCATCAATGCCTTTAGCTACTCTTGGTACTTTTATACTATGGCTTGGTTGGTTTGGATTCAACGGTGGTTCCCAATTAGCTCTAGGTTCACTAGAAGACGCTTCATCTGTATCTAAAATATTCATGAACACAAACCTTGCTGCTGCTGGTGGTGTTGTTGCAGCGATCATCTTATCACAAATCTTGTATAAGAAAGTAGATCTAACAATGGCATTAAACGGTGCGCTAGCAGGTCTGGTATCAATTACAGCAGAACCACTAATGCCTTCACCTCTATCAGCAATTATTATTGGTGGTATAGGTGGTATCATCGTTGTTCTAGCAGTTCCAATGCTTGATAAATTTAAAATCGATGACGTGGTTGGTGCAATACCAGTTCACTTATTAGCAGGTATTTGGGGTACACTTGTAGTACCATGGTCAAATCCTGATACAAGCATCGTAACACAATTTATCGGTGTTATCTCAATTGGCATCTTCGTAAGTGCAATAAGTGCTGTTGTTTGGTTTGTGATGAAATCAACAATTGGTATTCGTGTAAGCGAAGAAGCCGAACTTAATGGTGTGGACAAAACTGAGTTAGGAATGGATGCTTATCCAGACTTTACCAAGTCATAATTCTCCACCATATATTCTCCCATAAAAAGGTGGTCTTCGGACCGCCTTTTTTTTATAAAACATTAACATAGGTTTAACCAGATTTTCTTATAATTAACAGGTAATTAATTATGAGGACTAATGAGCTCAATATCTCCTTTTCAGAGAACAAGGGATCTCCTTTCAAACACTAATGGAAAAGATAATTGTATCGATTTATCTATTGGTGCACCAAGGAATGATACGCCTGAGATAATTAGAGACCTCTTAGATAGTAATTTTGACAAATATAGAAACTATCCATCTGCAAATACAAGTAATCATTTTGGAAAAAATTTATCAAAATGGATTAGAAATAGATTTCAGCTTGTAACAGATGATATTATCAATAATATTTTACCTATCTCCGGCTCTCGTGAGGGAATCTTTTTTGGAAGTTTATTAGCAACTAAATTAAAAAATAAGAAATCTACTTTTATATTGCCCGATCCGTTTTATCCCGTCTATTCAACTGCAGGTCAGTATACATCTAAAAAGATACTTGCTGTTAATGTTCGCGAGATAGATAATTATCTAATAAATTTAGAAAAAATACCTAATGAAGTGTGGTCTGATACTATTGCTTTCTATTTATGTTCGCCTTCAAACCCTCAAGGAACGATTGCAGATGAGAAATATTTAGAGGATTTGTATGAATTATCACTAAAATACCAATTTATTATAATCGCCGATGAATGTTATTCCGAAATATACCGAACAAAAGCCCCAAATAGCATTCTGACAATATCAGAGAAAAATAATTTTGAAAATGTACTGTCCTTCAACTCATTATCAAAAAGATCAAATGCTCCTGGACTTAGATCAGGATATGTTATGGGTGATATAAATATAATTCGGGAATTCTTTAATTTAAGAAACGTAGCTGCCCCAACCGTTCCAACACCAATCCAAATTGCTTCAGAAGCTTTATGGGCAGATGAAGAGCACGTTATAAATAATCGAAAATTATATAATGAAAAATTTGATATATTTTACTCAACATTAGATAAGAAATTCAATTTTCAGATTCCTGAAGGTGGCTTTTTTGCTTGGTTAGATATATCAGATTTCGGAATGGATGAGTCTGTAACTATAAAATTATGGCAATCAGGAGTAAAAGTTATACCAGGATCATATTTGTCTCTAAATTCTGACATAAATCCTGACTCAAAGAAATTTATTAGAATTGCGCTTGTCGGTAGTAATGATGAAATATCAAAAGCCGTATCAATTATAAACAAGGTGATCAATTAAAATGAAATTATCGAGTTTAAATTTTATTGAAAGCATTGCGCCTATTAGTCTTCGACTGTTTTTGAAAAGACAGGCAAAAAGAATTTTAGGTGTATTCATCTTTGCTATCTCAATTTACCTAACGACTTCGCTAATTTCCTGGAATCCTTACGACCCGAGCATAAATAACTATAATGATAATGTTGTTACTAATTTATTTGGTGCTAGCGGAGCAATAATATCAGATTTAATGCTTCAGTTTCTGGGATTAGGTTCGTTTATTCTGATCACATTGTTGCTATTTTTAAGCTTGAGTCTTATCCTACAAAACCAAAAAGTTTTTGGACTTCCAAGATACTTTAGGTATCCAACTTACTTCATATTATGGCTGTTAATTTTATCCAGTATTGATATCACAAATAGTGGTTTATTTAAATCAACCGTTAACTGGATATACTTGGTTGGAGCAGGAGGACTCATTGGTGATTTATTAAACCAATCAATACAGAGTAATATTTTATCAAACATAAATGTAATCTCTGAAAATCATTATAAAAAGCTAATATTTTTTATCTCCGTTATCCTATTAGCACTAATTCATTATTTGAATAAATTAATAATCAAATTTAAAAATAAAAAGCAGCATAGATTAATTGAATCAGACACTATGCACAAAAGTATTGCAGTTAGAAGATCGAATTCAATTAGTTTTTTAATGAAACTTACGCACAATCTTTTATCAAATTTATTTAGATATATTAAATCATTATCTTTTTTACAAAAAAATGAAGATGTCAGTTTTGAAGAGATTAGAGATACACTCGAAAATTCTAAGAAACATGAAAATATTATTATTGGAGAGAGTATTGTATCTCAGGATCAACCAATTGGATTTGACATACCAAAAAGAACAAAACCCAAAACAAGACGAACAAAATCAAAAACACCGGATATAACCAAAGATAATTTTGATTTATTTGAGAGTAATAATTCTTTTATTCTACCATCAGCTAATCTACTCAGAACTAATAGCTTCAGTGATTATAGTAAAAAAGTATGTCAGGCAGAACTAGATGCAAAAGCTGAGGAACTCAAGAATGTTCTGCTCGAATACAAAGTTTCAGGTGAAATTATAAATATAAAACCTGGTCCAGTCGTTACATTATTTGAAATAGAAC